>NZ_SJPT01000006.1:0-327093 GCF_007860095.1 Novipirellula galeiformis | reverse complement strand
AGAGTCCGATCGACTTTGAGCAATCCATCGAAGAACCGTTATTCGTCGGTGAATCCTGATCCACAGGAGGCACCATTTACCTTCCCGTTAAGACCGGCCCACTGTCAACTTTTCGTGGGCAATTCCATACTCTTAATCTTAATCCCGTCCGCGCAAGCTCTGTTGGACCGGGTTGAACCGGAGGAAATTAGGATTAAGAGTAAGATTAGGATTAAGAATGAAAAGCAACGGTAGGGCCGGTTCCTACCGGCTGTTCCCGATGCGAGAACGACAAAACCGGTCATCCCGGTCGGCCTTCATTTGTAAGTAACGGCAGCGAATATTCAATGCCGGTGGCCGGTGGGAACCGGCCCTGCTTGGCGTTCGAGCGGAGGGTCCAGAAGTATCCGGTCCAATGGAGCGTCGATCCGTGGAGGCCCAATTACAGGTAGAGGGTCCATTTGCACTAGGAGGATGACGCGATAAATCAGTTGATGCACTGGGGGGGGGATTGCCTCACACCGCTCGACACCATGCTCGCGATCATCTCTCGGGTGTGAGCGTGAGCAAGGTAACGCATCGTACGTGAGCCACCAATCCAACCCATAAAGCGTGCCATTTGTACTGGACTCCTTTCTGAGTGGCGAACACTTCTTTGTAGGGCAGCGAAGTTCGGTCACACCAATGAAAACGGTGGTGGGCCACGGGGATGGATTCAGTACCGCGAGAAAATGCTTGTTTTCTCGCACCGCTTACAACTATCGGACCGCGAGTGGTGAAGGTAGAATTTTAGTCAGTAGGGTATGGCGACTTCGGCAATGCCAACACTCAACGCCTGATTTTTTCCGCGATCCTAGGCTGCTGGCGACAAGGGGTGATCCACTATGCAACGCTTCCCACTGAGGCAAGAGGCTGACGCACCGCAAGAGGTCGGGCAGGTCTACCGCGACTTTCAGCACGGAATGGGGTTTCCCGAGGTGCCGAATTTCATCCGCGTCCAGGGAACTTCGCCAGGGATGTTGGCCAGCACCTGGGCACTTGCCAAACATATTCTGCTGGAGGGATCTCTTCCCAGGTCCATCAAGGAACTGATCTTTGTCGCCATCGCCGTGGAACGTCAGTGCAAATATTGCAAGGACGCGCACACCGCGTGTTGCCGAATTCTGGGAGTCGAGGACAGCACGATTCGAGCGGTGATGGAAGGGCTCAGCGAAGAACTCCCCGATCGCATTCGGGTCATCATCCAATTTGCGGTCAAGTGCGCCACCGGACCGCATGAACTGACCGACGAGGATTTCGCCAGTCTGCGGAGGCAAGACCTCGATAATGAGCAGATCCTCGAAGTGATTGCGACTGCGTCGATGGCGGTCTACGCCATCACCATTGCCGACGCAACGTTGTTAGATACCGATGCAATGTTCGTACAGGCTTAGCACTTGAGACTCGCCTGTGACGGATCCACCGGATCCGGATGCGAGCTAGGAGGAAGGACACTCTAAGGACGGAGGGCCGCCCGAGAAGAACGATGCATTCCGGTGCGTTGTAACCTTCCTTCTATCTTGAGGGGTGACGATCGGATCTTGGGGAAAAACTTCAGCCATCGCAAGGATTGGAGCGAACTGCGGTTGATCCCTTTCGCCGTGACCTTTGGGATCGATTTGTGGGTGTCGCTTCTGAATGCCTGCCACCGTTACTTAAGCGGTCGTGTGGCATTCAACTCGTTCGCGGTTCGTCGCTTTACGGGCTTTCCCCCTTGAGAAACTTGTCTTGGGGGGAGGTCTGAACGAGCAGAGCAAGTCCACCGGTGGGGCGTCGACGTGTTAGCGATGGCAATGTGCAGGTTCAGTGTCACTCGCCCGGGAACGAAAACCTCGCTGAAGCCTCGATTTCCGATCCTCCCCAGCATGCCTAGGCGGGGGAAGCAAGTGGTTGCGACATCTATGCTTGAACGCCGCATGACCTCTTACACGATTGAGTCGGGACGCTGCATCACGGTGCGAAGGGGGATGCGACATCGGAAGATTGTTTTAGACCCTAGCGGGGCGTCCCAGGGGGTGTGGATTTGATGCGAAGGTATCGCCCGGTCCGCCGCTGTTATTTGCGGCAACAGACATGTGAGCTACCGGCCGGTGTGGATTGGCGGCAAGCGTCCGTGCGTTTTAGTTGCAGAGGGCCGACGGTGACATCCGATAGATGAAATTGCGTACGATCAACCACATTTTGCTCGATCGACGCAGTATGAATCGCCAGCCTTCGCCGATTGAAGTCGGTCACCGTCAAGCAATCATAGCGTTTTCAATGGTTGTCCGACCGAGGTTGACTTCAACGCTCCAGTAAAGTGTTATGTCTGTGTGCCTGGCGATGGGACTAGGTGACGGAAAAACGGAAAGAAAAGTGCAGGTAGTCCGAGTGTTTTGGGTGATCCCGTTCACCAACGAAGTCAACTGAGGGTGACGCATGCGAATAGCTGGCAAGTTAGTGACTTGGAAGGATGATCGAGGTTTCGGGTTCATTGCACCGGATGGCGGTGGAGACGAATTGTTTGTTCATATCAAATCGTTCGTCCATCGGTCTCGTCGCCCAGCCGAATTAGACGTTGTTACTTTCGAGCAATCGGTTGGACCGGATGGTCGCGGTCAAGCCACCAGAGTGGTGTTCGAGGGAGAACCGCTCGTTAAGCCAACGCTCATTCCCATTCAGATTGTGATCGCGATTTCTTTTCTGCTGGCCTTGGCAGCATTAACAATCGATGGCAAATTGCCTTTTTACGTTGCAGGTTTGTATGCGACGATGAGCGTGATCGCGTTCATCGCCTATTGGATGGACAAAGTCGCAGCGATCCACCGTCGCAGCCGCACGCCAGAAAATACGCTACTGTATCTCGGAGTCATTGGCGGTTGGCCCGGAGCGCTCATCGCTCAGCAGGTGTTTCGGCACAAGACCGTCAAGCAGTCATTTCAAGCGGGGTTTTGGGTTTCGGTGGTCGTCAATTGCTGCGTGCTTATATTTCTAGCGTCTCCAGCATTGCGAGCGTACATTCGTTCGTTGGTCTAACACGTGCTATGGAAAACTAGCGACTGAGGGGGGCATTGCCAACCTTCGTCTTGCGGCGGCGAGGTTGCTGTCCCCGCAATTGCGGCTGGAGTGGAGTTTGTGGCGATGTCGCATGAAGGCGATTGGCAAATGCTTGACCGGATAGCCACGAATGTTGGCACGGAAAAACGCGGCAAGTCTTTCGACCGATTGGGCGTGGATGCGGCCTGATGGTGATTGGGGCAGCGACTTTGGCAGATCGTTTTGCACCGCAGCGGGTTTGCCTTGTCGTTCTCAGCATTCGGCCCGCTTGCGAATTGGAATGCATGGCCAAGTGCCACAGATTAATGAATCCGTTGTCACGAGTTGCCGTAGTCGATTGATTCGGATCGGCGTTTTAACTGCGGATCCAGGCTGCGGTTTCCGACTCGTGGACGATGATTGAGTTGCGATTGATTTTTGACCATGAAAACAGCGGGATCACGTCGGCGGCACTCCGCTCCGCTGCAGTCTCGGTTAAACCGGCGGAGTGCGCGGCCCAGCCGACGATCGTCTCCGGATCGACGCCTTGTTCGCGATACAGACTCAATCGCGTGTCGCCGTGACGTTTGGCCAAGCGGCGGCCATCGGGGCCTTTGATTAAAGGAACGTGAGCGTAGTGCGAACGAGGTAGCTTGAGTGCCTCGGCGAGCTCGAGATGCCGAAACGCACTGGGCAGCAAATCGTCGCCTCGCACCACCTCGGTCACTCCCATCGCGGCATCGTCCACGACACAGGCGAGATGATAAGAATAGCTGCCATTTTTTTGCGTGATCGGGAACGCGCCAAGATGCGCGGCGGGATTGCAATTCTGCTTTCCGAGCACAAGGTCGTCGATGTCAAGCTCGCGATCTTTGACGCGGAATCGCCAAGAAAATGTGCCCGCCTCGGGCAGCGGATCGCCGTTCTGCCAACTCGCACAGATGCCAGGATAGATGTTTCCCTCGTGCTCGAAATGGGGTGCCGAACCTGCATCGGCGATGTCTTGTCGCGAACAAGTGCAAGGAAAGACGAGATTGTCTGCGATCAGTCGCTCGAGTGCGTCGGCGTATAACGATTGACGTTCGGTTTGGATGTACGGCGAATGTGGACCGCCGACATCGGGCCCTTCGTCCCAATCGATTCCCAACCACCGCAAATCCTCGATCGCTTGCTGGATCGCCCACGATTTGACACGCGGCGAATCGATGTCCTCGATTCGCAGGATTAACTTTTTCCCCGTGCTGCGAGCTGACCAGTAGGCGAGCAAATAGGTACGAGCATTTCCTAAATGCTGAGCTCCGGTCGGGGACGGTGCCAATCGGCCGGTGCTCATTAAAAGTCAGCGTTGCCGGGGGTGCGGGGGAACGGAATCACGTCGCGAATGTTGGCCATTCCGGTGACGTACTGGACCGCTCGTTCGAGCCCGAGTCCAAAACCCGCATGCGGCACCGTGCCGAAGCGGCGCAAGTCGATGTACCACCAGTAATCTTCTTCGTTCAATCCCGCTGCGGCCATTCGCGACGTCAATACATCAAGTCGCTCTTCGCGTTGGCTGCCACCGATGATTTCACCAACGCCGGGCACAAGCACATCCATCGCAGCGACCGTTTTTCCATCATCGCTGACCCGCATATAAAACGGTTTGATCGACGACGGATAGTCGGTCAGGATGACAGGGCCTTTGACATGAACTTCGGTCAAATAACGCTCGTGTTCGGCTTGCAAATCGGTGCCCCAGGAAATCGGGTAGTCAAATTTGGCGTCGCAGGTTTCGAGAATCTTGATCGCTTCGGTATAGGTCATGTGAGCGAACGGACGTTCGACGACCGAGCGAATTTGGTCGATCACGCCCGGCTGAATACGCTCGTTAAAGAACTGCATGTCTTCGTCGCAGTGATTCAAGCAATCGGTGAAGATTCGCTTCAAGAAATCTTCGGCCAAACGCATGTCATCGGCCAAGTCAAAGAAGGCGGCTTCGGGCTCGACCATCCAAAACTCGGCAAGATGCCGGCTGGTGTTACTGTTTTCGGCGCGGAACGTCGGTCCGAACGTGTAGATACGACCAAGTGCGGTGGCGTAGGTTTCGCCATTGAGTTGCCCGCTAACGGTCAAATAAGCTGGTTTTTCGAAAAAGTCGTACTCAAATTTCACCGGGCCGCCGGATTTGGCCAGCATGTCCAAATCGAGCGTCGTGACACGAAACATCTCGCCAGCACCTTCGCAATCACTCGCCGTGATGATCGGTGTGTGAGTGTAGAAGAAGCCGTTTTCGTGAAAGAAGTGATGAATCGATTGGCTGATTTGATTCCGAGTACGCATCACGGCGCTGAGCGTGTTGGTGCGAGTCCTCAGATGTGCCCACTCACGAAGTTTTTCGAACGAGTGCCGTTTCTTCTGCAGCGGGTAGGACTCGGGATCGGCCCAACCGAGCACTCGCAGCGAAGTCGCTTGCAGTTCGGTGGCTTGACCTTTGGCAGGCGACTCAACCAACTTTCCCGCCACCACAACGCTGCAGCCCGCCGTTAGTTTTTGGACTTCGTCAGCGTAGTTGTCCAGTTCCCCTGGGGCAACGACTTGGATATTGCCAAGGCAGCTGCCATCGTTGACTTCAATAAAGCTGAAGCCCCCTTTGCTGTCGCGACGTGTGCGAACCCAGCCGCGAACTTCACAATCACGGCCTGCCGCCTCGGCTTTGCGAGCCTCAGCGACACGAATCCAGTTGTCTTGCATCGTCAATCCTTTTGATTTGAAGCTTTTACAAAGGGGAGATTGGCGTCCGATTCGAACGCCCGGACTACCACGCTATTCCGCAGCGACCTTGGTCGGTTTTCGGAACGCAAATCCGATCACCACCGCCAGCGAGTAGACAATTAGAATCCCAATCACGACATAAAACGAAATTGGGTTCTGTTTGTCCATCGCCTTGTCGTACATCGCAGTTCCTGCTGCTGCCACGGCACCGGCGACCGCCAGAAGCATCATCACATTCCAGGCCACCATTCGGCCACCGGTTGGTTTGTCGTCGCCCAAGATTCGGCGACTGTTCATCATCAAAAAGAAGGTGATGTAGGCGATCGGCAACAACATCACCGCAAACGTACTGGCGAAAATGGCCAGCCAAAATCGCGTTTGATCGTCGGTCCATAACCAAACCCAACTGGCTCCGGAGATACCAGCAACCAAAACGCCGGTGACAAACATGCCGCTGCTTCCGGGACGGCCGGACAATTCTTGAAAAGCGTAGCCATTGATCAACATCAAAATGATGATCGTCGAGAACCCCATGCCAAACACACCGAGCCCGAAAACGAGCTTCGCTTTACTGTCGCCCAGCAGCGGAGCCAAGGTTCGTGACAACTGGAACGCGTCCCGCTTGATCAGTGCGGATGCGATTCGCTTTTCATCTTCAGGTAGCTTGGCAACCATTTCGAGTTTTGTTGCCTCGTCGGTCGTCGCGGCGGCGTCGCCGAGTTCCAAGTCGACGCGGGCAAGCAAGCTCGATTTGACCGCACCAAACGTCGGTGACTGTTCCATTTCGGCGAGGTTGGTGGATGCCAATTGCGGATCAATCTTGTTATGGAACGATGCCGCCGCAGCGATCACGACACAGCTGGTCACGAGCACAAAAGGGATCGCCATGCCGGTGGACAAGTCAAAGCGTGCGAGTCCGCGAAACGGGCGATCCCAACCGCGAGCCAGCATCGAATAAGGCAACAAGAACGTCATGTTAATTCCGACGGCCGTTGCAATCGCCGAGATCATCACGCTCCGCTGCGTCCCCATTAATTTATGAGTCCAAAACGATTCACCCTCAGGCGATAAGCCTTCGACCAGCCCTTGCAAGTCGCCCGCCGGATGGATGAACTGGCCCAGATCGGGAATAAAACCGGCCAAAATCGTGCCAAATTCGAGCTCACCGCTACCAAACAGCAGCACGGCAACCCCGACAAAGCAAATCACGACCATGCCGATCAAGCCTTTGAGGAAAATGTCAAAGAACTTCGCCGCTTTGCCTTGCCGAGTATTTAGCAAGACGACAAAACCGGCCGCGAGGAACAACGACAACGTGATTCCCCACTTGGTCACCACGTCGCCGCCCAATCCATCGCCTCCCCCCAACGTCGCTAGATTTTTATCAAGCGCGTCGTAACAGAGACTGAACTGGGGCATACAAAAAATCATGTTGGCCATGATCGTGGCGACGATCCAGCCCCAACCGAGTGCGGGGTTGATTTCGCTATTGATCGCCTCGAAGGGGCGACGCCCGGTGCTCAGCGTGACGTAGCTGATCGCAGACAACATCACAACGCCCAGAATAATCGCAACCAATTGCAACCACAGCATGCTGTAGCCGCCAAGCACACCGAGGAACAACGATCCGGCCAGCGAGCCACCGCCCAGCGTAATCGCACTTTGCAACCAACCGGGCCCCGACAACCGAATGTAAGCCCCCAGAACCTTGCCATCGGCTTGTGCCTGCCGAAGTAACTCACGATCGGCTTGGACTTTTTCATTTCCGAGAGCTATTTGTTCTGTTTCGGCTGCTGACATGGCGAGATTTTCTGGGAGGTGGGGGATGGAGAAAAAGATAAGGTCGGTAGGCAATGGCGGAGGCACCGCGAGGTGCGTTGCTTGGTGCCGCTGGGTAACGCGTTGCTGGGTAACGCGTTGCATTCACGTTGCCGCAGGACCCAACGATCCTGCGACCGTGATTGCGTGGTTCGCTTACCCTTCGAGTTCCGCGAGGTAGCGTTCGGCGTCCAGGGCGGCCATGCATCCGGTGCCTGCGGACGTAATCGCTTGTCGATAATAATCGTCAGCGACGTCGCCTGCAGCAAAAACACCCTTCACGCTGGTGTTGGTGCGGAAACTTTTGGTCCAACGAATATAACCGCTGCTGTTGGTCTCGACAGCATTGTTCAAGAAGGCGGTGTTGGGCGTGTGCCCAATCGCAACGAACATGCCGCCGACGGGCAAATCGCTGATCGAACCATCGACGGTGCTTTTCAGTTTGATTCCGGTGACGATTTTCTCGTCGCCGTAGACTTCGTCGACGACACTGTTCCACTTCATTTCGATGTTGGGGTGATTGAGCGCGCGATCTTGCATCACCTTGGAAGCCCTCATCTCATCACGGCGAACGATCAAGTAGATCGTCGCAGCGTTCTTTAGATTGGCGAGGTAGGTTGCTTCTTCGACCGCCGAGTCACCGCCGCCAACGACCGCGAGTGGTTTGGCTCGATAGATCGGCAACGCACCGTCACAGACCGCACACGCGCTGACGCCCTTGTTCTTGTACGCTTCTTCGGTATCCAAGCCGAGGTAATTGGCGCGTGCTCCGGTCGCGATGATCACGGTTTTCGCTTTGACCGGTTCCCCGTTGGCGGGTTTCAGCACGTGAACGTCGCCGGAAAAGTCGACGCTTTCGATATCATCGCCGATCACGCGAGTGCCAAAGTTGAGGGCTTGTTGCTTCATCAACTCCATCAACTCGACGCCTTGGACGGCGTAATGCGGTTGGCCATCTTTTTCGTGCCCTGCGGGCGGCATCGGCAGATTCCAGTGTCGATCCTTGTCGACGGCCGATTCCACGAACGCGCGAATGTTTCCGGCGGGAAAACCGGCAAAGTTTTCCACTTCCGTCGTGAAAGCCAATTGGCCCAACGGAATCATTTCGGGACGCACGGTGCCTTCGTAGACCACTGGATTTAGGTTGGCGCGAGCTGCATAAATTGCGGCAGACCATCCCGCAGGACCACTTCCAATGATAATTGTCTTCTCGATTTTGTCGCTCACGCTAATGTGGCTCCCTGATTCGTAGCACTAAAGGAAAGATTTTGCGAGTTGGGCACGGTATTATAGGGTCTCAATCGTCCTATACTACGGGCGGTAAAACTGTATCGTCGCCACTGCGGATGCGGAAGTCGCTGTGATTTCATCCGTTGCGGCCACGTCGCCATCGAATGCGGCCACGTCGCCATCGAATGCAGCCACGGCGCCATCGAAGCGTGATTCGGACGCGCTCCCGGCCTGCGATGGCAGTACTTTCCTCTTCCTCCCTTTCCCATCTTGTTTATTTTTCATGAGCACATTGATTGTTGCCTTGGCCTCGATCGTCGGCTTTGTTGTGGCATACAACACCTATGGTCGTTGGTTGTCACGCCGATTGTTCAAATTGACGGCGGACGCGGTCGTCCCCAGCCATGAATTGCGTGACGATGTCGATTTCGTACCCACGCGTCGCTCGGTCATTTTTGGGCATCACTTTACCAGCATTGCCGGGACTGGACCGATCGTGGGACCCGCCTTGGCGGTGTTTTGGGGGTGGTTGCCGGCTCTAATGTGGGTGATCTTCGGTTCGATCTTGATCGGCGGTGTCCACGACATGGCGGCGCTCGTGATATCGCTTCGCAATAAAGGGCAAACGATTGGCGAAGTGGCGGGACGTTTGATTACACCGCGGGCCAAGGTGCTCTTCTTAGCGGTCTTGGCGCTGGCGCTGTCGGTCGTCTTAGCCGTCTTTGGCTTGGTGATCGCGATTATTTTCGCCATCTATCCCGAGTCGGTATTGAGCGTCTGGATCGCCATGCCGGTGGCCGTCGTGATCGGCATCTGGGTTTACAAAAAGGGAGGCGGGCTGCTGATGCCAAGCGTGCTGGGGTTGTTGATCTTGTATGGGGCCGTTTACTTCGGTGCGTATTATCTGCCGATCTCGTTGCCCGCAAACACCGATGGCTTTTTCACACCGGTGGTCGTGTGGACGTTGATATTGCTGGTCTATGCCTTCGCCGCGTCGGTGTTGCCGGTCTGGTTGTTGTTGCAACCACGCGACTACATCAACTCTCACCAATTGTATGTCGCGTTGGTATTGTTGGTGGTCGGGTTGGGAGTCGCTTCGATTTCGGGGAAAGCCGACTTGGTGGCCTCGGCACCGGCGATCGCCAAGGCCGAGAATGTGCCGGCCGATGCGCCACCGATTTTGCCATTCCTGTTCATCACCATCGCTTGCGGCGCGTGCAGCGGGTTCCATTGCTTGGTCAGCAGCGGTACGACCAGCAAGCAAATCAATTGCGAATTGGATGCACAAGCGGTCGGTTATGGAGCGATGTTGCTCGAGGGCGGTTTGGCGGTGTTGGTAATCCTCGCTTGTTGTGCGGGAGTGGGGATGGGGCGAGTCGAGCGAAGCGAGGTCAACGGGATTGGCGAGTATGCAACCGTAATGGCGGCCGATGGTACCGCAATCACAGGCAACGCCGCTTGGAAAACGTATTATCGCGCGACAAAAGCCGATGGATCACCGGGCGGTTGGGCCGATCATAAGTTGCCGCAGAAGTTGGCCGCGTTCATCGACGGCGGTGCGAACTTTTTGGCCACGATCGGACTGCCGCTAAAACTAGCCGTTGCGATCATGGCGGTGCTTGTCGCTAGTTTTGCCGCGACCACGCTTGATACCGCGACCCGATTGCAGCGTTATGTCTTGCAAGAACTTGGCCAAAGTGTGCATGTCAAACCGATGACCAACAAATACATTGCGACGGGAATCGCGGTTGCCGTCGCCGCCGTCATCGCACTCGAGGTGGGGGACAAACCGGGAACGGGCGGAATGGTGCTGTGGCCTTTGTTCGGAGCAACCAATCAATTGCTGGCCGGATTGGCGCTGATGGTTGCCGTCTTCTACCTCGCCCGACGCTCCAAACCGTTTGCCTTCGTCGCCATTCCGATGGTGATCATGTTGGTCATGCCAGCGTGGGCGATGACGTATGACTTGGTTTATAACTGGGTCCCCCAACAGAAATGGACATTAATTCTGTTTGGATTCGGCATTCTAGGTTTGCAAGCCTGGATGGTGCTCGAAGGATTATTGATGTGGCAACGCTGTCGCGGCGTGCTCGAAGCTCCGATTGCGTCCACCACGTCGCCTGCAGCCGAATCGGCTGCGGCAAGCTGACGCAGACTTAGGGGGCGACGAGACAATAAAACGCGTCGTTTGTAGTTACGACCGTCGCCAGACGGTGGAATCCACGCTCTGGCGAGGGTGGCTATGCGGATGATTCAATGGTCGTTGCTGATTCGGCTACTTTTTGGCAATCTTTGATCACCTCGCGACGGATCTTTGCGTCCGTCGTATAAAGACGGCTCACTGGGTTTGGATTCAGTGTGTCGCTTCGTCTCTCGTTTAGTTTTCTTGAAGGTTTTTTGCATGCGTGTTCTCTCTGGTATCCAACCCACCGGACGACCTCACTGGGGCAACTTTTTTGGTGCGATTCATCAATACATCGACCTGCAAGAAGACAACGATGGCTTTTATTTCATCGCGGATATGCACGCCTTAACGACCGTGCGTGACGCGAATGCCCTCAAGCAGTACACGCTCGACGCGGCATTGGATCTGATGGCGCTCGGGTTGGACCCGAAAAAGGCGACGTTGTTCGTCCAGTCTCAAGTGCCAGAAGTTAGCGAGTTGACTTGGTTATTGATGACGGGCACGCCGATGGGGCTGCTCGAGCGGTGCCACGCCTACAAAGACAAAAAAGAAAAGGGACTCAATGCGGACGCGGGGCTATTCACCTATCCCGTGTTGATGGCTGCGGACATTTTGATCTATGACTCCGAAGTCGTTCCCGTCGGCCAGGATCAAATCCAACACATCGAAGTGGCCCGTGATCTGGCTGGTAGTTTCAACCACACCTTTGGCGAAACCTTCAAGTTGCCCAAGGCAAAAACGCTCGATCATAGCGCCAAGGTTCCTGGAACCGATGGCGAAAAGATGAGTAAGAGTTACAACAACACGCTGCCGTTATTTGGTAACGTCAAACAAATTCGCAAACAGATCATGCGAATCACCACCGACAGCCGGGCGATGGAAGAACCCAAAGAGCCCGAGGGCGATCATCTGTTCCAGCTGTATCGATTGTTCTCATCGCCCGAGGATGTCGAAACCATGGCAGCGATGTATCGACGAGGCGGGTTCGGTTACGGCGACGTCAAGAAGGCGGTTGCCGAAGCAAGTGAAAACTACTTTGCCGAGGCGCGGGCACGTCGCGAAGAACTCGAAGCAAATTTGGATTACGTCCACGAAACCCTTCGCGACGGAGCAGCACGGGCTCGTGAAGTCGCCGCCACCGTCCTGTCGCGTGCACAAAAAGCCTGCGGCCTGCGTTAGGCGTCTGTTGAATTTGATGAGCCGCTCGTGCGTGAGCGGCCGGGGCTCACGCATTGCCGGGTCTCTGATGGTTCACGATGGCAAATTTGCATTTCGTTTAAATCTGTACCCCATGGGCCGCTCATTCCCTTCGGAAACGCCAACCACTTGTCCGCGCCGCTTCCTCGCACCGAACCGCTTGCCAACGACTCGCAGTTCGGTCAACACGATCGGCCGGTGCAGTGGCTTCGCAGCGGTTGTCGCGGAGCGGTGCCCCTCGATGGCGTTTTGGCATCGTGGATGGTGGACGTTTTATGCCAGCCATCGATCCACCAATGGGTCGAGCAATTTGAATCGCCTCTGAACGTCTTGTGCGAGGCTCCGCTGGAAGCCAATGTGCGTGCGTTGGCGGCCGTTGCGGGCGATCGAAATCTCGATTTGCAAATCCATTTCGCACGCAAGGCAAACAAATGCCTCCGCTGGATTGATGTCGCGAAGCGACTCGGTATCGCAATTGATGTTGCCAGCGGCATCGAGCTCCAGCAAACGCTTGAGCGAGGTATCGAGCCCGCAAAAATTATTTGCACCGCCGCGGTCAAACCGGTGGCTCTGTTGCAGCAATGTGTTGATCACGGTGTAACGATCGTGATTGATAATACAGATGAACTGTTGGCGATTCAAAGCGTCGCGAGTCGTTCGGCACACGCCGCGAAAATTGCGATCCGAATGAGTGGGTTTCAACATCGCGGTCAAAAGTTGTCCTCGCGATTTGGCATCGATGTTGATGACTTCGCAAGCGTTGTCGGTTCCGGATTCGGACTTTTAGCCGATCCGTCGCTTGCGGTGGTTGGCCTTCATTTTCATCTCGACGGCAGTTCCATCGCCCAACGTGTTACAGCGATTGAGCAAGTGTTGCCATGGGTGGATGAGCTCAATCGGCGTGGTCAGCAAATCAAATTCATTGACATGGGTGGCGGGATTCCCGTGCGGTATTTGCAATCGCAAGATCAGTGGACAGTCTTTCATCAAGAGCATGAACGTTCGCTGCTGGGGCTGCGTGAAGCGATCACGCTGGACCGTCATGGATTGGGGCGAATCGCTGGCGGTGGCAACGTTTTTGGCAAGTTGAATAGTTACCCGATGTACCAAGCCCCTGTTTCGGCAGATTGGTTTTCGCAATTGTTGGATCACCAACTCGATCCGATCATTGCCGCCGAGAGTTCGGTTGCGGATGCGATCCGTCGCCGAGGGTTGCAGCTTCGTTGTGAACCCGGGCGCAGTTTGTTGGATGGCTGCGGCATGACCGTTGCTCGCGTCGAGTTCTGCAAAAAACATCCAAGTGGTTACGCGTTGATCGGGTTGTCGATGAATCGGACTCAGTGCCGCACCACCGATGATGAATTCTTGGTTGATCCGATTCTGCTAACCTGTGCCGGAGTTCGAAGCACGAGCAGGTTGCAATCCGTTGACGGCTTTTTCGTCGGAGCTTACTGCACCGAGTCTGAGTACCTATCGCTGCGGCGGTTTCATTTTCCACACGGAGTCGCACGAGGCGACTTGATCGTGTTCCCCAATACCGCGGGCTACCAGATGCATTTTATGGAAAGTCGATCGCACCAGTTTCCGCTGGCAAAAAATGTGTTTCTCCAGCAACCTGCCTTAGATCAGGCAAGCTTGGATCCAATCGATCGCTAGTGTTTGAGTGTCAGCTACCCGATTTCACCACGGTCGCCGGTGGTCGCCGCAGCGATGTCGGCGGAGTAGCATTCGATCAAGGTGCTTTGATTCGCACTGCGGTCCACTTCTCGCAACGCGCGAATCGAGCGGTCCAGTCGATTTAGTGAATGCTGTGTGACCAAGCGGTCGCCCAAGCCTTGCCTAAGTTGTTGGCGGTAATGCTGGACTGCAAACGAAAACACATCCCGCATTGCGGCGCGTCGCTTTGCGGCTTCTTTGCCCGCTTGTTCGACATGGGCATTGATCATCCGGCACAAGGCTACCGGATCCGGGGTACGGGAACCAAACTGGGACCGCAGCGCATCGCGAAGCTTGTCCGCTTCTCCGCTGAGCAAGCGAACGGCCACGTGCATGTCGCCTCCGGAAACTTCAACGGCTTCAGCAATCTGTTGATCGGTCGCTTCGATCGAGTGAACCTCTCGCATCAATCGTTGGGCGTTCTCGGACGAGGGAGATTGGAACCGAATCACACGGCAGCGCGAACGGATGGTGGGCAATTGGCGTTGTTCGCTGGTCCCAATCAATAGAATGACGGCATTCGAGCTCGGTTCTTCGAGCGTTTTCAGCAAACAATTGGCCCCTTCTTCGTTGAGAAAGTCGGCGTCTTCGATCATGGCGACACGACGGCGACCCCGCATTGGTTTGAGTCGCACATCGCGACAAAAACCTTCTTGCATGCGTGAATCCGGCGGCCCGATTAGCAATTCCAATGGGATGAACGATTTGTCGTTCGGTTTGCTAACGCGGGTGACATCGGGGTGGGTGCCGGCGGCGACTTGAACACAGCCTTCACAAACGCCACAGGGATTCATGTCTTCGGGGGCGTTGCGCTCGCACAACAAGGTTCGCGCCAACAGATTTGCGGTGGTTCGCTTGCCGACACCGGGTTGTCCAACAAACAGAAAGCTGCCCGTCAGATGTCCTTTCCGGATCGCGGTCGCAAACCAGTTTTCAATTTGTTTGTGGCCAATCAGGTTAGACCAATTGGTTGACATCATTGACGCTGCGGTCCCTCCGGACCGGGGGCGGGTGTCGTCGCGGCGTCGCAGCGCAGGTTGGCCTGTTCGATCGAGCAGATTTTTTGCACGCGTTTACCGTGTCGGCCACCGTCGAATTCGGTGCGCAGCCAGAGCAGGACCAAGTCGTCGATCGGTCGTTCGCCGATCATGTCACCGGGCAAACAGAGCACGTTGACATCGTTGTGTCGCCGACTCATTTCGATCAGGACTTCGTCGTAACAGGACGCGGCGCGAACGCCGGCGAATTTGTTCGCCGTAATCGCCATGCCAATGCCTGTACCACAGATCAAGATTCCTCGGTCGGCTTCGCGGTGGCTCACTTTACGCGCCACTTGGCTTGCTAAATCGGGGTAATCACAGGCGGTATCGCTGTTCGTTCCTTCGTCGCTGACCGTGAATCCGGCGGCGGCGAGTGATTGCAGCAATTTGGCTTTGATATGAACGCCACGGTGATCGCTTGCTAAGCAAATTTTCAGCATTTTGTCACCCTATTCATCTTGGCTGGGAGTCTCGCTCGGGAAGAAATCTTCACCAAGCGAATCGAGCCATTTACCTAGTTCATCATTAATTTGGTCGGCACAGGCCTCGTAGACCTCGACCGCCAACCCGACAGGGTCGGAAATATCGCCGCCATCGCGTCGGAGCGTAAAGACACGCTCATGCATGTCCGGCCAAGCGGCCAGAATCGCAGCGCGGTGCCCACGGGTCATCGTCAGGATCAAATCCGCGACATTGACGACCGATTCGTCCAGCGGTCGGCTGCTGTGCCCGGTTAAATCGAGTCCGCGTGAGCCCATCACGGCAACCGCTTGGGGGCTCGCGCCCGCTCCGTTGGAAGCTGCAACGCCCGCCGAGATGACTCGCACCGCGTCGTCGCAACCGGTGCGTTTGTTCAGCTGTTCACGTAAAAGTGTCTCAGCCATCGGGCTGCGGCAGGTGTTTCCGGTACACACCACCGCAATCACAGGTTTTACAAATTGATTCATAGCTGCACGTTCGATCACGCCCTCGCGAAGCAACTGCCATCGATTGCCACTGACTCGGACAACCGTCGTTACACCACCATAACGAGTTGGGCCGTCGTCGAGCAGCAGTGGCAAATCATCGCCGTACATTTCCGCCACTCGAGCTGCGACGGTGGCTACCGGCGTCCCCTCGCTCGGCTGGAAACTCGCGAGCAGCAGCGGCCCCGACAAATAACGGTGTATTTGATCCAAAACGAAGTGGTCGACGACCCGAAAACCAACGTGACCTTTGTCGTCGGTAACCTGTTCACGCACTCCAGCGGACAGCTGAGAAAGTGCCGAAAAGGGCTCGGGGCACTGCACCATCACCGTCAACGGCCCCGGACAACACCGTCGCAAGAGACGCCGCACCGTATTCGAAGCGGCGCCGACGAAATCGCCAGCCGCTTCGCGGCTGCGGATCGATAATTCCATCCAATGGCGGTCCGTTTCGAGCCGGTTGCCATCCTGGGACGGCTGTAGTGCCCCTCGGGTGAGCGTCTTGAGCTGTTCGACACCGGTGGTACTCAAGGCCAATGCGGCCAGCGAGTAGGTCGTTTCGGTGGGAACCCCCACCACTTGTCCTTCGACCAATGCCTGAACCGTCCGATGCACGATATCACGTGAATCTTCTGCGGTTTTCAGGTCGAGAATTTTAAGCATTGCTAAAAATCAAAAGGAACGCGGGCAATTTCGAAGCAGGGGGAATATTCACAATTGTACGGGCGATCCAAAGCGAAGCACGACCCGAAGGGGCGCGATCCCACAAATGATTGTCTGAATGTCCGAGAGTGATCGTAATGACGTGATTGTACGGGGGACTAAAATGTCTTCACAAGTCGACCACGCCCCTGCAAAAGTCGCAATGACGGTTGCCTGTAATGGTAAACTATCGTAAGTGACAAACTAGCCAGTCGAACCAGAGAAACTCACGCCTCGTTCAAGAGAACCCGCTTGAGCAAGTCCGATTGAGCAAGATTGTCTGCGATACCGCCGCCCTACTGAACCGCCGAACACTGAATCAAAACTCCATCGTGTCGTTTACCCCAACCTCTCGTCGCGCGATGTTGTTGTCTTCGCTTGCGTCGGGCGCCGCCATGTTTTCGGGCTGCGTTTCGAGTTCCTCTCAATCGAGTACGCAACTGGTTTGGGGGCGGCGGGGATTTAGCGAGGGGCGATTCATCAAGCCACGCGCGATCACAATTTCTCCGGATGACGAATTATTTGTCGTCGACACCACCGGACGGATTCAAGTCTTTGACGTTGACGGTAACTATCGACGCGGTTGGAAAACGCCTGAAACGGAGAACGGTCGTCCCACAGGACTCGCGATTCAAGCCTCGGCGGGGCCAGACGCGACATCGAATTTGCTTGTCGCCGATACTCATTACTATCGCACGCTAACCTATACGTTGGAGGGAGAACTGCGTGTCGAGAAACAACTGGGCGGCACCTCGGGTCATGCCCCCGGCGAGTTCGCGTTCGTGACCGATGCGGTGTGCGACGAGCAAGGTTGTTTCTATATCGGCGAGTATGGAGATTCGGATCGTATTCAGAAATTTGATCCCAATCGCAATTTTTTAACTCAGTGGGGCGGGACCGGAGATCAACATGGCCAATTCGTCCGCCCACAAAGTCTGGTCGTTCACGAGCAAGTGTTGTGGGTCGCCGATTCGTGTAACCATCGCATCCAATGTTTCGATATTCGCGAAGAGAAGCCGAGATTGATCAAGGTGATCGGTCGCGAAGGAAACGCCCCCGGCGAGTTCTATTACCCCTATGACTTGGCATTCGCCAGCGATGGGACGCTCGTCGTGTGTGAATTTGGTAACCAACGGCTGCAGCGTTTAGAGCCCGACGGAAAATGGATTGCCAGCTGGGGCGGCCCGGGGTTCCAGCCGGGGCAGTTGTACGACCCCTGGGGGATCGTGGTCGACTCGAAAGACCGGGTGCACGTGCTCGATAGCAACAACAATCGCGTTCAACGTTTAGCCCTCTTCAGCTAACCTGGGATTGGTTTCAAGCCCGTCCTTAGCACTCCGCTCTGCTTGACTTTCTCAAGGTCATGCCGTGGGTAAAGCGATTGGTAGCAACAACGTGCAGCACCCTTCCCGCACCGGCTGGGAGGGGCGAAAATTGAGCCTTCAGCGAGATTTTCGGGGAGGGCCTGCGGTGCGATGTGAAAGACGCGGGCGGACGCAACCGCCGGTTGCGGCTTACTTGCTCGTCCCTCCCCACTCGTTTCTCACGCTCCTCACCGAGGGACGGTGGTTTCCGGTTTTGCGTTTCCTTTAAAGACGCGCAACTACGACTAAGCCAAATCCACTATTTGAGCTCGCGTAAGTCGGCGCGGCTCTCTTCGTACGTTGTGTCGAACGCCAACGCTTCGGGATCGGGAGTGACGCCCCAATTTGCACAGGCCGTTTGATAAACCTCAGGCCACCAATTTCGATGTTCCGTCAAGCCTTGCTCTTGGTAGGCACGCCAATGGCTGAGCACTTTAGACCAACACTTGTCGCCATAATCGAGTGCCTCATTGAGCGAGGCGAACTTCGGCACGTACCAACGACGACCGATTTGAGCGTGCAGCACTTCGTCGGCCCAATCGAAATCTTGAAACAATCCTGACAACGGGTCGCCGCTTTCCATACCGACTTCCCATTCGTATCGTTTTCCCGTTTTGGGCATCAGCCCTTGTTCGATGAAGAACAAAACGCCATGGCGTTCACGCGCATTGAGTTGGGTATTCAAATTGCGTGACCAAGTAAAGTTGATCGGGATTTTTGTCCAATCGATGCCTTGAGCAACGAACCCGACTTCGCCCATCATCGCATGCCGTGCTTCGTCCCAAAGTTGTCGCGACATCTCCGCATGAAAATCCCATGGTTCATCGTCGCCAAGCTCGACCAAGATGCTGGCCATCATCTCGGGAACATCTAATTCGCGGATGCGTTTGTAATACATCATCAACGTCTTATCGCGAGCTGAAAAACGCGGATCATAAAGAAACGCTTCGGGATTGACTCCGGCGTTGAACGAGTCTTGAAATCGCTCGTCCCGCTGGGGTTCGCCCTGGTAAACCGGCGGCACCAAGCTGTGCCAAGGCTCTGGAACGGAGCTGCTAGCGGTGTCGGCGCCATCGAGCCCCGCGGCCGAGCAGAGACATTGAATCAGACAGTCGATCCAGGGTTGCATTGAATCGCGTTGGGTTTGGTCCACCAGGCAAGCGATCGCGTCTTCGCCTACGGAGCGAACTTCGCTCAGTTCAAACTCCATTAGCTTGGCGATCCGTACCGAAGGCGCGTCGGCCAGTGGGTGCGCGTCGGCTTTGATTCTTTCACAGGCCTGGATGATCGCCGGGAATACCACTTCATAAACCCCGACGAGAAACTCATTCGTCGTGGGCGCCGAGGCGATCTCGTCCAGCAAACGCTGGAGTCCCGGATGAGGGATTTTGTCGAGCCCGAGCGGTGGTTCTCGCATCTCACTAACGCGGCGACGAATCATGCTGACTTGTTCGCTGCACAGGTAGGCATGATGGCTGAACAGCGTCTTGAGTTCGTAGATCGGCTCGGACGTGATCTTGGCGGTCAGCGTTTCATAGAGCCGTTTGAGCACAAAATGAAGTCGTTTCCAGCGTCTCGCACTTTCGTCCACACTCCAATCGCATTCGATGGCCCGCTCGATTGAGCTCAAACCCGCCAGCGAAGGCAGGCCGCGATAAGATTGATAGTCTTGAGTATTCATGATTTCTTGAACGGCGTCTGTCGACGCTACCCTATCTCTCATCGAGAATGCGAACGTGGGGAACAGGTTGGAATTATGAGCGATGCCAACATTGATCGCAATCTTTTGCTTCGCAATCGAGAGGCGATGATCGAGAGGAGATAAGAACGAGAGCAGGCAGGAAAATTCGATTTAATTTCACATCTGGCGTCAGATCGGGCGTACGACAAGGGTTATACGGTTAGCCGTTACCACTTCGACGCATCATTTCTTTGCATTTTTTGAGGCGAATCTGTTTTACCATGACGCCTTGGCCGACCCCCAATCCGCTGCTGATCTCGGACCTCAGCGATCCGGCGAACGACGCCGCTTGGCACCGGTTTGATGCGTTGTATCGACCGTTGATCTATCGATTCGCTCGTCGACGCGGGCTCGATCATCATGGGGCCGAGGAAGTGGTGTCGGACGTGATCCGCCGCGTCGCGCGAGTGGCCAGCCGATGGAATCGTGCTCCGGGCGAGGAACGATCCTGCGAAAGACCGCCCCAGCGTTTTGCAGCTTGGCTGAACCGCGTCTCGCGAAATTCGCTCGTCAATGTCGTCTGTCGCGATCTATCCCATCGGGGCATCGGCGGCACCACGCATCAGATTACACTCGAGTCGCGACCGGCTGCGACCGAGGATGCTCGCAGCGATTGGGAAAACGATCGCCAGCGAATTCTGATCCGACTCGCAGCCGACGCCATTCGAAGTGATTTCGATGAACCGAGTTGGGACGCGTTTTGGTCCTCGCATGTCGAGGGCGAATCGATTGACCGGGTTGCCCAACGGCTCGGCAAGTCACGCGGTGCGATCTACGCCATCCGCAGCCGGATTGTGCGGCGATTACGTGAGGAAGTTCGGCAGATTGAGGCCGCGGAGGATCGATCATGAAACCCAATGCCGACGTTTGTTTAGCCGAGGTCGATTTTCAGTCGCTGTTGGCTGGCGAGCCTGACCCGCGGATGGAACAACATCTCGATCATTGCCAATTTTGCGCAGCCCGACTCGACCAAATCGCGGCGGACGAGGCGTTTTGGAAAACATCGTCCAGCAGTTTGAGCGACGATTACTTGGACGCACCGACGAGCGAGGAATTGGAGGTGTCGGTGCAGCTATCGCCGGTGCTGCGTGCCATTTTGTCGCCTAGCGATGACCCTCATTCGCTTGGGCGGATCGGACGATTTGAGATCTGCGGCATCGTGGGCAGTGGCGGAATGGGAATCGTGCTGAAGGCACGTGACATCGACATCGATCGTATCGTTGCCTTGAAACTGCCTGCCGCTCATCTGCTGGAATTGCCGTCGGCATTGGAGCGGATCGAACGCGAAGCCCGCTCGGCCGCCACCATTCGTCATCCCAATATCATCGAGATTTACCAGGTCGATCGTTGGCAAGGGATCCCGTATTTGGTCATGCCCTATTTGCCGGGGCCATCACTGATGTCGCGTTTAGAGAGGCATGGCAAGCTCGATGTTTTGGATGCAATCCGGATCGCGAGACAAACCGCCTCGGCGCTGGCCGCCGCTCATCAACATGGCGTGATCCATCGCGACGTGAAGCCAGCGAATATTTTGTTGGGGAAGGGAACCGAACAGGCGGTGCTGACCGACTTCGGGATCGCCAAAATTCAAGACGACGTCTCAATGACCCACACCGGCGTGATCGTCGGGACGCCTGGTTTCTTGTCGCCCGAACAAGCTCGCGGTGACGAGGCCGGTCCGCAAAGCGACCTGTATTCGCTTGGTACCGTGTTGTGGTCGATGCTGACCGGCGGACCTCCGCTGCAAGGATTGCCGACGCATACGATTGTCGCCGCGATCGCTCGCGGCGAGATGCCAAAACTGGCTCAAGCCGGTCTCGATCTTCCCTCCTGGGTGTGTCGCTTGGTCGATTGGCTGCATGCGCTGGATCCCGAGGATCGTCCGGAAACGGCAGCCGAATGTGAAACGATCCTGCGTGCGTGTGAACAGCATTTACTCGATCCCGTGAGGTGTCAATTGCCACCCCGTTTACAACATCGCCGCCGATGGCTGCCGTGGCTTGTTGGCGTGCTATTGATGATGATCGTGATCTCGGTCAGTCTTAATGGCTTCCCCCAATGGCCGGCCGATGACAATTTCTCGCCGCGAGCGATCGCTCCGCAGTCCGCAAACGGAAACGGTCTGGTCGACTCTTCGGTTGGATCTAGCAAAGCCTTCCCGGCTACGAGTCCGCAAAACTCGATTTCAGCGCGTCCACGGCAGGCGAACATGGACGCCCTGTCCTTCTTCGAGACGATCACGCCAATCCCTAGCACAGGTCCTTCAACCGTTCCCGCAACGCCGATACGTGGCGTTGACGATCCGGAAATCGATCGGCTCGAAGCCACGGTGCAGCAAATTGATCTGGAGATGACTGCGCTGATCGATGAACTGGATCGCTTACGAGATGAAAACACACTTCCCCCAACCGACGAGAAAAACGATGAAGACTAAGCTCGCCAAGGTAATCGGAATCTTGACATTTCTCGTGATGGTCTCGAGTTGGGGATCGCCTTTATTTTCGCAAGAACCGACAACGAGGATTCATGTTGTCGGTCCCGATGGAAAGTTTGCTCCCGATACGATCGTCCATCGATTCAACGCAGGAGAACTTGTGTTTTTGCCCGATGGCAAGGCTGTCATTTCGATGAACGCCGAACCGGTCCACCGATCGGTTCTGGGTTATGTGCGACTGATGGATGAGGGAGACGGCATTCAGGTCGAACCTCCGCCATCGATGAGCGGCATGGGCATGATGATGGGAATGGACTCGGGCTCCAACGAAGTAGGGAATCCTAGCGAAAACCCCACAAATATCTTGTATTCAAGTCCAAGGGCACTTGGAGTCTTCTTCGCCACCAACCCGAAAAACGAATTTGCCTTTGTACCTCCGAGCACCAGCGTGGGCAAGAAAATCCAGCTGCGTGAACCGGCGAAGCTAACCTTTTCCGTGCCCGGACACTATACAGCGGATCGTTACGTCGTGTTGGCACTCTGGACCAATGGGTTTGTCTATCCACAGTTTGCTTTCAAGAGGGCAATTACCTCGAAAGGTGGGCAAGGAGGTTTTGCGGCTGGAGGTCCTGTCGGAGATGAAACGGGCCCAGGCACATCCGATTGGCGATTCAATTCGTATGTTTCCTATTGGCAAGTCGCTCCGCTGACGGCGCCTGAAAAGGAGGACGCAAACGGTTTTCTCATTGCCTCGCTGACGGTACCGCCCGGCGAAGTTCGCGTGACGTTGGTCCCGAAAGAGCGCTTCGAGGAAGTGCAGCATAATGCGAAGCTGTTGAACCAGTTGTCGTTAACGGGCGGCCCAAGCCGCATTGTCGTGGCGAGAGCGCGTCCGACAACCAACACCGCTAATAATCTTCCCATCGCGTTGGTGGCCGACGGAACGCTCGATCTCGAAATTCAGGGAGATTTGACCGAAGCGGCGATGCCGGATTGGTCCAGTGACGAACAATTGGTTGTACTGACGCGAAGCGATGATGCAGCCAACACGCCAAATACGGTGGATAGCGATGACTACGTCCGCTTGGCCGATTCGACACGCGCTCAGCGATCGGATTATCGGCCGCTGGGAATCGTCGCCCATCGGTCAGCGAATGGAACGTACCTCGCCACCGGATTGGTGCCAGGCAAATATCAAGCGTGGACAGTGCCGAAGTCAAAACTGGAGCGTGGCACCGATTTTCGTCGACCGATCCTGATTGACCTGGTTCGCATTGAAAACATCAGTTCGACGACGGCGGGAATCCTGATGCGAAAAGTGACGGCAAAAATCGGTTCGTCCGTCTCCTCGTCATCGAACACGTTCGTCTTGCCGACCACGCCGCAGGAGCGTGTGAGTCAGTCGGTTAGCGACGATCCGTTTGCCGATCCGGGCGTTCACCGAGTTGCGAGTGCCAATGCCAGTGAAGCTGACAAGGAACGAAGACGTCGTATTCTGATGCTCGCCAAACAGATCCAGGAGATGGACCAGCGAATCGAAGTGGCCAAAGAAATGCTCACCCAGCTCATGCGTCAGGAGCAAATTTTGCCAACTTCTCCCGCTCAAGATCCTTTTGCGAAGGGGCCCTTCGATCCGTTCGGAGGAGGCTCCGGTGGCGTGGATCCGTTTCACTCGCCCCCGTCCAGGCAAGGAAAGGTAAATGACGATCCATTTGCCCCGTAATTTGCAATCCAGCTCGGGCGAGACTTGTCGCCACTCATCGATACCAAGTGCTTTGTCAGTCTTTGGTTCTTGCGTAGTGGACGAGGCGACGAGTCCTGCTCACACGGCCAACTAGAAGGACTCGTCGCCTCGTCCACTACGATTGAACCTTAATTTTAATCCTGAGAAAGCATAAGAACACCTAAGCCGAAATGATTCGGAGTAATCCACCTCAGCCGAAGGGCGTTAGCTCAGATATTTCATAACCCGAAGCGTAAGCGAGGGACCCTTCGCAAAGTCCCTCGCTTACGCTTCGGGTTACGATTTTGTTTGCGTACATTATTCGAAATGCGTAACACGTTGTTGAGCAAACGGTTAGGACATTTTCGCTCGGTCGGATGAAATATCCGGGCTAACGGCATGCGGCTAATTTTACGGAAAGAGGCCTGCCTATGTGCTTAGAATGCACTCGTGTTGCCCCTCTTGAACGATTGAAAGCCCATGCCTCGCCTCTTTTTTTTAATATAGGGTCGCCTCGTTATTGCCGCGGTCGTTTTCGTTTGCAGCTCGTTGGCAGCCACCTCCGCCGAACCGCTAAATGAACGTCTGCAGGAGCTCGCTCGTCCCTATCTCGAATCCGAGGCGATCGTGGGGGTGTCGATCGCGGTGATCCACGCCGACGATTCGGCGACGGTTCATTTAGGACGCACCAGCGAAATTGGGCCGTCTCCCGATGATGACACGCTATACGAGATCGGCTCGATTTCAAAAGTGTTTACCGGGATCTTGTTGGCCGACGCGGTCAATCGAGGTGAAATCCGTTTGGACCATGAGGTCAACGAGTTGTTGCCCACGGGCGTAACGATGCAGGATTGGCAAGACCGCCCCATGACGGTGCTCGATCTTGCCACGCATCGATCGGGGCTGCCACGATTGGGCGACAACATGCCGAGTCTTTCTACGGACAATCCCTACGCCGACTACACTTCGACGCTGGCCTATGGTTTCTGGATTCGCATTTGCTCCGGCGTGCTCCAGGGACGTAATACGAGTATTCCAATCTTGCCTTCGGGGTGCTCGGACATTTGATCGGACGCCAGGTCGGGATGAGTTACGACGAAGGGTTGGACCAGCGTTTAACGAAGCCGCTGGGGATGCACGACACAGACGTCGTGTTGAGCTCGGCTCAGAAAACGCGTTTAGCGACGCCCTATGATGCGGAGAAAAACGCGACTGCGAATTGGAGTTTTGCCGATATGCCTGGTGCCGGAGGTATCCACAGCTCGATTGCGGACATGATGCGATTTGCAAAAATGCATTTGCCGGTGCCGGAGAACGAGGTTGGCGCCGCGATCGAATTGGCGTGGCAGAAACACTATGTCGGCGCCAACGGGGAGCCCTCGATGGGATTGGGGTGGCATTTGCAGGGCGACGGTTCCACTCGCATTCACAACGGTCAAACGGGGGGATATCACAGCATCATCCTGATCGATCGCGAAACTCAATCGGCCGTGGTCCTGTTGGCCAACACCGCAACCAACGCCGTCGATGCACTGGCATTCGAGCTGATGGGGATGTTGCAGCAAAACTAGGTTGCGATATTTGCGAGACCGATTGCGGGGCACCGGATCAAGCCTTATCACATTGCCTCGGCCCCGCATATTGAAGTTGCGTGTATTCATAACCCGGCGCGTCAGCGAGGGAATATCGATATTGATTCGGTCCCTCGCTGACGCGTCGGGTTATGATTTGCTAGATGAAAATGCAATGGCGCCGCTTCAAAACTGACACGCCGTGATCCGCTTGAACTTTGTCTTCGCACAAGAGTATTTGATGGGAATTTTGATTCCACTGGTTTTGATTTTCTTTACTTGCCTGTTGATTTGGCGAGCGTGTGACAGTTTTGAAATTGCGTCGGAGTACATCGGTCGCAATTTGTCCGAAGGGGTTCGCGGAGGGACGATCAATGCCATCTCCAGTAGCGTCCCGGAGCTGTTCACGACGTTGATCGCGTTGTTTGTGTTGTCGGATCGAGACGGTTTTTCGGTGGGCATTGGGACGACCGCGGGCAGTGCACTGTTCAACGGCATGATCATCCCCGCCGCGTGCATTTTGTCGGTCGTCGGCGCGGTCATCCTGGGCGTACGCGTGACCTCGGTAAACGTGTCCACCAAAGTCTTATTGCGTGATGGTTTGTCGCTGATCTTTTGCGAAATCATCTTGATTTTGTTGATCAACGGTTCGCAATTGCATTGGTGGCAAGGGGTGATCTTGATGGGGCTGTACGGAACCTATCTGGCCTTCATGCTGCTGTCGATGAAGCGTTCCGCGGCATCCGATGACGCACCTCAGGGCGAGGACCTTGAAGACGCGGACGACGCAGCGGCGACCGAACGAGGCATCTTCAGCCAACTGTTTTATTGGCTGTCGCTGGGGCCGTTGATGGACATGGAACGTGTTTTTGTTCGCGAAAAACATCGTCAACAAATCGACGAAGAAACTTGGAATGGTTGGCCGCTGTTGCTCACGTCGACGACGGTGATCGGCGGGGCGTGTTGGTTGTTGGTGAAGGCTTGCGAATGGCTCGGGACGGGCAGTGTCGAGCACCCTGCTTACACGCTCTTCGGATACGAATTGCAAGGGATCGGGATGCCCGCGATGTTTGTCGCGGTGATCTTTGCATCGATGGCCACGAGCGTTCCCGACACGGTGATGTCGATTCGCGACGCCAGGGATGGCGACTACGATGACGCGGTCGCCAACGCGCTGGGGAGCAATATTTTTGACATTTGCTTCGCCCTTGGGTTCCCCTTGTTTTTGTTCACGGCACTGAATGGCCCGATCGAAATGTCACCGGAGATTGTGTCGCAAAGTGGTGAATTGCGGTTGTTGTTGCTGGTGCTGACGATCGTGGGGTTCTTTGTCTATTATCTGGGCAAACGTGGCGTCACCGAGGCGGGAACCCAGTACGTGGAGATGCGACGTGGCAAAGCGTTCATCTTATTGGGAATCTATGTGTTGTTCGTTTTCTATATCGTCGCTCGCAGCCAAGAAATGACGTGGGCACTCGAATGGTCCGAGTGGTTGCAATCGCTGCTGCAGTGGTTGCCAGCGATCGGATAAGCAATGTCGTTGATCGCTCCCGCGATCAAAACGCCTAGCCCCCTCATTCTAACGGGGGCTCATCTCGAACAAGCTTCAAAGCTGGACCTCTTCACGCCCTTTGTCCCCGCAAAAAGGCTGCTTTTCATTGGGTTTCGCAGAACCAGGAAAATTTTTTTCAGGGCGTGACCTGACGTGTCACAGGCATCGTGAATAGTACGTGTAGTCATCCACACCACTTCCACGCATCTTTCGAGGTTCCTATGAATACGATTCTTCGACGCGCAATGCACGACTGCGACAACTACGTCATCGAAATGGATTACGTCGATGCCGAGGGCAACCAAACGCACCGAATCGTGAGCCCGATTCGGTTCATGGGCAGCTATCGATTCTTGGGCTTGTGCCTGTGCCGCGAAGCACCTCGACAATTCCAATTGTCACGCTGCAAAAACGTTCGTCTCACGGCAGCGGCTGACGTGCTGATGCCGGTGGCAATGTGATTTTGTCGACGGGTTTGAAGCCCCAGACAGATTGTCGACGCCGCACATGGGAGCTGCGAACGCGAGGGATCGCGGAAATCGTAGCGAGTGATTCCTTCCTACCTCCGCCGCACGGTTTGCTTGACGTGAAACCGTCACGCAAACCGTGCGGCGGAAGGGCCCTTTTCGCAACATCCGCCGCAGGGCTTAGCACTTTCCGCAGGCTAACACGCTTCGGCTAACGTGGATTGCACCAAGTCATTCCTAGCGAAGTGTTGAGCCGGCTTATTTGCGGATCATTCTTCAAGCGTCAGCGCCTCGGTCACCCATTGGTGAACTGTCGCGATTTTGTCCTCTTGGGTGCCATACATCAGTTTCATTGCCTCGCCGCCTCCCACGATGTAGAAAGCCTTTTCCGCTTCCTCGTCACTGATCAGTTGTTGAGCTTGGTAGAGTCGAATTTCAGCGAGCGCCTTCATGCGATCCGCTCTTGAGCCTGAGAACATCGATGCCACTCGGCGTTTCGCAATCTCAGGGGACAACTTTGGCATGTCCGTCAATGCCAATTGTCGATCAATGATGGCGAACAGATTTGAGATTTGTTCACTGACATAATCTCGGGGAACCGCTTCGGTACGCTGCACCTCATTGCTGTCGGCGGGTTTGGAAAGCCCGAGTGTTTTGCCATCAGAGACTTTGATCAAACGGCATCGCGAGACGTTCTGGATGGTTTCGTCACGCCCTGGCTTCAAGACTACATCAAAATGCAAGAGGAAGTCGATGTCGTGCTTCTGAGCCCGTTTGATCGTTTCGGTCGAGGGGGCTAAGCCGAGATAAACGATGCCCGGCTTCCACATCGGAAACGGTTCAAGTTCAGGGGCGATGACCGGCGCCTCATCAAGTGGCTCCACGGCGTCCACGGTGTTACCCTTGTTGATGCCCATTTGAGACGCGGCGCCAGCGGCTTCCATCATCATTGCTTCTGGGGGCATGCCACCGGCTTCCATTTGTTCGCGAATCATACGTTCGCGTTCCCTGATATCCGGCATCCCGGCAGCCTCTTGACCTCCCATCGCATCACGCATGTCACGGCGGTTCCGTTTTGAGGAATCGGCTGCGGCGACATCGATTTCTGGCTCCGCTGGAATGATCGCCGAGAGCGCGATCCCAAAGTCACCTCGTGAAAACCGTTGCGTGAATTGTTCGGCGGTCAGCTCGGCGACCAAACCGAGGGCATCCTGCATTTCCATCTCCGCGTTTTGGTCCACGACCGCATCGGCTGCAGCGCGGGGTTGTTCGCCTGGCAATCCGGCGCCGCCCATTGCGTCGGCCCCAAATTCAGCTGGTCCAAATTCGCCGGGCCCGCTCTCGCCGGGCGCAAACTCACCACGGTTCCCATTCCTACCGGACCGGTTTCCGCCTTCGGCAGAACTGTCCGTAATCGCTCCTTTATCGCCCCCTTCGTCGCCACGTACGAACAGCGAAACACCCCAGCGAACTTGCCAGACAGGGCGTTTCAACAGCGCACTGTATTTGACGCCTTCAAGTAGCGTTTTCGCTTTGTCGGGCTCGATCACCAGATGGCCAAAAAACAACTCTAACGCGGTGGCAGTTCGCCCCTCCAAGAACGCGTCGTCGCACTGTTTTTTCAGCGGAGGACGCTTGTCCTCCATCGCTGGAATCGATGGCATCATCAGCGGAGCTAGATTCATCGATGAAAAAATCGCGGCGGGCCCCGAGGCAGCTTGGGGGGGCATCCCGTGACCATTGCCCATGCGTTGGTCCATCATCATTTCGTCCTCGATGCTTTGTGAATAAAGCGGCGAAATCGAGCCGAACGTGACGAGCATCAGCACGGCGAAGGGGACCAGAAAACGGTTTTTAGGGAGGAGATTCAACATAAAAGCCTCCCGCTGATAGGAGCGGGTTTGGAGAAGCTAGATCGGGAATTTTAAAATTGTCGACAGGATTTTGAGCCATTCGCCGCGGGTTTGCCCTCGGCTGACGCGTTCTCAATTCGGCGTAGGTTACCTATTCGCCTGTTTTTTCAAGCTGATTATCGCACAAAACATCAGTCCACTGCTTATGATAAACACTCTAAATTGCTGCGTGGTGACCTCCTGTGTCGTCACTTTGAATTCGTCCTCCACTTTTATCCTCCGTTCTCCCCAGGATGGCGGTTAATGGGGAACTTTTTCTCCCCCAAAGCTTCCAAGTGACTGTTTGTATCCCCCCTTTTTGTTGATTGTGTTCGAAAAAGGGTTGTGGGGATTGAAGGTCGCGGTCTGTTTGCAAAGAGAATCATCAAGATGGCCCAACGTCGATCCTCAAGAATCCAATTGGAAAAACGCCGGCGAATCGGCGTGCGCCGGCGTCCCATGGTCGAACACCTCGGCGACCGTCGCGTGCTCGCTGCGATCACCGGCGTGATCTTTGATGACCTTGACCACTCCTTTCGCCAAGAGCCTGGTGAAGCGTCGCTTCCACAACGACTCGTTTATCTCGATGCGAACAATAATGCGGTTTTAGAAACAGGCGAACGGATTGCGGTTGCCGATGAGGCTGGGGCGTTTCGTTTCGAGGGCCTCGGCGATGGGGACCATCATGTTCGTTTGTTCAACGGCACCGAGGTGCAGACGCAACGCTTCCCCTTCCAAGCGACCGTGGAAACTCCGTCGATTGCGATGACCGAATCGATCGGTTTGTTTGCCGCTCCCGAGCACGGTGCGTTGGTGTTGACGCCAACTGGAGTCGAGGTCAGCGATCTTTGGTTGGCTGAAAATGAGACAATCTCGGTCGGCACGAATTTGTCGAAACTGCAACCGCTCGGCGACGGCACCTTTTTGGTGCTTGGCGGTGAAGCGGAAGGCGATACCGCATGGATCGTCGATCCGGTCGCCAAGACATCGAACGCGATCGATTTGTCGGGAACGGGGACTCCCCAGCGATGGTCGGATGTGGCGGTGGATGGCGCGGGACGCGGGGTGCTGATTGGCACCCATAGCGAACCTGGGTTTGTGACTGCGTTGGATGCTTCGGATCCAGAGCTCGAAGTGGTTGTCGTGACGACCACGACGTTGGTCCCGGCCGATACGACCGTGATCGCCTCGGACACAGGCCCACGCAGTGTTTTTGCTTGGGCCGGTGAGGATGGTTTGAAACTTTCGTTGTGGAGTAACGAGACCGCGTCGATGATTACGCCGGAGCCGATCGAGGTTGCTGGCGTAAGCCGTCTGCTTGATTTTGACGACGAGTCCGGTCTGCTTGTTTTACGGCAAAGCGATGGAGGCGTGAGCGTCGTGGATGCCAATGCTGATTTTGCGACGTTGCATTCTTTCGCTGAAATGACCGGCCCGGTGACACTCGATGGGGCACGCGATTTGTTGATGACGGTTTCCCCCGTCGAGTCGTTGTTGCGCGTGGTTGATTTACGTGACGGGGCCGACATCGCTAAATTAGCCGTCAACTTGGCGACGATCGGCGAAGTTCGGTCCATTGCCAGCGAAGGCGAACCCAATGCCGTCATCGTGCTCGGTACGACGGGAATCGTCGAAGTTTCGCTCCGCCGCGACGATGCACATCGAGTCAAAATTGTCGATCAACAAGATGCCAGTCCGATCCAATTTGCGTTAAGCGTCCAAGGGGACAACACCGCGCCGAGCTACACGGAAATCCCGTCGCTTACCACCGCCGAAGACAACGTGTTGAAACTTGCCGCACCGGGTATTCTGGCGGGCGTCTCGGATGCACAAGGTGATCAATTTGTTGTCTTGCAAAAGGGAAATGCGGTCCACGGCGTTGTCCACGTCGGCGTGGATGGTTCGTTGACCTATACGCCGAATGTCGATTTTTATGGCGATGATTCGGTGACCGTTACGTTGCACGATGGCGTCAGTGAATCGGATCCCTTTGAGTTGAGCATCACGGTGCTTCCGGTTGCGGACGATCCCACTTCGGTGGTGATCCAGCTTGATCCGGTCCCCGAGATTTTAGCGCTCGGCGAGGCGGTCGGATTGATTGAGGTGATTGACGCCGACGGGATCAACAATCACGTGATCAAAATCGATGATCCGCGTTTTGAAATGAACGCCCATGGCGCGATTGTGTTTGTTGGCGGGATCCATGGCGAAGGACTTGATTTTGAGACCGAACCGATGATTCCGTTAACCATCACGGTCACGGATTCCGAAACGGGGACTGAATTGGTCAGCTATTCGGCGGTTACCGTTTCTAACGCTAACGACCCGATCACTGGCATCACCCCGAGCGAAGCATCGGTGTACGAGAATGCGACCGGAGATACGATCACCGAATTGTTTGTGGTCGATCAAGACTCCGATCAGTTCCACATCCTGACGGTGGATGACGAGCGTTTCGTGATCGATGGTTCGGATCTTCGTTTAGCCGATGGCGTTTCCTTGAATTACGAAGAAACGCAACAAATCGTGGTCAATGTCACCGCTACGGAATGGGGCGTCGTCGGCGCGGTGCCGTTCACTCAAGCGATCACGGTCAACGTGCTAGATTTGCCGGAACAGCCCGAAGTGCTTTGGTTAGTCGGTGACACGGTGGACGAGTTCACTGTGGGAGCGGTTGTCGGAAATATCACGCTCGATGGTCAACCCGCGACCGATCGCTTTGTCTTGACCGTGGATGACACGCGTTTTCAAGTGGTGGGTGGAGTGTTGAAACTGGTTGGCGATCAAGTGGTCAAGCGAGCGACACAAAGTGAAATTGAATTGACCGTCACCGCGATCGATTCACACAACGAATTCCAGTCGCTGTCGTCCACCTTTGTGATAAGCGTGCTTGAGAACGCAACGCCGTTCCACAATCACGTAAACCCCTATGACGTGGACAATGGAGGTTCGGTGACGGTCGCGGACGCGTTGGCGATCATTAATTACTTGAACGTCTACGCACCGGGGCCTGTGGGTGCAGGCAACCCCGCGTTGGGTTACGACGTCAATGCGGATGGTTTGGTGACGGCCTTGGATGCGTTGCTGATCCTGAATGAAATCAATCGTAGTGGCAACGGCGGCGGGACCGTCGGCGATGGAGAGCAAGAAGGTACCGGGGCGGATGGCGAAAAGGTGGTTTCGCCAACTCCGATGCCACAGATTGCCAATGGTGCAAATGACAAGGACGTCGGTCCGAATGATCCGTTGCGGAACGATCGAGCGATCGTCGATACGTTGAATGAGGAACCTTTGAACGGGGAACCTTTGAATGGGGATCGCAACGGGGGCTTCGAGGTTGCGGCTCCATCGGACCCACGCTATCGACAAATCGCTGCTGACTTGTCGGTGTCGAAATCCGCAACCGATTTCTCAGCCCAAATGGACGAAACGATCCGCTTGTTGTCTGACCCGAAGGCATAATCGCTGCGACTCGAGGTCTGGGGTGTCGCTAGCCCGATGATTCGTTTTCTGATCCGACGCGTTCGGTTTGAAGTTGCGCTATTATCGTTTTTCTCGGCAAATCATAACGCACAGTGTGAGCGAGGGACCGAGTCAATCGCGAGAGTCCCTCGCTGACGCTTCGGGTTATGAACGAAACGCAAATTCAAAGCGTGTTAGCAGGGGGCGAAATCAAGCATGATTGTCCCTCGCTGACGCTTCGGGTTGTGAAAAGAACGCCACTCATCCCTGATACGTTGGGCTGTGAACCCTCCGGGCTAGGCGGCTTCGCCTTCGTTGATTTCGCCGTCTTCGCTGACGTCTTCGAACTTGATCGAGACTTGCTTGCTGACACCCGATTCTTGCATCGTGACGCCGTAGAGGGTGGTCGCTGCTGTCATCGTTTTTTTGCTGTGCGTGACGACGACGAACTTGGAGTGATCCAAGAATTCATTCAAGACTGTCACGAAACGGCCAATATTTGCCTCGTCAAACGGAGCGTCGACTTCGTCCAAGACACAAAACGGGCTGGGGCGATATTGGAAGATTGACATCAAGAGTGCGACGGCGGTCAACGCTTTTTCTCCCCCGGAGAGCAGCGAGTTGCTGAAGCTCGGTTTGCCCGGTGGCGTGGCGACGATTTCCACTCCGGCTTCTAAGGGGTCGACGTTCTCTTCGAGAATCAAATCGGCATGGCCTCCGCCAAACGACTTGCGATAGAGCTTTTGAAAGTTCTGCCGAATCGCTTCGAGGGTATCCAGGAATAGCCGCCGGCTGTCGGCGTTGATCCGTCCGATGATCCGCTGCAGTGAATCCTTTGCGGCGGTTAGGTCTTGGTATTGGCCATGCAATTCATCGTAGCGTGCTTGCAGTCCCTCGAGCTCTTCGAGCGCTTCCATGTTGACGCTACTGGTGCGTTGCAATTGAGCGCGTAGTTCGGTGATCTCGTCCTCGACGGCTTGTCGATCATCGGGAGCTTGGAGATCCTCGGGCGGCTCGGAATTGCGCAGATCGATTTCGTAATCTTCGAGCAAGCGGTCGGCCAACGTATCGCGGCGGATCTTGGCATTGTCGCGTCGCGCGGTGATTGCATGGACCGCTTCGCTGGCAACACTGGTTTGCTTGATGGCGTCTTCGCTGGCTTTGACAATTTGACGATTTTCGGCACGTACTTTTGCCGCCGATTCGGCCAAGGCCGCTAAGTCATGCGTGCTGGCGTCCGATTCCCAACTAAGGGTTGCCAATCGGTTGGTTGCCTCAAGCACTCGCAACGTGAGCTCATCCAATCGCGTGCGGCCTTGTTCGGCCTGGCTGCGCACTTCGGCGACCGCAGCTTCGCGTTGGCTTTGGTCGCGACGTTGTTGCAGCATGGTGGTGGACAGCGCTTCGTACTTTTGTTCGGCTCGCGCGATGTCGACGGAAATTGCCATCACTTCGCTGGTGGACGATTGCAGCGCCGTTTGTGCCCCGGAGAGCATTTCATCGATTTCGGCCGCTTCCAATTCGAGCGTTTCAATTTCGTGTTGCCCGCTGGCGATGTGGCTGCCCATTGCGGCGAACTCTTGTTCGGCCGTCGTTCGTGTGGCGTTGGCGGCAATTACTTCGGCATCAAGTTCATCGTGAGCCGTTTGCAGTGACTGGTAGCGTTCTTGCGCATGACGCAGATCGGCGACGGCGGCGGCACGCTCGGTAATTTGCCCTCGATGCTTTTGCTCGATACGGCCAAGCTCCGCCGCTTGATCGTCAACCAATGACGCTAAACGGGTCGATTCCGCTTCGGTCTCCTTCAGTTGGAATTGATAATGTTGGATCTCTTGCTCGGCTGCCGTGATTTGACTGCGGCGGCTGATCAAACCGGTCGAAATACTAGCCGGACCGATCACGATGGTGCCGTCGGTTTCCAGCAACTCACCCGTCGCGGTGACAAAACGCAGCCCGGCACCACTGAGTTTCCGCAACCCCAACGCGGTCGCTAGCGAGTCGACCAACCACGTGCTGCTGAGCAAATGTCGCGAGAGCGGTTCAAACATCGCTTCGCACTTGATCATGCGGTCGCCTCGCCCGATCACGCCCTTGAGTCCATCGAGCCGAATGCGATCGCCTGGGCGACGACGCGGAAGTTCGTCGATCCGGATCAGACCGACGCGGCTGTTGATCGCTAACTTGCCACTCAAGATCGCTTGCTGCAAGTCACCGCCGCTGACGATCACGTATTGAGCACGTTGCCCCAACGCCGCATCGATCAAGGGAGCAACATGGGTGTCGACCTCGAAGCATTCTGCGACGATACCGTGCATCGATTGAGCCAACGGGTCGGACGAACCGCTCATCTGTTGCAGGATCGACTGCACTCCGCCCGAAACCCCTTCTTGGCGACGGTGCAAATCTTGCAGCACGCCCAAGCGTTCGGTAACGCCTTGCAATCGGACCTTCAACGCCGAAGCCTCTTCGCGACGCCGCGCCAAGGTGCGGCGGCTTTCTTGAAGCTTTGCGTCGGCCAATCCGACTTCTTTGGCGGCGAGTTCAATTTGCTCGTCGAGTAAGTTGACCCGTTTCTGGGCAAGCTCGGATTCGGTTTCCGCTTCGCTCAACGCCGTCCGCGCCGCGGCGACGCGTTTACCGAGACTGGCAAGCAAACGAGCGACTTCGGCGATCTGTTGCTCGGAGCGTTGACGTGACGCTTCGAGATCGGCGACGCGGCGAACACTCGCGAGATGTCGTTGTTGAACTGCGTCTCGTTGCTTGCGGACCTCGTCGACTTCGGCTTGGATTTTGTCGCGCTGTGCCTCGGCGTCGCTACCGCGTTTTTGGACCTCGGCCAGTTCAGATTCGTATTGAGCGAGACGCTCGTTTGCGTTTCGCAATGCGGCGGCGGCCGAGCCCGCTTGGTTTTGCAATAGGCGAACGCGGACGAGTGATTTCGCCACACTCGAACGCAGGTCGATGATCGCAGTGTTATCGGCGTTGCGTCGGCCGCTGAGTTCCGCGATTCGCTGTAACGCCGTCGATCGCTTTTCTTCAATCTCGCGGGCCTGTTCGGCAATCGTTTGCAATTGCATGTCGGCCGCTTGCCGCTGTTGGGTCATCGATTCCCGCAGCGTCTGCAATTCTTCGTGCCGTGCGACCGCGGCAATCAATTCGGCCTCGAAGGTCTCGTGTTCGCTTGACAGATCAGCCCAGTCGGTCCAGGCGACTTGCGTTCTCAGTTCCTTGAGCCGGTCGGATGCTTGGCGATAGCGTTCGGCCTTGCTGGCTTGGCTGCGTAGCGATTTGAGCCGCGAGGCAACTTCGTCAACGATGTCGCCCAATCGGGTCAGGTTTTGTTGCACGCGAACGAGTCGCCGTTCGGCCTCGATTTTCTTGGCTTTGAAGCGACTGATCCCAGCGGCCTCTTCAAAAATCGCGCGGCGATCCTTCGCGTTGGCCTGCAGCATGCGATCGACCTTGCCCTGCTCAATCAAACTGTAGGCATCGATCCCAATCCCGGTGCCGCGGATCAAGGCTTTGACGTCTTTGAGCCGGACCGCTTGGTTGTTGATCAGGTATTCGGCTTCGCCACTGCGGTAAACGCGGCGAGTGACGTGGACTTCCGGAGCGTCGACGGGCAAGGCCCCGTCGCTGTTCTCGAAAATGATCGTCGCCTCGGCCGACGCCGCAGGGCCCCGCGTTTGTGATCCTTTGAAGATCACGTCGGACATGTCTTTGCCGCGTAGACTCTTCGCGCTTTGCGAGCCTAAGACCCATTTGATGGCGTCGACGATGTTGGATTTGCCGGAGCCATTGGGGCCAACGACGACCGTAATCCCATCCGGGAAGTCGAAGCGGGTCCGATCGGCAAAACTTTTGAACCCGGCCAGTTCGAGTGCTTTTAGCATGCGAAGTGTTTTTTGCTCGGGATCATCAGGTAAGGGGGGGCCAGAAAAGCGGACCGAAAAACAGGAAATGCAGCGTTTTGCCGCAATTTACAGAGTAGATGAAAGAACCCCTGGAGCCTAGCTCTGTTTTTGCCGGATTTGCCTCTCTAATCGACAAAGCCCCCAGGAAAGACGGGATTGCGGGATATTCGTAGTTTGGAGTATTTCGAAGCGGTATGAAAACCATCAGCCCCAACGATTTTGGCGTGAGGATTTCGGATTTGCCGATCGATTGGCCCGTTTGCGCTACAATTCAGATGATAGCAACTCAGCGAATCACGATGGTGATCCGCTGGAGCATCGTCGTAGCCGCTCTAATCCCTCAATGGGGTGCTGCCCAGTCACCGGGCCCTCCCAGCGGTACAGAGCCGCCGATCTCATCGCAGTCGGAACCCGATGGGGGGGAGACTGGTTCAGCCACTGGCACGCCGCGTTTTGTCGGTTCCGATGGCAATCCCGCCAGCTCAAACGACCTTGTCTCCGGTTTAAAAGAACAGATTCAACGCTATCTCGCCGCCGGTCAGATCGTCGAAGCGGCGGAAATGGCGAGACAATACGATGATCAAATCATTAATCAGCCTGATTCCGACGTCGATTTGACGTTGCCGTTGGCTCAACTTGGCCGTGCCTTTCAAAACGGGGGGGATGGTGCCCAGTCGCTCGAATTCTTCAGTCGTGCCAACGCGGCACTCGATCGGCCCGCTAGCAAACAGGTGGCTCCCGCGACCGCGGTGTTAGTTCGACTTGCCGCCGCGTCTTTGTTTGTGGAGCTAGGAAAATTGCCGCTTGCCGCGACCACGCTGCAAAAAATGTTTGCCTCGCCCGAGCAGTTGACGGACGCTCAACAGCAATTGGCGGTCGCACTGTGTTTGCGTCTGGGGGCAGATTCATTGACGAAGCGCGAGCTCGGGACGGCCGAGGCCGCCTACCAGCTCGCCGCCGAACATGCCGACGCGATGCAAAAGCCGACCGCGATGTTGGGAGCGGCATGGGCGGTGGCGATGTCCGGATCGCGGGGAGCGGAAGCGGCCGATTTGATGATCGCATTTGTGGATGCCTTTCCCGATCACCAGGACGCTGCCCGAGCGTCTCAGGCGGGGATCGCATGTTTGAAACAGGTTGGTCGCGAGGAAGAGGCTGCGGCCATGATGAACCAATTGTTCGAGCGTTGGCCTGAATCGGATGCCGCCAGCGACGTGCTCAACCAATTCGGTGCGGTGGACATTGAGCGAATTCCGGCCCCATTGCGGCAAATGATTCTGCAGCGTGATGTGGATCAATTGACCTCCGCGATGACAACGATCGCGATTCGCATCGCCGCAGCCGACGGCGATTTGAACCACTGGGATCGATTGGTGGTGCAGCTAGGTAAGGTCGACAAAACGGGGCAAACCACGGCCGACGTGTTGGAGCAGTGGTTGGCTCCGTCCGACGCGGAGCGATTGGCAACGTTTCTGTTGTCGCCCCCGGATCCTGCGCTCGTGCAAGCGAAATCGCGTGAATCGGCCTGTCGTTGGGCGGGGCGTCACGAACGCTGGAGCATGTTGGCATTGGCGTCTCAATCGACGACTCCGGCAACCGCAGACCCGACGCGTACGGTGACGATGGAACGCTTGTTTGCCGAGGCATTGATGCAAACCGGGCGGCGTGAGGAGGCTCACGCTTGGTGGGTCTTTATCGTGGACCAACGAGCGGCGACCGATTTCGCCACCCTGCTCCGCTGTGCCGAGACGGAGGTCTCGACGGGGCAAATCGAACGAGCAACTCAGCGTGTCGATGCCGCCCGCAATGCCGCCGGTGACAATCGCTTTGGGCGTGCGTTGGTGGCGATGTTGTCGGCTGAATTGGGAATCCGAAGGTTGCGGTTCGATCAAGCGCGAAGCGATCTCGAGTCGGTGGTGCGAAGCAGCCAAGTCGACGCGTCGCTGCGTGGGCGGGCGCAATGGATGATCGGAGAAACATACTATTTGCAACAAAAGTATGTCGAAGCCATCGAGGCCTATCGCGGCGTGGCAGGCATCGACCCCGAGGGCACTTGGGTGATCGCGTCGTTGGTCCAAGCGGGAAAATCTTTTGAACAATTGGGGAGGACACGGGACGCTGCGGTTTGTTATTCGACTCTGGTGAGCCGACACGGCGATAGCGAGTTCGCTGGTCTAGCGAGTCGCCGACTTGCCGCGTTGTCGACGAGTGACGAGTCAACGTCTCCCCAATCGGGGGCTCCATCGAAAACAAAGAATCCAACGTTAAAACGATGAGCGATCGCATAACCAACGCCCCGATCACGATGATTTCACCTGCTTTCGGTTCGCCCGAACGAGTGGCGATGCGCCTCCATCGTCGCGATCCCGGAAGGCTGGTCTCGCGATTGGCACCGTTGGGGGTGTTGGCCATCGGATTGTTGTGGTGGATATCGCATCTCGATCTTGCGACCGCCCAGTACCCTCAACAGAACGGCTACCCCCAGCAAAACGGATTTAGTTCTCAGAACCAATTTCAACCTGCGCCGGCTCAATTCAACAGTGGGATTCCCACGATTCCTGCCTCGACCGCCATTCCGTCGACCGCATCGGAACCTCTGCCTGAACCGGAGTTAGCAGCGGACGAGGAAGCGTCGGCTTGGCGATTGCCAGGCATTTTTGGCAAGTTTGCCGAAGGGGGATGGTTGATGATCCCCTTGGCGTTCTGCTCGCTGGTGGTGTTCGCATTGTCGCTCGAGCGTTTGGTGGCGCTGCGTCGCGGTCGCGTGATCCCTCGGCCATTTGTTCGGCGGTTCACCGAATGCGTCGAAGATGGCCAATTGAGTTATGAAGAGGCAACCGAGATTTGCGAAGAGTTCGATTGCCCGGTGGCCGAAGTGTTTCAAGCGGCGGTACGACGCTGGGGACGGCCCATGTTTGAGATCGAACAAGCGGTGATGGATGCCGGAGATCGCGTTGCCGATGGGCTTCGCCGCTTCGTTCGCGTCTTCCACGCGATCAGCAACGTGGCACCGCTGCTGGGATTGCTCGGCACGGTGTTGGGGATGATTGAAGCCTTCGAAACGATCAGCTCGCAAGAATCGATCGGACGTCCTGAGATGTTAGCGTCGGGCATTAGCACCGCCCTGATGACGACAGCGGGTGGGTTGATGGTCGCCATTCCAGCCTATTTGGCGTACATGTATTTCAGTAGCAAGAGTGATCGTTACCTAGGCGAGATCGACAAATTGTGCCAACGGGTGGTCGATTGTATCTCGGCCGAAGGGCTCGAAAATTCGGGCAACGCCCGGCCGCAGCGGAAACGCCGGGCGGCGTAGGCTCATTGGCAGCAAATCATAACCCGACGCGTCCGTTCTGAAGTTGCCTGCGTTTCATAACCCGATGCGTTAGCGAGGGACGACCACTCTTAGCTCGGTCCCTCGCTAACGCTTCGGGTTGTGATTTTCAAAAGCCATAACACTTTACTGAGCAAACGGTTAAGACATTTTGGGTGGTTCGGATGCAATGTCCGGGCTAGACCGCCGAGAAAAAAATTTAGCGAGTCCAAGCATGGCAATTCGACGTGAACGAGCCGAAGATGCGACGATCAATTTGACGCCGATGATCGATGTCGTCTTCCTGCTGATCATTTTTTTTATGGTCGGCAGTAAATTCAGCGAGGCAGAAAGCCGAATTAATGTCAATGTGCCTTCGGTTGGCGATCTCCGCTCGATGACACGCATCCCCGATGAACGCGTCGTAGTCGTTGCCGAGAATGGCTCGATCACGCTCGACGAAACGCCGCTAACGATTGCTGAGTTATCCGAAACGCTGCGCAACCAACATGCCAACTATCCGGCGTTGAAGGTTGCCGTCCGTGGCGACGGTGCCAGTTCTTTTCAACAAGTTGCCGAAGTGCTGCATGCGGTTCGCAGCAGCGGTGTGGAACAAGTCGGATTGTCGGCGAAAAGCACACGACGTTAAGCATCGATCATGCGATTGGCTTCCTCACGTGGGGGCGGCGTCACCTAGTCGAGGATGGTGCGAGTTGTCTAGCACGATGCGACCTGTCGAGGATGACGCGACCAACGATCCCCGCTTATCTCGCACCTGAAAGCCAAGCCTGATATTTCGATTCCTCGACGGTGACGACGTGCTTTCCCACTGGTTTCCCTCTTCGCTGATCGCGATTTCCACTCCGCTTCCGGTCTGGGCGGATCGGCGTTTGGTGATCGTGATCGCGGCCGTCGCAGTGGCACTACTGCTAATCACGGTGTGGTTGTTCCGTCGCCAGAAACGCCAAGGACGCCAAGCGGGAATCATTTGTTTGATTGGATCGGTCGCCTTGCATTTGGCTCTGTTTTTCCTCGTGCCCTATTTGCCCAAAACCGGCGGGGGGGCCGCCGAACGTCATCCGGAGCCCGATGATTCGCTGGGGATTCAAGACATTGAATTTTCGTCCTTCGATCCAGAGGTACAGATCGAAGAACATGCACAAGATTTCGATCAGCCAACGATTTCCCCGTTGCCGGTCGCGGATTTGGCCGAATTGCTGGCTGAGTCGCCCAGCGTCGAAACCGCCGAGGCGCCGCATCGCGATGTCGAATCCCCGCCCATGCTCGAACCGACCGAATCGGAACCGAGCGAATCCGAAATGCCGGATTCGTTAGCGGCCAACACCGACACCGCGGTCAATGCGATGATGGATCGGCTAGATGCTGATTTCCAAAAGCTGTTCGATCCACAGTCTGAATCGTCGCAGTCGCAAGCACCCCAGCCCGAGACCGAGCTGGCTCAAACTCCGGCAGCCGAGTTGGCGACGGAGTCACGCGACGATGCGGTGGCTTCGGATACCGCCACGATGGAGGAACCAACGACAGCGCCGCAAGCGATGTCTCAGCCAATCGTGGCCCAGGCGGTTTCCGCATCGTCGGCCGATCGGGCAACGGTGCCGGGGGAGATTCCAAACGACTTTGCCAATCGCGTGGGGCAAGCGAAGACGGCCGCATTGATCGCCACCGGCGGCAGCTTAGAGACGGAGGCCGCCGTCGCTGCGGCGCTGAAATATCTCGTTGCCCAGCAACGGTCCGATGGGGCATGGGATCCACGCTCCAGCGGTGCTGGCCAGGAACGTCAACCGTTAGGGATGAGCCGTGGTGGCGCGGGCGCCCGCGCCGAAACGGCATTGACGGGATTGTCGCTGCTATCGCTGATGGGCTCAGGTCACACGCATCAACAAGGCCAGTATGCCGAGAACGTTTATCGAGGGCTCGCGTATTTGATTCAAAATCAAAAGCCCAGCGGCTCCTTGGCGGGGGAGGCTTCGGTGTACGCGGCGACCTATGCGCACGGGATGGCGGCGCTGGCGATGTGTGAAGCCGCTGCGATCACTCAGGATCCTTCGGCCATTGAGTCCGCGCGATTGGCGATGCAGTACACCCAAAGCATGCAACATGCTCGCACCGGAGGGTGGCGTTACACCCAAGGCGATACCGGAGATCTGAGTCAACTCGGGTGGCAAGCGATGGTGTTGGATGCCGGCAGCCGAGCAGGGATTCCACCCAGCCATGCTGCGGTTCGTGGCGTGGAGCGATTTTTGCGCAGCGTTCGCTCGGGACGCGGCGGCGGCTTGGCGAGCTATCGAGCCGGTGAAGCCCCCAGCCGGACGATGACGGCCGAGGCGCTCGCGACTCGTTTGCTGATCGGCGAAAGCGTCCCTCCAGCTGAGATCCGCGAAGCCGAACAGGCCTTGTTGCAACAGAAACCCGGCGTCGGACAAGACAACTATTATTACTGGTATTACGCCACGTTAGCCCTGCATCAATTGCAAGACGAGGCCTGGCAGGAGTGGAACGCCGCGCTGCAGTCGCGATTGTTGTCGACGCAATTGCCCGACGGTCAATGGCCCACCGAAAGTGTCTGGGGCGGTTATGGCGGGTCGGTCTACACGACGGCGATGGCAACGTTGTGCTTGGAAAGCTACTACCGGCACACGATTCGTGAATCGAAAGAGAAAATCGCCCATCGTCCTCCCGAGGCGTGGCGACGTTGATGCTGCGCTACGAATCACGCCCGTCCAGCCGATGACGCTCGCGATTTGCAGATCGAAGCGAGGACCGAATCCTTCGTGCCGATGCGTTTAGCGGCGGACGAAACTCGGTTCGTCCGCCGCCCAAACGAGCACGCTCTTTTACTCTTTCGCGTTTTCCTCTTTGACGTTGGCAAAGTCGCCTGCGATGGCCATCACCAAATTCTCAGGTTGGATATAGGTGCGGATCGCATCGTTGACCGACTCCACCGTTGCCGCTTCGATTTGCGCTTCGTGCTCGGCTTCGTAGGCCATCGTTCGCTCGTTAAAGATCGTGCTTAATAGCTCCGAAGCCAACGAGGAATCGTCTGCCCGGCTGACGCGGTTGCGTTGCAAGTAAGCCAACTTGGCTTTCTGCAATTCTTCGGACGTGATGCCGTCCTGGCGAATCCGGTCGATCTCTTCGCGAATCACGCGAATCAGCTTTTCTCGATTGGCCGGATTGGTGATCGCGTAGAGTGTGAAGTCGACACGATTGTCTCGCGCCCGAGCAATCACGCTACTGCGGACGCCGTAAGACAATCCCTCTTGTTGGCGAACGCGGTCTGCCAATCGGCTGCTCAGGCTGCCCCCACCGAGGATGAAGTTTCCAAGCACCAACGAGGCGTAGGCGGGATCGGCATCGTTCAACTCGTATTGTTCGCTGCTGTAAAAGAATGCGTTGGCCTTGTCCGGTGTTTCAATCGCCTCGAGCGAGCCTTCGGTCTCAGGATGAGGATTGCGGTCGACGCGAACATAGGGCTCCGCAACAGTCCAATCGTTCAATTCTTTCGCGATCCACGATTGGAGTTCTTCTGCATCAAAATCACCCACTGCGGCGACTTCACCGGCTTGGTTGCCGAGGAAGTTGTCGTGTAGTTGTTTGATCTGGTCGGCGGTGACACTTGAATACATCTGCAATTGTTCGTCGATCGATTGAACGTAGAGCACGTTGTCCGATTCGTACGGTGCCAATCGCTTGCGGACCGACAGCGGCGCGAGTGCTTGGGGTTCGTTCTTGCTTTGCTGCAGACTGGTGATGACTTGGCGGCGAATCACTTCGAGTTCCTCAGACGAAAGTCGTGGTTCTCGCAGTACCTTGCCGATCAACTGGACGACTTCCGGCAAGAATTCTTTTTTCGTTTTGACTTGCAATTGCAACAGCCCTACGGTGCTGCTGATCGACAATTCGGCACGCAATCGAGTCAGTTCATCTTGGAATTGTTGGTAGTCCAGTTCGCGGGTTCCCTTGGCCATCAACATGCCAAGTAACTCGACCGCGCCGATCTTGCCCTTCAAGGTTTCGCCGGTTCCGAAACGCAGGGTCATATTCAACGTGACCGATCCACCACGGGTTTTCTTGGGCAACATCGCATAGCGAATGCCTCCCACCAACTCGCCACGTGTGGTTCGTGCTTCGATCGCCAATGGAGCGGGATCAAACATTTCGCCCGCAGCGACCGCTTCACGTCCTTCGTAATCTTTAAACAGTTCGACCAAGTTGGGCGATTCAGGAATCGCGACTCGCTCGGATTGCTCGCTCGGAATGAACAAGCCCACGGTGCGGTTGTTGCGAACGAAGTACTTTTTCGCCGCTTCTTGAACCTGCGCGACCGTTAAATTTTCAATCCGGTCGCGATAGAGTAAATACAGACGCCAATCGCCCTGGGCGGCCCAATCGCTCAGCGCGACCGCGATCTTGTCGGTGTCGGACGATTCAAGTTCTCGCTCCTTCAAAATTTGTTGCTTCGCGCGCTCGACTTCCTGTTCCGTGATCGGTGACTCCGAGAGGGACTTCTCGATAATGTCGATCAGCGTTTGCCTCGCTTGCTCGATCGAGTGCTCCTCAGGGATCTCGGCGATTCCCATGAACAGCCCCGGTTCGGTTAAACCGTACGCCAGCGTGAACACGTTGCTGGCGATTTTTGCTTCGACCATCTGCTTGTAAAGCCGGCCGCTCGGTTCGTCGCCGAGCACGTAGACGAGCGCTTTCATGGCAGCGTAATCGGCATGGCTACCCGAGGGAATGTGATATGCCGCGCCGACATATTGAACATCACCGACGCGCCGCAATACGACTGTTCGTTCACCGTCTTGAGGTGGTTCGGTGGTATAGGTGGAATCGATCGGGGTGTCCGGCGACTTCAGCACGCCAAAGGTCTCTGTGATCTGTTGCAGTGCGAATTCCGGATCAAATTTCCCCGCCACGATCAGCATTACGTTATCGGGGCGATAGTATTTTTTGTAGAATTGGCGAAGCTTGACGACTGGCACCCGCTCAATATCGCTGCGGTTTCCGATCGTCGATTGGCCGTAATTGTGCCAATCGAAAGCGGCCGATTGCATGCGTTGCATCAGCACGCGGATCGGCGAGTTTTCGCCGCGTTCAAACTCGTTGCGAACGACCGTCATTTCACTCGCCAAGTCTTCGCCGCGGACGAAGCTGTTCAGTAAACGATCCGATTCCAAATCGAGTGCAAAACGTAGGTTCTCGTCGCTAGCGGGAAGCGTTTCGTAATAATTCGTGCGGTCCAGCCATGTCGTGCCGTTGAACCGAGCCCCGCGGTCGGTCAGCGCCTTGGGAACTTCGGGGAAAGTTGGCGTCCCTTTGAACAACATGTGTTCGAGTAAGTGCGCCATCCCCGCTTCGCCGTAACCCTCGTGTCGTGAACCGACCAACACGGTCATGTTCACCGTGACCACTTCCTTGCTCTCGTCTGGGAACAACAGCACTCGCACTCCGTTTTCGAACGTATATTCGGAGATTCCTTCGAGTTCGGTTACTTTTGTTGGCACGGGGGTGGAGCTTTGGGTGGGAGGAGACTTCGCGGATGGGGACGGTTGAGGTTGATCGGCAATCACCGAGGTGACGACGGAAACGGAGACCCACAGCGCTAGCAGCCCCCGACGTCGATGGCTAGCGAATAAGCGGGCTCGAAGTGAATCAACTTGGTTTCTGAAATCCATTGCAGCGAGTGCTCCGTGTTGACGTGTCGATGGTTAGCTAAGTGAGTTAGCTAAGATTGAGCTGTGATTGTAACGTTTGCTCCCAATCGTTGATAATGGGCTCAGCCATTGAGGGCGAATCATGTTGGGGTAAAAGCGGCCTACACTCCATATCGACCGAACATCGAGCCGAGAGAAGAGGGAATAGCGAATGGGACAGTGGATTGACGTTGCGGCCCTGGAGGACTGTGGCGAGGGGAAAGCGATCGAGGTTTTGGTCGAAGGCCAAGTGATTGCCATCTTTCAAAATGAGGGCGAACTCTTCGCTCTCGATGGGATGTGCGCCCACCAAGGCGGTCCGATTGCCCAAGGGCATGTGGCCGGCGGCTGCGTGACCTGTCCTTGGCATGGTTGGCAATATGAATTGGCGACCGGCATTCAGACGATCAATCGGCAACCGCTGCAAAAGACGTTTGCGGTCCGCCAACGTGACGGTCGCATCGAAATCGACATTTGAAATCGACATCCACGCTTGATCCATCGCAGCGGGATGGAGGGGGGCGCAGGGCCATGATCGCTCGAAACGCGATGACGACCCTGTGTTGCCCGGGGCTCTGTGTTGCCCGGGGCTCTGTGTTGGCCGGGACTCTGTGTTGGCCGGGACCCTGTGCTGCCCGCAGGCAAGATTGACGGCACGCAACTCCTTTACCCAGACCGGATATTCCGGTACCCCAAATTGGAGCGATTGCCGCCGTCGGCGATCGAGACCTTGTTCAGCAATTCCTTTGCGGGTCGTGACGACTTTTCGCATCAAACGGAGCTACCGCCACGCCGCGTTCGCGTGCGGCGTTTGCTTCGGATCCTAGGGCGCGGACCCTACCTGCTTTGCGAAATCGAGCGAGTGTTTGACTCTGGAGGTACCGAAGTTGCGAAAATGCAACGGTTGTAGCGTTAAATAAACAGCCCAGGGGGAATGGCGAATTTAGCACCCCTGTTCGGCAGCGAAAGTGCGTTTTTTTCAGTGTTTTGACTACTTTTTTCTCAAGTCTTGCCTAACCTTGTAGGTGGAGCCTTGAGGACGAATGTCTTCAAGACGCTGCGCTAACTACCCCACTGCGATCGGTGCTTGTGCATAATGGGGGGGGGAAAGATAGCGGAAATGATTTCAGTGACTCGTCCTGCGAACGACCCAAAACATGAAACGACGACTTTTCTCAACGACACTTCTGTTTGCGGCGACTTCGACTTTGGCCAACGTCAATGTAGGTGCCCAGGAGGCATGCTGTTTTGAGCCAACGTATCGCTTGCAATGCGAAACCGTGATGCAGCCCGAAACGGTCCAACGGTTTCGCTTGGCCTACGAAACGAGCTACGTCGAAGAGGAGGTCACCAGCTATCGACCGGTACTGAAAACACGGACCGAAGAGCGAGAGTACAAGGTCGCCAAACCGGTGGTCGAAACCCATTATCGTGAAGAGCGTTTCACGGTTTGGAAGCCGGTGGTGGAGACGTCGTATCGCGATGAGACGGTGACCGAAACTCGCTACGTGACCGAAACCGCCGAGCGAGAAGAACAATACACGACCTACAAACCGGTCGTCGAGACGAGCTACCAACAGCAACAGTACACGGTCCAGCGGCCTGTCGTGGAGACACAGTACTACGATCAACAATACGCGGTTCAGCGGCCGGTGGTGGAAACCCAGTATCAAACTCAGCAATACACTTCGTTGCGTCCGGTGACCACGATGCAAACCCAGACGGTGGATGCCGGCGGCTATGTCGCGCAGCAAGTGGTCAATCCGGGGCAACTTCAATACGGGATGCAGTACGTTCCCAATGCCTATGCCACGCCAGGGCCGCTGGGAATTTTCGCTCGGGTTCGCGGCGCCTACGCCGTCACGCCGATGATGACGCCGCCCACCGTGCAAACCCAAATGGCCTATCGCCCCAACTATATCCAGCAGCAGGTTGCCCAGACTAGTTATGTTCCCCAGGTGCAACAGGTTCAAGTGCCGGTACAGGTACAACGGATGCAGACGGAGATGGTGACTCAGAAGGTGCCTGTGCAAACGACCCGAATGCAGAGCGAAACCGTGACCCAAAACGTGCCGGTGCAAACCACGCGAATGGTGGCCACGACCGAGGTTCGCAAGGTGCCGTACGTCGTTCAACGCCCCGTTACCGAGACCAAGACTCGCAAGGTGCCGGTTCAACAGCAACGTTGGGTTACCGAGGAACAGGTGCGCAAGGTGCCTGTGCAATCGACTCGCACGGTTTACGAAACACGTAAAGAACCCGTTCAGGTTCAGTATTACGAGCAAGAAGCGTACACCCACAAGGTGCGGCGTCCGGTCACGGTTCAAAAGTATGTGCCGTACTCGGAAACGCAAATGGTACCAAGGCAAGTCGTTCAGCGTGTGCCGCTGTCGTACTACGACCCCTTTAGTCCCGCGATTATCAATGGGTACTCGTCGTTCTCGGTGCCAAGTACGTCTTACAGCACTCCTGCGGTGAGCAGTTCGCCCATCGTAAGTTCACCGGTTGTTTCGCAGCCCATTGTTTCGCAACCCAGCCTCGCTCCGGTTGCGGAAGATTCCAGTGGTCATTCGGTTTTGTCACCACCCAAAAGTGATAGCGTGAGCACAGAGACCGACACGGCGGATGAAGCAAGCAACGAACCCAAAACCCGCCTGAAGAGTATTGAGATCGGCCCGCCGACCAATTCGGACTCGAGCCAAGATTCCGCGGTCGATCCAGAGGACGAAGAGTCTCTTCCGCAACCTTCGCTGAAAGCGAACGAAGCGGGGTTTCGGATTCAGTGGAATCCGGTTTACGCTCGCCATACGTAATCCAACGATGGTAGCCGGGGATGTTCCCGCGCTAACGCGTTCGGGATAAACCCCATTCCGCTTTAGTGGCTCCGTCCGTTCTTGTCCGATGGAGCTTCATTTCGGGGTTTCCCTTCACGCGGCGTGCCGTGCGCAGTGCGTCGTTTCGAGCAACCCGTCTTGCATGCGATAGCAGACATCGGCTTTCTCAGCGATGGCGTCATCATGGGTGATCATCACGATGGTCAAGTGATCTTGCTGGTTCAGTTCCACGAGCAGCTTTAAAATCGATTCGCCGGTTTCGGTATCGAGATTCCCGGTCGGTTCGTCGGCTAGCAACAGCGAAGGGTCGGTCATCAGGGCGCGAGCGATCGCGGCGCGCTGCATCTCACCGCCACTCATCTCGGCCGGACGGTGTGTCGCACGGTGCGATAGACCGACGCGGTCGAGCATCGCTTCGGCACGCTTGCGGATTTCTTTTCGATTGCGGAAGTAACCCCACAAGCTTTGGCGGATCATGATCGGAGCGAGCACGTTTTCGAGTGCCGTCAGCTCGGGTAGCAAGTGATAGAACTGGAAGATGATGCCAATGTCTTGGTTACGATAGGCATCACGTGCCGCTCGTGGGGCGTCGTCAATCCGTTTGCCCTGAAACATTATCTCGCCGGTATCGGGGCGATCCAATGTCGCCAACAAGTGCATCAACGTGCTTTTCCCACTGCCGGATCGCCCGATCAATGCATTGATCTTGCCCGCGGTGATATTGACGTCGATCCCACGAAGTACGGGGACTTCGATTTTGTTTTTGTGATAGCTCTTGTGGATACCGCAAGCTTGAAGAACAAATTCAGCGTTCATGTTGGAATCTTAATGGGGATGCAGGGCTATCGCTTGGCGTCGCAAAGCAAGGATCTTATTCAAAGCGAAGCGCTCGAACCGGATGCATTCTCGCGGCGCGGAGCGCCGGCAACACACTGGCTAAAGCCGCAATCGTGATAGCGCCTGCCATCACCCACACGAGGGTAAAGGGATCCACGATCGTGGGAATGGTGTTGAAGTAATAAACCGTCGGGTCAAACACTTCTTGACCGGTGATTTTCTCGATCAAGGCCGCAACCTCGTTTATCTTGCTGACGAAGATCAGCCCGCCGACCAACCCCGCACCGCTGCCGACAAACCCCAACAGCAATCCGTAGCTCAAAAAGATGCTCATCACCCCTTTGCCTGAGGCACCAAGCGCCTTGAGCGTTCCGATGTCACGAGTTTTCTCGACCACAATCATGAAGAAGGTGGCCAAAATGCCGAATCCAGCAACGGCGATGATCAAGAACAACAGGATGTTTAGAATCATCGTCTCTAGACGGACTGCGGCCAGCAGTGGTCCCTGCATGTCTCGCCACGTTTGAATGCTATAGGCATACATATCGGCTGGGAAACGACGGCGAAGATCATCGCGCACTTCATTCAGACTGGCGCCTTCAATCAATTTCAATTGAATCGTCGTCACGCTGCGCGTTCCGGTTTGAGGGTCGATCATGCCGCGGAAATTTTGCAATTGATCGAGACGACAAAAGGCAAACGTGCTGTCGTATTCGCTCATCCCGGATTCATACAGGTCGACGACGGTGAACTTTTGGTTGACGACTTTGGTGTTTTCCGATGCATTGGGAAACATCATGCGAACGTCGTCGCCGGGACGGCAATAGTAATGGTCGCGAACGACGTCGTCGGTGTCCCGAGTTTTGCTGGTACAGGTGGAGATGCCCAGGATGATGCCGGGGTATTGTTCTTGGCCGGGGTCGAACTCCCGTGGAGCCTCGCCGCCGCTGCCTTCGAGCAATTCAGGCGAGAATACGGGGCCCAGCGAAGGCTCAGCGGAGTGTGAAGCGACGGTGGGATTGGAGCCTTCGGGTGCACCGGCAGTCGAGCCGGACTGGGCGATCGCGGCGTTGGCCGCCGCTTGGGTTTGTTGTGCTTTGAGCGACTCAATCCGGTCGCGTTCAATTTGTAATGCGTTTTCGTACGCCGATCGAGCACGGCGATAACGCCATCCCGAGGCGGGGAAACCTTCACGGTCGGGGGCGAATCCCTCTTCGCGAAGATCGAAGCTGACGGCCGTTTGGTTTTCCGGGTGTAGCAGGAATTGCCCGAACTGGCTGACGGAGTCGTAGGTTTCGGGATCAAGTCCGACCAAATTGACATGGCGGGCGATTTGTTGCCCGTTGAAGTCGATCCCCAACATGCTGGGGACATGCACGCTGACCGAGGCGCCAGCAATTTTGTCACCACAGACCTTTTTGATCTCACGCAAATGAGCGTCGGGATCCGGCATTCCGCCGCTGGTGTGGCATTCAATCAAAATGTCCGATGCCAGACCATGCAGCCGATCGTGCATCTCAGCTGAAAAACCAGCCATCACGCTGTTGACGACGATCAAGGTAGCAACGCCTAGCGTCACACTAATAATCGATGCCAGAGCGATATAGCGGGTTTGCAGATAGCGAAAACAGAGCAACCAACGATACATAGCCGTTCCTTCGGCGGTAATAGACAGGTGTCCTTCCTGAATCGATGGAGTCTAGAGCAACTCGGCGGTAAAGGTAAACGTCAATCGTGATGAAGTTTCACGGCGGAGCGGATTCCGGAGGGAAAGGAGTGAGGAGTGAGGAGTGAGGTCCGGCGGTCAGGGATGACCGATTTTGGCTTTGCGCACTGGTAGGATTCTCCTCGAAGCGGCCCCTCTGTGGGTGGGGTGCCGCGGCTGCGCCGATACATTTTCAACCGCTCTCGATGGTTTCGTTAGGCCACCGCACAGAGCACGTTGATTTGAGTGCGCCTCTAATTGAATAATGGAGTGCTCGACCCCCATTTTGCACTCCCGTAGCACTACTGACTTTCTGCGATCATGCTCGCTATACTTCCGGGATGAAGCAACGTGATCAATCCAATCGACCCCCGAAAAACGTCTCCAAGAAATCGGCTCGTGGAGCCAGCGGGAAATCTCGCAGCGAGCTGCGGAGCAACAAAGCCAACGCGACGAGGTTGCGTATTATCGGTGGCGATATGCGGGGTCGCCACATCTACTACCATGGTGAATCGTTCACGCGGCCGATGAAGGACAGCGTGCGGGAGAATCTGTTCAATATTCTCGGCCGCGCCGTTCGCGGGGCGATCGCGTTTGATTTGTTCGCGGGCACCGGCGCCCTGGCAATCGAATCGCTTAGCCGAGGCGCGGTCGAAGCGATTGCGATTGAGCAATCCAACCGTGCCGCAGGGCATATTAAAAAGACGGGCGAGTCGCTCAGCATCGAATCGAAGCTAAAGGTTTTGGTGGGAGATGCGTTTCGTTGGGGCGAAACACTGTTGGTCGCACCGGACGATCCCGACGATCCCAAGATCGGTGTACCCTGGATCGTCTTTTTATCTCCCCCCTACATCATGTGGGAAGAAGAGCTGGAAAAGCTCAACGCCGTGATCAACCAAGTTTTGCGGGAAGCCCCGCCGGGAAGTGTGTTGGTCGCCGAAACCGAAAACACGTTCGACGCGACTCGATTGCCGCCCGGCGAGTGGGACCTGCGCGTCTATGGCAACGTGCAATTGGCCTTCATCGAGCCCGCGACTCAGTGCGGATTGACTTGCTAAGCCGATTGACATGCTAAGCCGATTGGCATGCAGCAGCGGGCGGATGGACTTGCTCAGCAGCAGCGCATAAAAAATGCCCGGCCTTCCCCCGAAGGCCGAGCATTTAACTTCTTTAGGCTCCAATCATGTTTACGTCTCAAGTGGGGCTTGTTTGACCGCTGCTCGAACCGAAAACACCGGCTCCCGTTGGTTCGAGCGAACATGTCACGCCACTTCAGGACGTATGAATGATTAGGTCGATGCCAAGAAGTCTCGCTTTGAAAGTGCCGCTTTGAGCAGTCCGAAGTTAAAGTCTTCGGCCGAAGTCGCCTTGTTCAGCCCCAGTGAGGTAAACACGTTGTCGACGTCGTTGATGGTGGCGGTTGCGTTGGTTCCAGCCTGTTCTCCACCGTCTCGTAACGTCGAAGGACGATCGACACGTTGCAAGCGGTAAGCCGATCCGGCCAACAAGCTTTCAAACGCATATTGTCCATTGGCGTCGGTGGTGTCCGTCAAATTGACGGGGTTGCCGAACGCATCGGTACCGGTCAACGAGATCTGGACCCCTTCGACCGGAGTTTCACCCGCGTCGAAAATCTTGTTGTTGTTGGCATCGATGAAGACAAACCCGTCCACTCGCGAGGTCGCTGGATCAACGCCGGTGGTTGCCGACGCCGAATTGTTCGTCGAGTCGGGATCGCTGGTCGATGTGCTCACGCTGACGTTGTTGACTTGGTCGGCGGTGGTGCCCGAGTTCACCGTTGCATTGATGGTGAACGTAAAGCTCGCACCCGAGGCGAGTGTGCCGCCGGGGACGGTCACGACCCCGTTGCTGGCGGATAGTGCCGTGCTATTGGGACCGGTGCCGCTGACGAACGTCACCCCCGCTGGCAGTGTGTCGACCGCTTGAACTGCATTGGCCGGTGAGGGACCGTTATTGGTCACGGTGACGGTGTAGGTCAACGTGTCGCCAATTTGTGCGTTGGACTTGTCGACGGTTTTGGTGACGGCAAGGTCGGCGATCGGAGTGACCGTGATGACGGCGTCGTCGCTGTTGTTGGTGACGTCGTTCTCACCATTGGCCGACATGTCGGGAACTTGAGCGGTGTTCACGATCTGGCCACTGGCGGTCCCATTGACGGTGAACACCAAGGTGGCGGTCAAGGCGTTGCCGGTACCGGCGAGTACATTGACTGCGGGGAAGGTGACGTTGCTGCCGGTCAAGGTGCCGGCTTGGCCGTTCAAGGTACCACTGACGAAGGTCAAACCACTAGGAACCGCGTCGCTAAGCACGACCCCATTGGCGGTACTTGGCCCATCGTTGGTTAGCGTGACGGTGTAAGTCACATTGCTGCCCGGTGTAGGCGTGGCGTTGTTCACCGTCTTGTCGACGATGATGTCGAAATCGGGTTGGATCGTGACCGGCACACTATCGGAGTTATTGGTGATGTCATTTTCACCTGCGGCGGACATGTCCGGGACACTGGCCGTGTTGACGATTTGGCCGCTGGTTCCCGCGTTCACGGTGAACGTCAGCGTGGCGGTCGCTGCATTCGCCACACCGCTGTCAAGATCGATCGCGTCGAAGGTCACAATCCCGTTGGAGAGCGTGCCATTAACGCCGTTGAGCGTTCCACTGACGAAGGTCAATCCGGTGGGAACCACGTCGGTTAACACGACGTTCGTTGCGCCACTAGGCCCTTCGTTTGTCAGCGTGACGGTGTAGACAAGCGTATCGTTGGGTTTAGCGGTTGCGTTGTCGACCGTCTTCTCGACGACGATGTCAAAGTCGGCACTGATGCTGAGCGTGGCGTCGTCGGAGTTGTTGGTGATGTCGTTCTCGCCGTCGGCGGACATGTCCGGTACGCTGGCGGAATTGATGATCTGGCCACTGGCGTCCGCATTGACGGTGAAGGTCAAGGTGGCGGTCGCGGCGTTGGCCGCACCACTGGCGATGGAGATCGCAGGGAACGTGACGTTGTTTCCGTTGAGCGTCCCGGCTTGGCCGTCAAGCGAACCGCTAACGAAGGTCAATCCAGCGGGAACGGCGTCGGTCAGGACAACGTTCGCTGCCGTGCTGGGGCCATCGTTGGTTAACGTGACGGTGTAAATGACCGTGTCGTTGGGCTTGGCATTGGTCACATTGATGGTCTTGTCGACCACGACATCAAATTCAGGGGTGACGGTGATTGGAGCATCGTCGGAGTTGTTGGTGATGTCGTTCTCACCGTCGGCAGACATGTCCGGTACGCTGGCGGTGTTGACGATTTCGCCTGCCGCATCGGCCTTGACGGTGAAGGTCAAGGTCGCGGTGACGGCGTTGGCGGCCCCACTGGCGAGCGAAATGCCTGGGAAGGTGACATTGCCACCGGAGGCCGTTCCGTCGGTTCCGTCCATGACAGCCGAGACGAGGGTCAAGCCCGCAGGAATCGCATCGGTTAGCACGACGTTGTTCGCCGTGCTAGGGCCATCGTTGGTCAACGTCACGGTGTAAATGACTGTGTCATTGGGCTTCACCGTCGTCACGTCGGAGGTCTTGTCGACCACGATGTCGAAGTCCGGGGATACCGTAATCACCGCATCATCGGAGTTGTTGGTGATGTCGTTCTCACCCGCAGCCGACATGTCGGGGACGGTGGCGGTGTTGGTGATTTCGCCGGTGGTCAACGCGTCGACGGTAAAGACCAACGTGGCGGTCACTGCGTTCGCAGCACCGGGGATCACGTCGATTGCAGGGAACGATACGGTGGACCCTGAAAGCGTGGCGTCGTTTCCGTTCATCGTGCCGCTGACAAACGTCAATCCGGTGGGAACCACGTCGCTAAGCACGACGCCATTGGCTGTACTGGGTCCATCGTTGGTTAACGTCACGGTGTAGGTCACCGTGTCGGTGGGCTTGACGGTATTGTCATCGACGGTCTTGGTGACCACGACATCAAAGACGGGATCCACGATCACGTCGGCATCGCTGCTGTTGTTGCTGGTGTCGAAATCAAACTCGGCACCGGTGACCGTGGCGGTGTTGGTGATATTCGTCAATCCATCCACATCGACGGTGGTCACGATTTGGAAGCTGATTTGCCCGCTGGAGGCAATCGTTCCGACGATCGCTTCGAGGTTGGCACCATTGACATTTTGACTCATTCCAGCGGGACCATTCTGAGTCCGCACGAAGGTTAAACCTGCGGGAATCAAGTCCTGGATGCGAACGTCCGTCGCGGTCAGCGGGCCATTGTTGTTGACAACAATGTCGAAAATTGCGGTGCTGCCAGCGTCAACGTTGGCAGGCGGAGCTCCGACCAGCGTTTTTGTAATCGCCAGGTCGATTTGAGGAACGACGCCGAAATCGAGCGTCGAGTTCGTGTTCTCGTCGTCGCCATCGTTGGTCGGCTCGGTACCGCTAGCCAGCGTGATTGCACCGCTGACGATGCCCACGCCATCCACTCGCACGCCGTTGTCATCCGAGTTGTCGTCGTTGTTGGGATCCGGCGCTGCAGCGGTACCCAAACTTGAGTCATATCCGAATAGCGGTCCGCCGCTGTCCAACATTGTCTGGGGGATCACCACGACATAGTCGCCGGGCGCTAGATTGTCGAACGAATAGACACCGTTGGCGGCGATGGTCGTTGCGATCGGGGTGTCCGTCCCTGGCGTTTGGTCGGCGCGATACAAGTGCACGGTCACGTCGTTGGTGAAGATGGGTTCACCGGCATCTCGCGTGCCATTGTTCCTGCCAGGACGCGTGCCATCGTTCGGGGTTTGAATCACGCCGTTGTCGACGAAAATTTCGCCAGCGAGTGACAACGGAACAATGTTGGCCAGATTCGAGGTTTTCGGAGTGGGCCGCAGCGCTTCGACAATCGACACGCGAATGTCGTTGTCACCGGTCAGGTTCGACAACGCTTCGATTGCACCTACGTTGCGGAAATCGGCTCCTGTTCCACCGATCACGGTGAACGAATCAAAACGAACAAAGGTTTCTAGAAAGTTGGTTGCATCGACGGGCACCGGAACCACGGTTTCTGAAAAATTGACGGCATCGCTGTAGACACGAATCGTCAGCTGTTCACCCGCATCGGCCGCGCGAGTCCGCACAAACAATCCGGCGCCTGGGAATTGGCGTTGGGCCCCGGAGGGATCGGTGGGGTCTAATGGCGTTTCACCCGAAAGGGAAACGTTACCTAAACCAACTGCGTCCAATGCAATGCTGTTGTCGGCTCCGTCATATTGGACCATTGCGGTGCCCACGCCACCGCCACCTGAGGAGATCGTCAGCGCGTCTTGACCGGTGTCGACTTCGACCAAGATGTTGCCCGAACCGCTCGATCGTACCGCTTGGATATCTCGGCTGCCGCCGATGGCCTCGCTAGCAGCGGTCGAATCGGTGTTAGTAGGATTCGCGGCGTTGGCAAGCACCGAGACTGCGGTGGTCGCAAAGTCATCGATCAATTGTGTCTGTAATCCAGCCGCTTCGGCCGCCGAGATCGTGACCAGGGTCGGAGCCGGAGCGGTTTGGCCCGCCACAGCGCTCTGCACGACGAAGTAGTCACCTGCGGCAAGTCCTTCAAAGCGGAATTCGCCGGGGACCTTGACCGGTTGACCTGCTCCGGCGGGGGTTGAGTTGTCCGTGGTGTCAGTCAATACGAGCGGATCGGCGTTGGCTCCTGCGGTGACCAGCGTGCCGGCATTTCCTGCACCGCTATCGCGATACAACTGGACTTGGACCCCTTCGAGCCGGATTTCGCCTGCATCGAGTTGCCCATTGCCGTCCGCGTCGGTGAAGGCGATCCCGCTAATCGCTCCCAAGTCCACCGCCATCAATTCACGGCGAGTCAAATGCTCCATCAACAAACGGCGGTTTGAGGTTTTGCGAGCAGTGGCTTTGGATTTGCGACCGAGACGGTTGATTAGTCGTTGAAAGACCATCATCGATGTCCTGTTGGGGGCGAATTGCCTAGCGTGTCACTTGCTGACGCCGTGTCGCTTCGGAACACGGGGCCACTTGCGACCGCCACTAGGCATCGAACGGTTGTGTTGTTGGCTCGCCGCCGTCATGCGACTGCAGCGCGGTTCGTAGTCGTATCGGAACTTCGATAGGGGGTGCTTGACCGTTACCGTCAAATTGATGGCTGCTATCGAGTTTTCCTTTCACTGGCTTCGCTAACCGTTACCAACGATATTCAAGTCCCGTGCTGATCCCTTGTGCCCAATAGTCGACCGAGTCGAAAGCAAAGTGGGGACGGGCGGGGCCGGTCATTGGATTGGCTGCCGGGGGCAGTTGGTTCGGGTTGACGTCGAGCGAGATCTGCTCGCCTGGACGAACGACGTTGGACCAATACAAGAAGGTGTAGCCGACCATCACCCGCCAGTTATCGTGGATGCGGTAGCCCAGGTTCACGTTGAATTCAGGAACCACCGAGAACTCGTCTCGCTTGTATTGTCCAATGTTCGATTCTTGAGCTAGCAAACCACCGGGCAAGGTTTGGCTTCCTGTCGAGTTAGGATCGCCCGAGATCGTGGTTTGCCCGTTGATCGAAACGGTTTGATGGGTCGTGCCGATCCCCAGTCGCAAGCTTCCATCGAGCGTCCAGCAACCGCGGTTTTGACTGTAAACCCAGCCGATGTCGACGCCATTGAATTGGTTTCGAGTTGCAAATTGATCGTCGATGACAAAGTTGCCCACAGGATTGATCCCAGTCAAACGCTCTTGAATCATTACCCCTTCGGTCAATTGCAGGTGACGGTAGCCAATTAACGCTTCGGTGCGTGAGGTGAACTGTTGAGGGCATCCAAACAAGCCCCATGTGTTACAACCTTGGTTGGTTGCACGAAGATTGCGGAAGTGGATCCCGGCTCCGAGTAATTCACTCTCGGCGGTGGCAGAGACCGATCCGGTCACGGTACCGTTGTAAGCGACAAGCTCCGAGTCTTCGCGAGCGATGCCGCTTGAAGGAGTGACGTTGAAAAATGGGCGAGCAAGGACGGGGTTTCCGTTACTGTTTCCGAAGTACGATTCGCTCTCGCTGCCGATCTTGAAATACTCGCCTGCGATCGCCCAGGTGTGACACTTGTCCAGCCAAACGCCCATTCGCAGACGTCCGCCATCAAATGAATCGGTCAGGACTTCCTCGCCCCCGAAGAGAACGCGAGTGGTGTCTTTGCCGAGGACGCCCGCATCGGCGCGGGCCACATTGGGATTGGTGCTCGTCGTCACCAACGGTGGCAAACTCATGCCGTCTTGCCACCACGATAGGTACTCAAAGGAAACCCATCCATCCTGTGGAAGACAGAGCGTCAAGCAAGGACGCCATCCATTGCCGCCGCACGATCCATCACATGAACCGCCGTGACCGCAGCTGCCCATGGAATCACAGCCGCCGTCACAGCTCATCGAGCCGCAACCACAACCGAATCCTCCTGGCATCGCATCACACGCCATCGACCCGCCGTGAATCGGTTCCAGGTCCACATAACCGCCATCGATCGATTCGTGGATGATCGGCTCTTCGATGATCGAATGCGGTGGGTAGGAAGGCGAAGGAATGCCATGGCCGGTCCGTTGCACATGGCTCGCTTGACGTACAGGCGAGTTGCTAGCAGAACGGGAATTGGGCTTCGTCACGACGCGGCGATTGGTACTCTCTTCGCCAACGTAGCTCGCATCGGCATCCGTTGAATGCGACGTTCGCACCGGTTGCCAATTGGCGCGAGCGGTGCGTTCATTCTTGCGAACGCTCGATGTGCCGGTGGGGGAATTCTGAGCACTTGCGGTAGTCGCTAGCAGTGCTGCTAACCCAAGTGTGAAACATGATAGTGTTCGAATGGAAAGCATTGGCTTCACCAATTTGGATCCTGGAAAGCGAAACGAGAGCAACCTGACTACAAGCATCCAGGTCGCCGACGAATCATCGCTGAAGTGGTATCACCCCCCCGGGCGAACCCACGGCTCCCAAAACCGAGCGCACTCGGCATGGGAACATGTCGTTCACTAGCGATATCGTCCACAAGGAAAAGAGAACTAAACCTTAATCCGGAAAAATCGGAAAAATTGTTAGAGTCGTCGCGACCGGCAATCTTTGCCTATTCCACTCAGACCGACACGGAAGCCAGCGACGAGGGGTGACCCACAAGGACGCCGTAGGGATGGCGGACATTAGCCATAGGTGAGCGCCGGGCCACCTGCGGTCATCCTGCGAGCGAATCCTGACGCCCATCTTCGGGGGCGGCGTTTAGAGTTCGACTGGTTTCGATCGGTTTCCGGCGGTTTTCGCTTCGCTCGACCACCGGCTAATCTCTGTTGGTGCCTCCGGCGCAATCGTCTTTGCTGGGGAATCAACAACGTCAACGGTCTCGTTGGCCGAGATGTGCGATTCCCCCCGCTCGCTGCCTGATCCAAAGTTGCCTGTCTGCCAAGTTGCCTGTCTGCCAAGTTGCCTATCTGCCAAAAAGGAACAGGGGAGATCGAGAGCGATCAAGATCAGCCTGCAGGGCGGCTGTCGACGAAGGCGTGGAGGTCCGCCGCCATGTCCCCGGCCCGTTGGTATCGATGCTTGACCGAGGGATGCAGCGCGCGCAGCAGGATTCTCTCTAACGCCTTGCTAAACGTCGGGGACAGTTTTGTCGGCCTTCGCACCGGACCATGGGCGATCTCCATGATCGTTTGCTGACGATCTTGCGGCGCAATGTGATGGGGATGCTTTCTCAACAGCAGCAGGTACAAGACAATGCCTACCGAGTAGATGTCGCTTCGTTGATCGAGGTGCTTGATCTCGCCTCTTGCTTGCTCTGGGGACATGAACAATGGCGTTCCAATCACACAACCATCAATGCTCTGTTGGGGATCGGTGGTCACGTTGGCAAAGATCGATTTACCCAAGCCGAAGTCGACGATTTTGGGTTGTCCATCGTCGCTCACCATCACGTTGGACAATTTTAAATCACGGTGGATGATGCCGCGATCGTGCGCGTGTTGCAGTCCTTCACAAATTTGTGCGACCAAACGAATGATGCAGAGCGGCGGAAGGGCATGTTCACGAACGTAATGAGCGATCGTTCCGCCACGAATCAAGTCCATGGCGTAGTAGCCGAGTTGGCGATCGATGTGGCTGTCAAGGATGGTGGCCAGATATGGATGATCAAGTCCTTGCATGACCTGGATTTCGTGAGCGAACCGTTCCATGACTTTGCGAGTCGTCAAATCAATCCGCAATACCTTTAATGCCACAGGGCGTTGGGTCGCCACATGAACCGCTTCCCAGACCGTCGCAAATGCTCCCTGGCCGAGCACTTGTTTGACCTCGTAACCCGCGATGCGTGGACGAGACCATCCCTTGGGAGGAATGGCTTCAATGATCCGTCGCGCCGCTGTGAGACGGCGTTGCAGCAGATCCAAGTCGGCGGGCTTGGTCATGTACTCGTCGGCGCCCGCATCGAGTCCCGTGACGACGTCTTGCTTCGAATCGCGACTCGATAACAACATCACGTAGGTATACGGGCGTGTCGAGTCGACTTTGATTCGGCGACAGACTTCCACTCCATCGAGGTGCGGCATTTGCCAATCCAACACAGCGATCCGCGGCGCATCGTCGCTGGCAAGTTCATCGAGTGCGACTTGACCATCCTGGGCGATCACAGGAACGAAGCCCCACGAACTCGCGTTTGTCTGCAGGACTTTCAGCCACATCGGGTTGTCTTCGGCAATCAATAGCTTCATGCCGCTCATTGTATCGCCTTCATCCAATGCAAGCACTGGTATGTTTTGTGTTGCGAAACGGGCGAGTGCTGTGTTGCAACCCGATTTTGGGTAGCGGAACTCACGCGAGCGTTTTGAGCTCTCCGCTAGACGTCGAAAGTCTTGACGGTGGCTGCTACGGCTTGCATCCTAATTCCTGGCTGTTGCGCAGCACGAGCCTGGAGGCACTTGATTTGCCGTGTGAGTGCCCATCGTCGCCCCGCCAGACTAGACTGCGGTGCCGACCGGCTAGCGAGTTTTCATCTTTGATGTAGCTATCGTCACGTTCGCGGTGGGCCACGTTCTGGTGAACGTAGCTACTTTTTTTACCTACGTCATTTCTCAAATTGCTCTAGCGGCCAAGAGACTTAGAATTCTTTCAATGACTCGCGAAGTGCTTCGGTCAAATCACAAACATGTTGGCATTGCTGGTCCACTTGGCACAATTCATCATGCTCGCCCATTTTTTCCAGTTTTAATGCCGCTTCGATGCAAGCCTTCGCTCCGAACAAAGAGACCGAGCCTTTGAGAATATGTGCCGTGGCTTGAATCTGTTGAGCATCGCGCGCGGCCACCGCGTCGCGGATCGCGTCGAGTTGTCGAACGGACTCGGTTTGGAACATCTTGATCAACTCACGCACAAACGAGGGGGCGTGGCCGGTGTTTTTTAGCACGGCATCAAAATCAAATTCCGTCGAACCATTATGCGGTGTTTGCGCCGCGGGAGCCGCGGAAACCGGGTGCTCGATGGCTTCGAATAATCGCTCGGGGACAAAGGGTTTGGCAATGAAATCATCCATCCCCGCGGCAATGCACTGCTGGCGATCGCGTTCCAATACATCCGCCGTGAGGGCAATGATTTGAACGGGGGGGGCGTTGCCCTGTTCGCGCTCGCGAATCTCGCGTGTGGCCAGGAAACCGTCGAGTACCGGCATTTGAATTTCCATCAAAATGACATCGTATTGGCCTGTCTGCGAATATTCGACCGCTTCACGCCCATTGCCAACGACGGTCACGCGATGGCCCCGTTGTTCGAGCAGCTTGGTGATCACCCTTTGGTTGACCACGACGTCGTCGGCCAGCAAAATCGTGCGTGGATGCGTCGTGGGGGCGATGGAAGTTACCGGTGATGCTAAGACGTTGCTCACTGAATCATTCGTTAAAGAGACTGAAAAAACGGATTCCAAGGCTTCTCGCAGCGTTTTGGGCGATACCGGTTTAAGCCGTGGTGGGTGAATCAAGGAGGACGTCGCTGGTTCATCCTCGGGGGGGCGATCGATCGGCGAAACGAGGATGACCGGCACCGAAGCAAGTGAGGGTTCACGCTGTAGGTGGTCAAGGACTTCCCGACCGTCCCTCTCTAGCATCGTCGCAACGAGCAGGACGACTTTAATTGCCAAGGACGGATCGCGGGGGTGACGTAATTCGCTCAAGCAGGCTGCGGCACTCGAAACCACCGTGGGTGATAACGACCACTGCGATAATCGCTCGTGTAGCTCTAACGCGTTCGTGGCATTGTTGTCAACAATCAGCACGCGTTGGCCATGGAAATTTGCAGGGTTCTTTTCGTTGACGTTTTGCATTGATGGAATTTCCAGTGGCAATGGGACGTGAAATTGATTGCCAATGCCTCGTTGGCTTTCCACCGAACTACGTCCGCCCTTTGATTTGCAGAGGTCTGCGCCGATTGCCGCTGCTAACCCAGAGCCTCCGTCGGGCGATCACCCCCACGACGAACTTGATCGAGTCGAGTTTGTCAGGGCTCATGGTCAGACGCCTTTTTTGAAATGCAAAACGCAAACGAAAGCGTCGGAACTACAGCGAATCACGTTGCCGTGCTTGTTCGGCGTATTGACGCAGTTGATCGATCAAAGTTGCAAGTTCACGTGCAGCTTGCGGAAGGATGGTATCACAGTGTTCATGCACGTCGGCTAGCGGCCCACGCAGGCCATCGCATGCCTTGGCAACCTCGTTCGCCCAAGAACGCAATTGACGAGTCTTGTCTTCACAGACCCGTAGTCGCCGTTCGGCTTTCTGGACTCGCGCAACCGCTTCGCTTGCGGCGGGGCGATCTTCGATGCGAATCGACGCTCGTTTGCGGGCCAAGTTGTCTTTGGCTTCGTTGAGCTCACGTTCGGCAAGCTGAGTTTGGCGCCGCCAATAACGAGGCTGTGTTTGCGAAAAATGCTCCTCCGCACGCTGCACGAAGCTGCTCAATTCTTGCACCGTATTGTCCCAATCATGAGCCAGCCGGAGCATGCCGCTGTGGAGTGCGGCAAGCGAATCGATGTTGCGAACGTTACTCGTTGACATAGCCATTTCCGCAGTGATACAGGAACAATCCGGTCACGAAAACCGACCGTTAGCGTCCGAGGTACGCATCAATCTGTTCGGCTTTTCGCATCAGGTAGGGGACGTGTGCTTCGGTGGATTGAATCAGTCGCGAGAGTTGACGCATTTGTGTCGTGAACTCCTCGGCAAATTTGCGTTGCTGTTCATCGCGCCATGTTTGTTCGAGTTGGTTCATCTGGGCTGCTAACCCAGTGGACCGCTGTTTTAGCTCTTCGGAAAATCGATGCAGATGGGCGGCAAATTGCCGTAATTGTTCGGGGTCGACGACGGCTTGGTTCATGACGGTTGGCCTTCCAAGAAAACGTGGCGGCGATCACCGCCACGGGGGAGCTGTGATCGGAATGGGTTAAACGCGTTTCATCTTTGCCGCTGTGGTCGACTTGGCTATCTCGGCTTCGACCATCGCCAAGTGGCGTTGGTAGTGCTCCGACAGCAACTCGATGCCAAGCCGTTGTGCCGTTTCACACAACAACCTTAGCGCTGCTAACCGCGTTTGCAACGGCGCCACCACGGCGCGACGCAGCCCCGCAGCCCGCAACGATGCCATCGCTTGGACATCATGACCAAGGCTAAGTAAACACTTTCCACGCAACAAATAAGCTTGCGGTGAAAACTCGTCGTTCTTCACCAACGCGTCCAGCTCGCTGATCGCTTTGTCTTGCTGTTCCGTATCGATGTAGGCTTCCGCCAAAACGAGTCGTAAATGTTCAAGCGACGGGTCTCGCTTGAGCCGGGCCTCGCAAACCTCGATGCGTCGATACGCCCAATCTTCTCGACTTCGCTTTAACTCGCGTTCGACCTCGCTTGTTTTCAGCCGGGCTGCCAAATCACTGACCTCGCGATACTGCTGTAACGATCTGGCTAGTTTCGCTTCCTCTAAATCCCACAACAACGAAGCATTGTCGGGGAAGATCCGTAGTGCTTCGGTCAAGACTCGCTTGGCTTCCTGAGGTCGATCCTCCTGGCGGTAGATCGAGGCCAATTCGCGAAACGCTTCTTGATCGGTGGGAGACGACTTTAGATGCACTTCGAGCTCTTGGCGACGTTGACGAATCAGCTTGGGATTGTCATCGAGCTGATGTGACTCGCGTTCGGTAGGTGCGTTCTTGCGCAGCAATTCCTCAGGACGTACCGGGCGCCAATGGCCACCTTCCATTGGATTGGTCGGTGGGGGATTGGCGGGTTGGCCTGACGAGGAGGAGACACCCGAGGAGGAGCTCTTTTCCGACGGCTTCCTGACGCGGTTCAGATCGGATGACTCATCTGAATTTGGCATGCCGATCCGCACCTAACAGACGAGGGGATGAAGCAATGAAAACTGCGTCTATTGTGAACGATCGGGCGGCCAAGAGCAACTTAGTCGTCGGAATCGATGTTGCTCTATCCAAGCGAGCGGCGAGCGCTTCGGAGGAAGCGGCGAACGTGCCGAGTCGTTCTCGGTCGCTCGCCCCCCCCCCACATTCGGCCACTGCCTACCACAGGGTTATGCTTGGGCAGCCAGCATGTTTTGCATGCTTTCGTTCAGCAAACGTTCGGCGCCGGGCGAGTAATCAAACACTTCCACGCTAATCCAACCGTCGTAGTTGACTTCGTCCAACGCGGTGAAAATCGGGCGGAAATCGACGTCACCCATCCCCGGCCCCAGCAGATTCGGATCGTTCGCGTGGAAATGTAGCATCCAATCGGCGTTGTCCCGAATGACCTGAGGGATCGGATCGGGCTCCGTACTCATCGCTTTGACATCCAAGTGCAATCCGACCTGCGAACTGCCGATCATTGCTTGCAATTGCCTCGCCTGGGCGGCCGTGTTCAAAAAATTGCCCTCTTGAGGGCCCAGCGGTTCGAGTGCGATTTGAACGTGATGTTCCTCGAGGGCTGCGACGCATCCCGAAATCACTTCGGCCGCGTTTTGCATCGCTTGGTCCATCGATTGACCTTCCGTCAAATTGCGCTGCGCCGGTGACCCCAGCACCATCAATGGCCCTCCTAAGTCGCTGCACAATTGAATCAGTTCGCAAAAGTAATCCGTCGTGCGTTTGCGAGTCTCGGCATCCAGCGTGGTGAGATGCAAGCCTTCGGTTTTGGCCAACAACCAATGCAATCCGACGATCTCCAGTCCCGCGCTTGTCACGGTGTCGCGATAATCTTCGCGTTGGCTTTTACTAAACGTACGAATGTCGTCGGAGAGCATGAACGGTGCTACTTCCCAGCCCGTGTAACCCGCCTCTTTCGCGAATTTCACAGCACGCTCTAGCGGCCATTGTTGAAACGTTTCATTGCAAATTGCGTAGCGTCGTGACATTGAATTGAATTCCTAAGGTTCCTCACCGAGCGAGTTCCTTCGCCTGAGAACTCGCTGCGATTGCGTGATCGATGTGCGATAGCGTGTTGGATGATGTCGAGGGCGATCTTGACGGATAAAACTTTGCCGCAGTGCGAGCTACATCGCTCGTCTGAATCTGGGATTCCCACCGCCGGACGACATTGCGTCGCCTCCAGTCGCCTCGCCTGCGATTTGCTTGCGATCCCCCAGGGGCGATTGCAAGGCGCATCGTGGTAAAGGCAAGGACTCGCCATCCAAGGGGGTATCTTGCCCTTTTTCTTGACGATCCGATACCCCGGCGGTGTTCAACTCGGGCGACGTTCCATCGCTGTACGCACCCGCATAGCTTGTAAACCCCTCGTCCCCAGGCTGACTCACCCGCGAACCTCGTGCGACGTTCCCACTGCGAATGAGGGTGCAAGTTGTAGCGGAAGTCGTCACGACGTTCGATGTTGAACTGGGTAGGACAATCCTCTCACGCACGTTTCGCTCCCTTTGAATTAAGCGGTAACGCTGCATTAGCCCAGCGGTCCTCCGTCGAGCATCCCCTGATGCTTGGGGAGAAAGAGAATGACGTTTGCCCGCTAAGTGGCTAACCCACTCGATTTTTTTTGCGGATTGCTTCCATTTATTTCGCTTTCCTGGGTGGGGACTTGGTATTTCCGCAGGGGGGCTGGTTGGAGGGGGCCGGAAGATGGGCGAACTGGGGATGCGATCGGCGAGTCAAGACGAGTGTTACCGTCTGGTTTACCACCACGGAGGGGCTTTGGCGGCGAATCGACTCGGGGGCGTATGGCTCGATCCCAGGAAGGTGATCTTTTGTTCGGTGGGGGTGGTTTTTACCCCATCGTTGATTTGGAGAGCGACGTAAGCTGCGCATCTCCCTTGGACCTCCTGTCTTTGCTAATCTTTTTTACACAATCCAACAAGATTTTTAGGTCATCCTTTGTCAAGCGAGCAACGTTCTCTAAACCTTAATCAGCACACAACTTAGGGATTAATGGTTGCTTGATTTTCGTTTGCGTTGGATGTCGCTGGAGTGAATCTAAGTCGAGCATCAATAACGAGTTAGCGATTTCGTAGGATTCGGTTTGACACCCAGCACGCAATGCCTAAGATTCGCCAGTCGCCCATATGTAGTGTGGTTGAGCCGGAATCAGCACTACGGGTAGTGATGGCATTAGCGTTTAGAGAAACGCAGCGTTTTGGATCGGAGAGTCGGGTTCCACCGGATGTGCTCCCCAATGGACGTGAAAAAAGCACCACACGTACAGCGACCACGGCAACACATTTCTTATACCAGTTTGGTGAGTACCCGACGTTTTCGCGAGGATCGCGAGCTTTGTCTTGACGATCGGTACAAGCCCCACGGACGAAACACACTAGGAGTCTCAAAGCGATGGCATCGGTTCTATCGGAACGTACCCACGAAAGTTCACCCTCGGCTGACAATGATCCCGCACTGCGACGTGTTAACGAGCAGCATGGCGTTGAATATGCGCAAAGCAAGTTTGGCAAAAAGCTTCGTTCGCGAAACAACGGTAATGGTTCGGCCGGTTTAAAAATTGACACCGTCTTTTGTCCCGACGATGGGCAAACTCCATTCGCGACGACGCGTTGGGAATTGCGCAGCGCGACGATCAAAGACGAAAGCGGCAGCGCATTGTTCGAACAGAACGACTGCGAAGTGCCGGCCAGTTGGAGCCAATTGGCGACCAACGTGGTGGTTTCAAAGTATTTCTACGGCGACCCCAAGAACCCAGGGGAACGCGAGCGAAGCGTTCGTCAATTGGTCCACCGCGTCACTCGTACGATTGCCGATTGGGGACTTGAAGACGGCTACTTTGATTCCGCGGAAGATGGCGAGCGATTCTATCGCGATTTGACCTGGTTGTGCTTGCATCAGCACGGTGCGTTCAACAGCCCCGTTTGGTTCAACGTCGGGTTGCACGCTCAATATGGTGTGGTGGGCTCGAAGTGCAACTGGCACTGGAACGAAGCGTCTCAGGACACTGCACAACCGGATAACCCGTATGAGTACCCGCAAGGCTCGGCGTGTTTCATCCAATCGGTCAACGACAATATGGAAGACATCATGCGGCTCGCGTGCAGCGAGGCGATGTTGTTCAAGTTCGGTAGCGGGACCGGCACTGACCTTTCGACCATCCGTTCGCAACGCGAAAAACTCTCTGGCGGCGGAACGCCTTCGGGCCCCTTGTCGTTCATGCGTGTCTACGATTCAATCGCTGGCGTCGTCAAAAGCGGTGGCAAAACACGCCGCGCTGCGAAGATGCAATCGTTGAAGGTTTGGCATCCCGATGTGCTCGAATTTGTCGAGTGCAAATGGAACGAAGAGAAGAAGGCTCACGCGCTGATTCGCGAAGGTTATGAGTCCAATTTCAATGGCGAAGCGTACGGCAGCGTTTGTTTCCAAAACGCGAACCTTTCGGTTCGTGTTACCGACGATTTCATGGAAACCGTTCGTGACAACGGACGTTGGCAAACGCGTTGGATCAGCGACAAAGTCAAAGAGGCGGCACCGGAGTACGACGCTCGCGAGTTGTTGAACAAGATGGCCGAGTGTGCTTGGCATTGTGGCGACCCCGGCGTTCAGTACGACACGACAATCAACAAGTGGCACACCTGTCCGAACAGTGGGGCGATTAACGCTAGTAATCCGTGCTCGGAGTACATGTTCCTCGACGATACCGCGTGCAACCTCGCTTCGATCAACTTGATGAAGTTTGTCAGCAAGACCGACGGCACCTTCAACGTCGAACGTTTCCGTGCGGCATCGCGATTGTTCTTCATCGCTCAAGAAATCTTGGTCGACCACGCCAGCTATCCGACCGAGCCGATCGCTCGCAATAGCCACAAGTATCGTCCCTTGGGGCTCGGCTACTCGAACCTGGGCAGCGTCGTGATGACGTCCGGACTCGCCTACGACTCCGACGCAGCGCGGGGCTTGTGCGGTTCGTTGACCGCACTACTGCACGGCGAAGCGAACCGGACCAGTGCTGAAATTGCGTCGGTCGTTGGTCCCTTCGATGGTTATGTCAACAACGCAGAGCCGATGCTCAACGTGATGCAAATGCACCGCGACGCTTGTGAGCAAATTCACGATGATGGCCCTGCGGAGCTTAAGGTCGCCGCACGCGAATTGTGGGATGAAGTGCTGAAGATCGGCAACAAATACGGCTTCCGCAACGCTCAAGCCACCGTGCTTGCTCCGACCGGCACGATCAGCTTCATGATGGATTGCGACACCACTGGAATCGAGCCTGACATCGCGTTGGTGAAATACAAGCAGCTCGCCGGAGGCGGGATGCTCAAGATCGTCAACCAAACCGTTCGTCTAGGTCTGCAAAAACTCGGTTATGACGAAGCTCAGGTCGAAGGCGTGTTGGCGTACGTTGACGAGAACGACACGATCGAAGGGGCTCCCGATCTCGATCCCGAACACTTGAAGGTCTTCGATTGTGCGTTCAAACCCAATAACGGTGTTCGCAGCATCGCGTGGCAAGCTCACGTCACCATGATGGCGGCGGCTCAGCCGTTCCTCTCCGGTGCGATCAGCAAGACGGTCAACATGCCCACCGACGTGACGGCCAAGGACATTGCCGACGCTTATTTCTGGGGTTGGGAACTTGGGCTCAAGGCCATTGCAATCTACCGCGACGGTAGCAAGCAATCGCAACCGCTCAATACAAAGAAGAGCGAGGGCAAGGAAGCGGCGGCAGCAGCACCAGGGGTGACCAAGACGATTGAAAAGGTTGTCTTCAAGCCACGTCGCGAACGTTTGCCCGACACGCGCCAAAGCTTGACCCACAAGTTCAGCATCGCGGGGCATGAAGGCTACTTGTGCGTCGGTTTGTATCCCGATGGACGTCCTGGTGAAATGTTCATCACGATGGCCAAAGAGGGATCGACGATCGGCGGCATCATGGACAGCTTCGGCACCGCGCTTTCAATCGCACTTCAATATGGCGTACCGTTGGAGGTGTTGGTCAACAAGTTTAGCCACACCCGTTTCGAACCGATGGGGATGACGAGCAACAAAGACATCCGCATTGCTAAGAGTGTGGTCGACTACATCGCGCGTTGGTTGGGGCTGACGTTCATGAGTGGCCATAGCGATTATTCCCCGTCCGCCGCAAATGCCGACGCGGGGGATAAAACCAACGCCGGCAACGGACCCGTGGTCGCTTCACCCAATCGTGTGACGCAAGAATTGAAGGAAGATGCCGGGGCCGCAGTCGCCCTCGCCGAGCGTGCTACGTTCTTGGCCAGTCTGCAAGATTCGGCAACCGGCAACGGTGGCAGCCAGGGCAATGGCCATTCGCAAACTGAAACCTCGCCAGCTTCGCAAGAACAGCAGTTTGCCCGTTTCCAGATTGACGCGCCATCGTGTGACAATTGTGGATCGATCACCGTTCGCAACGGCAATTGTTACCTCTGTCACAACTGTGGAAATAGCATGGGATGTAGCTAGTTCGCTGCTCTCCCCTCCCCCTCCGATTTGTGGGTGAGGAGTCTCAACGACGCTGGCCGCGGGAATCTTCCTGCGGCCAGCGTTTTTTTTGCCTCGAACCGTTTACTACAAAACGTTTACTACAAAACGTTGTCCAAGAAATCGAGGAAGTGGTTCCAATCGGATTGCTCGAGTCCGTGACCTCCACTGCGAATGTGGTAGCCGGTTTGGCCCGCAATCCGCGGTTGATTGATCGCTGGCATTGCTTGCTCGTGGATCGATTCTTTGCCGAGCAGCTTGAACACGGGCGCTGCTGCGACGAGCGAGCCGTATTCGCCACGAGGGTCTGCCCACAGATCCTCATCCGCGCTGGCCACATAGACTGCCCGAGGTGCCACCAACGCGATCGCTTCGTGTTGGTCGACGGGCAGTTCCGACTCACGTCCGGCGTAGGCTGTAAAATTGGCACAGAACCAATGGGGAAACGCCGTCGTGATTCGTTTGACGGTTTCACCGTAGGTTCGCCGTGAGAGTGCCGCACCGCCGCAGCCCGAGTTGTTGCTGTACGCGGCCGCGAATCGCGAGTCTTCCGCCGCACTCCAAAGCGCGGCCTTGCCGCCACGCGAATGTCCCACCACGGCGATACGAGTCGCATCGACGCTGGGCACGGTCGCTAAGTAGTCCAGTACACGGCTGGCCCCCCATCCCCACGCGGACAGACTACGCCACGCATCGTCGGCAGGGGCTTGGCCGTCGGCGAAAAAGGAGCGGATGCCGTCGGCGTATCCGTTTTTGTTATCGGGATCGACGTCGGAGGTGTAAAACGTCGCCGCGGCGTAGCCTCGCTGCAGCATCGTTTTCACGGGCCAGAACGGATCCGCCTCTGCTACCGCTTTTTCCAGCGGAATCACATAGCGGTTGTTGATTGCAATCACCGCAGGGGTTTTCCCAGACGTGTGATTCGGCGTGAAAACAACGAAGGGGAACTCGAAGCTTCGATTCTCGATCGTCACGATGGCCTTCATGCTTCGTCCCGTCGCGAGCCCATCGAAGGCATCCTTCAACTCCGCGGTCGTTTCAAATTGCACTTCGTATTTTGTCTCGGGACGGCGACCATAGACTTGGTCGCGGAAGAGTTCGAGGACTTCGCCGCGACGTTGGTTCATCCATTGTTCGCCCGTTTCTACCTTCGTTGAGTCGTTCATTGTCAACGGATCGGGAAGTTCGTAGGCGGGGACCTTGGACTCGTCATAGTTGAATTCATTTTGGGCACTCAGTTTCTTGACGCGTTGCGGGTTTGCCGACCATGGGGCCGACTCTTGGCCAAATCCGGCAACGGTGCAAAACAGAGTGCATATCACTGCAAACGCGCAAGAGATCGCGGCGGCACGACGAGTATTCGTCAACATGTTCATCAAGGGAGACTCTTGGAGATGGGAGGGTAGAAGGCGAGTGACGTGGCCACCTAGTCTACTCACGTTTTTTGCTGCAATCGCCCCCCGAAGATAGCCGGTCGACCTCGGGCAGCGAAAAAGCGAAGCGGTTCGCCTTGCCCCAACGGTGACAGCGCGTCGCTCCGGTCTCCGCGGGGAGTTTTTTTTTGGGAATCGCATCCCCCGCGAGCGTGGTGTACACTGTGTCCGGTTTTCAATCGCGGTCGCACGTTACACTGGCGGCCGTTGTACCGGCGATCGGGACATCGCGTTGATGTCCGTCTCGTCCCAAATTTCCCAAACCCCCCGTCGACTCAGAATGAATGCTTTTCTTGTGCGTGCGGTTGCTTGCATGCTGTTGTGTATCACCGTGGCACCGGTTCAGGCGGAAGTGAACGCCCAACCCCTGGCCCAAAACTTGCAGCCCATCCTGTCTTGTTTTTCAGGACAAGCGAAGGCCTTTTCCGCCACTGCCGAGATTGACGTGTTCGTCGATGGCAAGATCCAACACGTCGATGGGCGGTTGGTCCGCTACGATGCTCAGTCGTTTGATTTCGATTTGATCCACAGCGACTACAGCGTTCAGATTCGCCGTCGCGCGGACGCAACTGCCTTGGCGTTGCCGAATCACAAAACCGTCTTTATCGGCGCTGGCGATGTCGACTCGGCAGACCAATTGTCGCCGCTGGGAATGACGGACCGGTTGATCGGATCCGGTTCCATGGTGAGCACCTATGTACCGATGCTTCAGCAAGCCGACGCATCGGTGGTTGCCCAAATGTTAACGGGCATGTTGAAGATGAATTTCGATGCCCCGTCGCAACAATGGGCGATTGGCGATGACGTTACCCTGCAATTTCTCGACCAGGGCAAACGGCTCGACGTGAAGGTCCGTGATCAACATCGCGTACAGCTAACGATCCAAGAGGGGCTGCCGGTCGCGCAAGGCGTGGACGATTGGCCTGGGTTTGAAGCGGTTGCGGTAGAGCGACGTGAGCTAGAGCAGACCCTGGCACGCGGAGTTCGCCGTGGGGTGGAGATTGCCGCTCCATCGCGTCTCTTGACTTCACCGCTGCAAAAGCCTCGTACGGTGGCGAATGGCGAATTGCGCTGGATCGACGGGCATCGCGTCGCGTTGCTCAAAGGCACTCCCGAGGAAGTCGGGTTCGCTCACGGCCGCCTACTCGCGGAAGAATCACGACGCTGCATTGACTCGGTCCTCTACACCTTTGGCACGGTCAACACGATTCGTTCGGGGAAATGGTTTCGCTACGAGCTCGATGCCGCTTACAAACGACTTGCTCCGCATATCCCCGAAGATCACAAACGCGAGACCCTTGCGTTTGCCAAGGCGATGAATCTCGAGCCGCGGACGGCGCACGCCATCAACGTCTTTCCCGAACTGTTCCACTGTTCCGGATTTGCCGTGTTTGGCAACGCGACCAAGGATGGCAAACTCTATCACGGTCGCGTTTTGGATTACATGACGACGATCGGGTTGCAAGATGCGGCCACCACCTTCATCGTGGCCATCGATGGCAAGCATGCGTTTGGGAATATTGGCTACGCCGGATTCATCGGCAGCGTCAGCGGCATGAACGACCAAGCCATTTCGCTTGGCGAGATGGGCGGCGGTGGCGAAGGGTTGTGGGATGGCGTCCCGATGGCAACGTTGATGCGGCGCGCACTCGAGGAATGTACGACGTTGGACGAAGTGATGGATTTGTGGAAAAACAATCCGCGGACCTGCGAGTACTACTATGTATTTGCCGACGGCAAAACCAATCGAGCTGTCGGTGTGGCTGCGGTCCCCGAGTCGGTGGAGTTCATCATGCCGGGACAAACGCATGAGCGGCTCGGCGAAGGGATTGCCGATGCGGTCGTGTTGTCCTCGGGAAGTCGTCTGGAAAAACTGCGTGAACGAGTACAACAGCGTTACGGCGAGATCGATGTGGAGGGGGCAAAATGGTTGATGAGCCGACCGGTCGCGATGTCATCGAATCTGCACAACGTGTTGTTCGTGCCCGAAGACGGTGTCTTTTACGTTGCCAATGCCACGCATAACGAAATCGCCGCGAATCGCCCCTACGTCAAAATTGATTTGACGTCGCTGCTTCGCGAAGTCAGGGCTGAAACCCCCGCCATCGAACGCTCGGCCGCCACGACGAGTGCAGCAGCCCAATAAGTGCGTGGCCGATTCTTGAATCGCCGGTGGCGTCATCCACCGGCGGCTACTCGTACGTGAACGTCACCGATGCCGTCGTATCGGTATCGCTGATCGCTCGCACCCAATAGGCGCTGAAGCCCTCTGGGAAATCGTGCTCGATGGGCTCGTTCGCCTTCAACGCGAACGCTTGATAGGGCATCCACATGCCGGTGCCATCGACGTCGACCTCGATGCGAATCGTCGTGTCGGTGTGGGCGAGCATCGCAACTCGCTTTCGATCGTAGGCGGTCATCAGGTACCGATCGGAGGGCTGATCACGCTTCACCGCCGTGTTCTTCCACGGTCCGCCGACGCCGCGTGGTTTGCCAAGTTTCCAAAGATCATCAACGACACCTGCCCAGACGGCGACACGTCCATCGGCACTGCGGAAGATGTTTTTGCTGCGGGTGTTGCCATCTATCCCCGTGAACAACAACAAACCGTTGTGAGAGCAAAAATCGTGAATGCTCAATCCGTGAGTTGCGATGGGGCGCATTTTGGCTAGCCCCTGAGCGTTTCGAGCGGGCAGTTCATAAAACGTGCCATGCAAATTCAATAAGTCACGTTCGGTTGCCACTTCGCGACAAACCCGCGCGATCCCAAACCCATTCGGAGGTTGCGTGATGTCCAATTTTCGATCAAACAACGCGACTTCGTAGACACGCATGAAACCGCTTGTCTTCGCAACGATTCGTACCCGTTGGGCGGTGATCGGTGACTGCAACGCGATCTCCCGTTCAATCAACCGGTTCTCGCGAATCTCGCCCCCCGGAATCGTTTTCCAATCTTGGCCGTCGTGAAATTGGACATCAAAGTTGGCGGTGACATACTGTGGATTGTTTAACCAGCCCGTGACGACCCAAATGCTTTGGAATGTTTTGGGCGACTTCAGATCGAGTTCGATCCAGTGGTTGCCCGAGGCCTCGCTGATCCAACGTGACTCGTCCGACACAATCCCATCGACCGCACGATCAGCCGCATAGCCTTGCAACGTCGAGCTGACCGTCACCGTCGCGTTTTTTGCAAGGCTTTCCGGCATGTATTCGGCCAAGGACTTGCCCGCTTTTGGGGCGGGTGCGGCCGGGAGTTCATAGCCATCTCGTTTAGGGATTCGGTAGCGTTCGCCTGCTTCGATCACAACCACGGAGGCTTCGTCTACCGTGATCGATCCGCGAGGTTGCTGGACGGCGGCAACCAGTGTTCTCGCTGCATCGGGGTTGGCAACGGGAACAATTTCCATCGCTTGATTCATTTCATAATAGGCGACGTCGTCTCCGCTGGAATCCGCCGATGCGGCAATGCCAAGCTTGTCATACGCGAGACTACGCATCAGCCCGTAGCTGGCCGGAGCCGTAGTGGGAGTGGCGATTCCGGCGAATTGGGCGTCGTTTTGCGAGTTGCGTTGATCACGATTGCGATACTGGAAATTCGCTGTCACTCCGCGGGCAGCTGCAACGCTGACCAAGCGGATCCAGGCCCCCGACTCCTCGGCGGTAAACAGATGCGACACCGCTTGACCCGGTGGCACCGTGATCGTGCGCAGGGATTCCCAATGGTCGTTTCCTTGACGGTCGACTTCGAGTTGGAAGCTCACGCTGTGGTCGGATCCGTGGCGGAGGTGTAATTGTCGATAGTCGTAGCCGGAAAACAGATAAGGGTCGCTGATCTGACTTGGCTTGGTGTCCTCACGCAACCAAACATTGCCGCGTCCGATTGCGGGGCCAAGTTGATCGAGGCGACTCGGATCCACGAACCACAGATTGGAATTGGACTGTACCGCCGCGGCGTGCTTGGCTTTGAAGGAACGCGTATTGAGGAATTCGGAGTTCGCCGAGTCATCGCACCCCAGCACGATCCGATCTTGCCAACGGCAGAAGTCGCCGACGACCTTCAAGTAATTCGAACGCGGTGAGATGCCTGCGGAATTGGATCGCGAAAACCCAGCGGGAAATCGCCAAAAGGTGCCGTGCATCGTCGCCAACAAATCGGTCTCGCCAATCTCGCGGATGCGCGGCCATTCGGTATTCCAACCATGCGCTCCGTCGTAGCTGTGGCTCGCTTTGGGCAAACGGTAGTATCGCCAAACGCCCTCTTCCAACAAACCAAGGACAAGCGAACGGGCGTCCCAACCGAGCGTCCAAATCGGGTCGGTTTGCGGATTTTCGCTGCCCATGATGCCTGCGGGGCCCGTGACTTCGGTGAACTGGTTGCGGCGAACCAATTCCCAATCGCCTTCGCCGAACCATTGCCCCAACGCTCCGGAGGCAACCGTGGGGTCGGCTTGCGCCTCAGGCCCCGCTTGCCCATTGTTGCTGTAAACGACGCGACCTTGACCCGAATACAACCCTTTGCCGTGATAGCCCGGCAATTCGCTCACGAGCCCGAGTTTCGGAGCGCCGCCGTTGCCGTCACGGATGTGGCATTCAACCTCCAATGTGTTGACGTCGACCGAATACAGTCCTTCTTCCATCGTGGCGTAATAAACCTTGTTCGCGGGGGCAACCAAGTGGCGTGCGTTGCCCGTCAATCGTCCGTACATCGAGGTCGGCGGAATGACGCGGATTTTTTTTTGATCGTCGATGAGGTAGGGGCCAATCAGCAGCTGATTCGACTCGCGATGGATCATGCGATTGGCAGGCGTTCCACCAACGCTGGCGGCAACGATTTTCTGCTGTAAATCGGGGGTGATTTGATAGAGCTTGTCGGTCGATCCCGCCGGTCGGTGGGGTGCGTACGTGATCGCCCAAAGCTCTCCCTGCCATGGCACGACCGCGCCCGTTCCGCACTCGTTTTCCTGGTTGTGCATCGTCAAATGCGGATACACGCCGGAGATTTGAAGCGGTGCTGGCGTGGGGGAACGTTGGCCTGAAACTTCGCCTACCAGGCCGATCAGACTCAACAGCACCGCGACAATGGGAAGAGTTCGATCGCGTCGGCTCATCTTCATCATGCATTCATTTTTTTGGGGGGGAAATGGAGATTGTTAGCACAGTTTAATCCAATCATTGCGCCGAAGCGGGGGCCAGATGTTCCCCACAGGACGAGCGTTATTGATCACCCAAAGCGTAAGCGAGGGAATCTCATTCTTGGCTCGTTCCCTCGCTCTCGTTCCCTCGCTAACGCGTCGAGTGATGATTTGCTGGGAAAGTCGCAATCACACAACCTTCAAGAGTCACGCGATGGGGTGATGCCAAAATGTGGATTCCACGGCGCTGACGCTGCCGTTGATCCGATAGCGGGGGGGACGCCAACCGGCGGGTAAGCACGAGATCGAGTGGTGACGGGCGTTGGGGCAAATCGGATTGAAATTCCCCCGCGGTCGCGATCGTGTATAATTGGAGGCGATTGAGCTCCGCGGCGATGGAGCTCGGCTCGATCTCTCCTGCCCGCCCCCCCTCCTAAAAACGGCCGTATCGTGCATCGCATTTCGCTTGCCCTCTTCGCCGGATTTCTATTTTGCGGACAAGCTGTTTGCCAGCAACTCTCTCGCGAAGAGCGTAATCTATTTGAAATCCACGTTCGGCCGACGCTGACTCAGCACTGTATCAAGTGCCATGGCGAGACGAAACAAGAAGGGGGACTGCAACTCACGACGCTTGAGCAGTTGCTCGAAGGCGGCGAATCGGGGCCCGCAATCGTGGTCGGCAATCCGGACGAAAGTTTGTTGGTGGAGGCGCTGCGGTACGAGTCGTTTGAAATGCCACCCGAAGAACCACTCCAAGACGAGCCGATCGCAGGTTTGGTAAAGTGGATTGCCGCCGGAGCTCCTTGGCCTGCGGATGTTACGATCGAACCACCGCCGACCATCAGCGAGCAAGACCGCGAGTGGTGGTGTTACCAACCGATTCGCGACCCCAAGCCACCCGCGACCGTGCGTGACGATTGGTGTCGTGGCGATTTGGATCGTTTCATTCTCACGCGTCTGGAAAGCGAAAACCTCGCTCCCTCTTTCGAAGCCGACCCGCTGACGCTGGTTCGCCGCGTCCATTTTGCGATCACGGGGTTACCACCCGATGAAGCGGCAATCAAAGCAGCCTCCTCCGCTGATTTTGATTACCAGGCGATGGTCGATCGCTTGTTGCAAAGTGAAGCGTACGGCGAGAGCCAAGCACGGCACTGGCTCGATCTTGTCCGGTATGCTGACTCGGATGGTTATCGCGCCGACCACGTACGCCCCCACGCTCATCTCTATCGCGACTACGTCATTCGGTCATTTAACGAAGACAAATCGTATGACCGCTTTATTCGTGAACAACTGGCCGGCGACGAAATCGATCCAGGTAATCGTGATGCCCACATCGCCACGATGTACCTGAGGCATTGGATCTACGAACACAATCAACGCGATGTCGAGACACAGTGGCATGAAATCTTAAACGACATCACCGAAACGACGAGCGACGTTTTTCTAGCGCAAGGATTGAAGTGTGCTCGATGCCACGACCATAAATTTGATCCTTTGTTGCAAAAGGACTTCTTTCGCATCAAGGCCTTCTTTGCTGCGTTTCAGCCCACTGAGGGGCATCCCGTCGCCGATGCGGAAACGCGACGCGTCTATCAAGCCGAGTATGCAAAATGGGAAGCTGCGACATCCGAGATTCGTGAGCGATTACGTGAAATCGAATATCCCGTGGCGATCCAACATGCGACTCGTGAGAAAGCGGATAAATTCATCGCGGAAATTAAGGCGATGATCCACAAGCAGCCGCACGAACGGACTCCCTATGAACACCAAATTGCCTCGCTCGCTGAGCGACAATTCGATCTGCCCTACGACAAGTTGTCAAAGTGGTTGAGTGAGGAACAAGAACAAGAGCGGCAAGCACTGCACAAAAAGTTGGCGGAGTTTGACGCGATCAAACCCGAACCACTTCCCGCCATTGATTTCGTCGCCAGCGATGTAGGGCCGGTCGCGCCCGAGACGTTCATTCCCGACGCGAGTGACAAAACGCCGATTGCTCCTGGCTTTATTACCTTGCTCGATGACGGGGACGCCGAGATTACGTCGCCGCCTGCGTCGCTTCGTTCGACAGGACGCCGCACCGCATTGGCCGATTGGATTGCCAGTCCCGAAAACCCGCTGACCGCTCGCGTGATCGTCAATCGTGTTTGGCAACAACACTTTGGCGTGGGATTGGTGGAGACGTCTAGCGATTTTGGACAACTAGGTGTTCCGCCAACGCACCCGTTGCTGTTGGACTGGCTCGCGTCGCGGTTCATTGAAGATGGCTGGAGTTTGAAAAAGCTGCATCGGCGCATCCTGCTGTCGGCCACCTATCGGCAAACGTCTCAGCGTCCGATCGACGAGGCGCTCAGTGCCGCCGATCCCCATAACGAATTGCTGTGGCGCATGAACCCGCGACGGTTATCCGGCGAAGAGATTACCGATGCGGTGCTGACCGCTAGCGGTGAATTGAATTCGGCGAAGCGAGCGATTTACAAAACGGTACGCCGCAATTCGCCTGATCCCCTGTTGGCTGCATTTGACGCACCCGATCGCATGCGTAGTGTGGGGAAACGGCATCGTACGACCACGTCGCCGCAAGCGTTGCTGCTCAGCAACGGCAGTTGGTCGCACGATCGTGCCACCGCCATCGTCCGACGCATTGCGAACCGTGGCGATGATGAGCTGCTGATCGCGAATGCCTACGAAGCCCTGTTCAGTCGCCAACCGAGCCAAGACGAAGTGCAGATGGCGTTGGAATTTCTCGAACACTACGCTGGGGAAACCCCCGAAGATCCAGGACCAAAAATCGAAACGTTGGTGTCGATGCCGAAGGTGGCCGGCCACGCCATTGATTTGAAGCCCGGCGGTCCGATGCGTGTGAGTCTGGCCACGTCAAAGGAACTTCCCGACGGCGACTTTACCGTCGAAGCGGTCGTCCTTTTGCGATCGCTCTACGAAAATGCCAATGTTCGCACCATCGTTGGCCATTGGAACGGCAACCGTACGGGGGCCGGATGGTCGTTGGGCGTCACGTCAGCTAAAAGCTCCTACAAACCACGCAACTTAATCCTGCAACTTGTCGGCAAAACTGCGACAGGCGAAGCCCTTCATTATGAAGTCGTCGCTTCGAATTTGAGGCCCGAATTAAATAAGCCGTATTACGTTGCCGCAAGCGTCAAGCTCGATGATACCTCGGAAAATGGCATCACCTTTTATCTAAAAGATCTGTCGGTGAAGGACGCCAAGCTACAGGTTGCTCATGCAAAGCATACCGTCACCAAAGGCATTCGTCCCAACAATGATCTGACGATTGGGGATCGCTTTGGTCAACATCAATGGGATGGATTGATCGACAGCATTCGTATCGAAGCCAAAGCACGCGATCTAACCAAGGTCGCGCAAGCGGATTCGGCCGAAGGATTGCCCAACTATGTGACGGATTGGCAGTTCGAAGATAAGGAATCGATTGGTTTCGATTCGTCCGGTCATCAACATCACGCGTCGACAAGCATCAACGAGTCCGACGTCGCTTCCCCCCGCACTCGTGCTCGCATCGCACTCGTGCACGCACTGCTCAATTCCAACGAGTTTATTTATATCGACTAGTCGTCGGGTGAAAATGGGGCGTTGATTGCTCCGCAATCAATACGGAACGATCAATGACTTGGCGTGATGATCGCGGAGCGATCCACGACGATCAAGCATCTCAAAAATGGAACAATCAATGACATCAACCTATTCGCGACGAGAAATGTTGTTGCAAAGTGGAACCGGATTCGGGGCACTGGCGCTGGCTGGCATGCTCGGGGGTGTCGGTTCCGCCGCAGAGTCGACGGCTGCACCGTCGCCGTTGATGTCCAAGCTGACGCATCACCCCGCACGGGCGAAGAGTGTGATCTTTTTGTTCATGGAGGGCGGCCCAAGTCATATCGATACGTTTGATCCAAAACCCGCGATCCAAAAATTGGCCGGCAAGCCATTGCCCGATAGTTTCGGCCGCGTCATTACGGCGATGGGGGAATTCGATTCACCGGTGTTGGAGTCCAAACGAACATGGAAACAGCATGGCGAAGGAGGGCTGTGGATCTCGGATTGGTTGCCGCACATGGCGACGCGAGCGGACGATTTGGCGGTGATTCGTTCGTGCTGGACCAACGGGATCAATCATTCCGGTGGCGTTTGTCAAATGAACACGGGAACTCAATTTGCGGGTCGCCCGTCCTTGGGCAGTTGGGTGACGTATGGGTTGGGGACGGAGAACCAGAATCTGCCTGCGTTTGTGGTGATGCAAGACAAAGGGACCGTGGTCAACGGGCCGCGGAACTGGGGCACCGGCTTCATGCCAGCGATTTACCAGGGCACGAAGATGCAAATCGAAGGCACTCCGTTTGCCAACTTGTCCGTGCCGAAACACGTTAATCCAAGACAACAGCGGACCGAGTTGGACTATCTAGCCGCGCTTAATCATCGGCACATGCAGACCCGCCGCGACAATAGTGAGCTCGAAGCACGGATTCGCAGCTACGAGTTGGCTTTTCAAATGCAAAGCCACGCGCCCGAAGCGGTCGATCTCTCGCAAGAAACGATGGAGACAAAATCGTTGTACGGAATGGACGATAAGGAGACGTCCGAGTTTGGGCGCAACTGTTTGCTGGCCCGGCGGATGGTTGAACGTGGAGTCCGATTCATTCAGCTGTACCACGGCGCGGGCAGCAAATGGGATGCACACAGCAAGATCGAGTCGAACCACACTAAAATGTGTCGTGGCATGGACAAACCGGTGGCGGGCTTGTTAACCGATTTGGCGCGGCGAGGACTGCTCGACGAAACCCTCGTCGTCTGGGGCGGTGAGTTCGGACGAACGCCGATGAGTGAAAAGGGGGACGGCCGAGACCATAACCCGACGGGATTCACGATGGTGATGGCGGGCGGCGGCGTCAAAGCAGGCCAAGCGTTCGGAGCAACCGATGAAGTGGGCTTGCATGCGGTAGAGGATCGAGTGCATGTGCATGATTTGCACAGCACCATTTTGTATTTGATGGGAGTCGATCATCGCAAGTTGATCTATTTAAACAAAGGTCGCCCCGAACGCATCGACGAGAACGAAGGCCACGTCTACAAGAAAGTGCTCGCGTAGCCGTCATGAGCGATGGGAGGGCTTGTGTTATAGTGCGTCGTTTCACAGCCCATCTCAACGGCATCGCTTCGTGGCGATGTCCCATTCGGATCGTTTGCAACGATTTTGGGAGTTGGCCTCGATGATCTCAGTGGATTGCCGTGCTTATGACCGACATCGAAATGGCAGAGCCCAAGCCGACTCACAGCCTGATCGAAATTGGTGTGATCGTTGCTGGCCCTCTCGATGTCATTGATTCCCAAGCGGCAAAGATCGCGGTGGAACAAACCGATGCCAGATTGTCGGAGCTCTTTCCGGCGTTCCGCTTTGATTTTTTTGAAATCAAACGCCCCGAGTTAACGGGGGCCAATCTCAGCGGCAATGGGCGCGTTGAACCGAGTTTGTTGCTGCAACAAGCGGTCGAGGCGCGTGATTCTCGCCACTGGGACTTTGCGTTTGTGTTGACCGCCGCAGAATTAGTCGGCAACTATTCACCGTATTGTTTTGCAGCGCTGAGTCGTCCACTCGATGCGGCCATTATTTCGATGTCATTGATTGATCCTCAAGCCCTGGGGATCGAGGTCAATCGCCAAGAACGGGTCGAACGTATTGCTCGTCGCCTGAGTCGGTTGATGCTACATAGCATTGGGCACCTCACTGGGTTGCCAAAGAGTGATCATCCCAACGATCTTTTATTTCATCCGCCTAACGCAGAGGCGCTCGATCTGATGGCGGGGATGGACCAGGACAGTCTGCATCGCCAACGCGTCGCGCTCGCAGAGATCGCCGATCAACGACTCGAGGAAGGTGCCGGGCGTGGTTTAACGTACCCGGTCTTTGCCCTCCGCGCCGCATGGATCAATCGCAAAGAAATTTGGCAAGCGATTTGGGCGGCCCGTCCCTGGGAATTTCCTAAACGACTCAGTCGATTGACGATCGCCTCGTTTTCGGCACTGGCGATCCTGTTCATGACTGCCGAGTCGTGGGACTTGGCGCTCGCTCAAGGGATACCTCAACTTGGGATGCTGTTGGTGGTGACGTTGTTGTCAACCACGGTTTACGTGGTCGCGCGACAACAATTGTTGGTCCGACGGGGTAAGCGGCGAAGCGAACAATCGGTCGTCACGACTGCCGCCGCATTTGGGATCGTGTTTGTCGGCATGGCGACCACTTGGTTGGCGTTATTCGGAGTCGGCGTGGTGCTCGCCCATTTCCTGTTCCCGAGCGATTTGATCGCAAGTTGGGCCTCGTCGAGAATTAGCGACGTTTACCAAATCGGTTGGGGCGATCGGCCCGTAATGGCCTTTTTTGCCGCTTCGCTGAGCCTGCTGATTGGCGCTCTTGGGGCTAGCTTTGAGTCACAGCACTACTTTAGACACATCATTTTTGTGGATGAAGAAATTTAGCATCGCTGGAAATCCGGTTCCGGTTGTCGTTCACTTCAGCGTTCTTGTCGCCTCCGTACGCGCCCCGCCGCTCGCTGACTTTTCGGATGGCCCAGAAAACGTCCATCGGTTTGGCGTGATCATTGCACTGAAAATGGCTGCGGGCACTAAGCAGGGAGGCAGGAATGATTGGGTGAAAACCCATTAGCCCCGCTTGAACCGGTTGAACCGTGGCTAACGCCAAAACGGCTAATCTACCGAAAGACTCCTGCCTACCTGCTTAACTCAAACGGCGTTTGATACGAAACGCAGTTCGAGTGGGGGAGAGCCGCCGGTTCACTCCTTTGTATTTCACACACTTGGTATTCCATACACACACGGAGGACCATGGTCATGAACGGCAAATCCCATGTCTCGTCGCCCCAGAGTGAAACGGAAAACTGGCGAGATTTCGGCGAACATCGCGGGCGGATTTTGCATCGTGAGCCACTCGCTAAAAACGTGCATTGTTATGTGGTTGAAAAACCAAATGGTTTTGTGTTCCGTCCAGGGCAAGCGGTGGAACTCTCGATTGACGAAGAAAATTGGCGTGATAAGAAACACCCGTTCACGATCACGAGCGTGCCCAACAATCCTTGTCTGGAGTTCATTATCAAGTCGTATCCGACGAGCGACTTTCCCGACCATTGTGGAATGACGGAACATCTTGGTCGCGATCTGCAACGCGGGGACCGCGTGATCTTCAGCGATGCCTGGGGGGCGATTGAGTACAAAGGCCCAGGCGTCTTCATCGCCGGCGGCGCGGGGATCACTCCCTTTATCGCCATCCTCAGGCAACTCGAACAAGACAAGGCAATTGACGGCAATTGCATGTTTTTCAGCAATCGCAATGCGGAAGATGTGTTCTTGCAAAGTGAATTAATCCGGACGTTCGGCACACGCGTCATTTGCACCCTGACCGGCGAAGCCCATCGTGATTATGAATCCGGTCGCATCGATAAAGCATGGTTGCAAGCACACGTCGATGACTTCCATCAACCCTTTTACCTCTGTGGTCCCCCGGCAATGGTGCAAGACATCCGCGAGACATTACAGCAACTCGGTGCCAAGCCGGATTCGCTCGTGTTCGAAGAAGGTGAGTAGACGAAGACGATGAATCGATGGCGTGAGGGCTCGATGGTGTTGCGAATCACGCCGACGCTCTCAATGGGTGGTGTCTAAACGAACGATGTGGTTGAGCAGCGACCACTCGTTGTCTCGCGTTGCGTCGCTTCGCAATACGTCGGTCTCACGCGTGGTGCAGGGCGCGTGGTGCAGGGCGCGTGTTGGCGGAAGCGATGGCATAGTCTTTGCTGCTTGGGGCTGGTCTCGCTCGTTTCTCGGGCGACGTTGAGTTGGCGTTCCTTGACACACTCGGAAAATGAATGCAATTCGATGAATCCATTCACAAAGGGAAGCAGATGGGGTTTCAAAAGGCGATTGTCACGGGCGGCAGTACGGGCATCGGTCGCTCGGTTGCAATTGCATTGGCAAAATCGGGGCACGATGTGGCCATCACCTACGTTTATGAGCAAGAGGAAGCTCGCCACACCGCAACCGCCATCGAAGCCGTGGGGCGTCGCTGTGTAATCAAGCAACTTGATCTTTCGAATCCAGAAACTGCGAACCCTTGCGTTGACGAAATGGTGGACGAATTAGGGGGGCTCGATGTGATGGTTAGCAATGCTGGGATGATGGTCAACAAAAAGATGCCCGACCTGGATCTAGCGACCGCAATGCAGATCTTCAACGTCAACACATTCGGTGCGATGTTGGCGATCCAGCGAAGCATTACTCATTTGTTGCCAAACGGTTTGCAAGGGCCGCCCCGGAAGACGCCTGGTCGCATCATCGTGGTCACCAGTGTCCATGAGGTGATCGCTCATCCTTCGGATACGCTCTACACGATGACCAAGCATGCCTTAGGTGGCTTGGTCAAATGCTTGTCACTCGATTTATCCCCGTTGAATGTCACGGTCAACGCGGTCGCCCCAGGCGAGATCGCGACCCCGATGAACAAGATGGCAGCGGAGGATTTTGACACTGCCGATCGTCCTGCGATTCCCGTTCGCCGCGCCGGTCATCCCGATGAAGTGGCAGCGGTGATCGATTTTCTAGCAAGCGACAAGAGCGGCTTCGTCACAGGGTCGCGTTGGACGGTCGATGGCGGGTTGGAGGCGGCCGCACCGCTCGCTGCGAGCGGGTTCCGCGAAAAATATCTGCACGCTTGATCCCCAGGATTCCCGTGGAGTGATTGCTCTCGCCATGATCATTCTCTCCGGCTCGCTCGTTTCCGGGCCCTCATTTCTGTTTCGTCACCTCGTTTTTTTACTCACCTACCGAAGAAGGAAATCCCATGGTTACCGCCAGCAAAACTGAATTTAAACGCGACATTCTGAAAAGTGATGCTAACGATGACGTCACGTCGTTGCTGCAACGCAACCTCGTTAATCTGATCGATTTGGCGTTAGTGATGAAACAGGCCCACTGGAACGTCGTGGGCCGAAATTTCCGTAGCATCCATTTACAATTGGATGAGATCATTGCCTCGGTGCGCGACGCCAGTGATGAAGTGGCCGAGCGTATCTCAACTCTCGGGATCGCGCCAGATGGGCGTGCTGAAACCGTCGCCAGCCAGAGTGAGCTCGCCGATTACCCGCGGGACTTCGTCAAGGTTCCCGAAACGATCGAGTTGGTGGCCAATGCGACTAAAACGACCATCGACTCGCTCCGTTCGGCGATCGAAAAACTAGGTGATTTGGACCCGATCAGCGAAGACATGTGCATCGGGATCTCGGCGTCGCTAGAGAAGCATCTCTGGATGTTGCAAGCTCAAGAAATTGACTGAGGTCGATCGCGTTTTGTGGTGGGTTTACGTTCGTGGGGATCTAAAACCGACCAGCCGTGGAACGAATGAGTCAAGCAGCGCGTGGTATTGAGGTTGGGCGCTGATGCCGATGACAAAGCGTTTCATGCCACCCCCGGTACATCTGCGATGAAACGATTGAAAAATCGCCCGCCAACGTTGTCTTCTGACGCTGGGGAACCAACGCCATGTTCGCCACCTTCGCGTGAGCGAAGTGGTTTCGAATCAGGGTGGGCTGCTAAAAAGTTAGCGTGACGGCGTCCTTTGCTCATCATTTTCAATTGTTTCTGTTCCGTCTCCATCCGTTCCGCCTCATTACGCCAGCGGCGTTAACCGCATTGTCCAGGTGTAAGGCTTGGGGAAGCAGCGAGCGTCCCGCAACCCAATGAGGTAGCAGTCCAGCCTTTCGCCATCGCGGTGAGGGCGAGTCATTCACGAATCGCCGAGTCTGGCACGCTGCTTGCTCTACAGTGAGTCGACTGCGAAGCCCAGTGAATGGTTTCCATGGTGGGACCAACATCGGGGTTTGCGAGAAATGGAACGTATTGTCCTGAGCAAGGTCAATCACCTGATCAAGACCAGGGCTCCCTTTACACGACTAGGAAAGAGAAAGATGAAACTTGCAATCTCCACATTGGCACTGTCGGTTTGTTTGGCATCGGTTGGCTGTAACGACAGTGTGACCGACGAGCGAGCCGACGCGGTTCGTGAAACAACGCAGGAGTATGCTGCGGACGTTCGTGACAGCACGCAAGCGACCGCCGACGCGGTCCGCGAAGAGAGCCAACAAGCGGCGGAAAACGTGCGTGATCGCTACGAATCCGCTAAGCCTGCACTTGAAGACGACGCGGAAGCGAAGGCTGATGCCATCGAAGAGCGTGGCGAGCGAAAAGCAGATGCGATCGAAGAGCGCGGTGAAATGAAAGCTGATCAAGCGGAGAGCGAAGGCGAGAAGAAGGCCGATCGACTTGAAGAGCTGGACGACGACGTAAAGGTGACCGAATAACGGTCAAGCGAACGATCGAAATGCAAAACGCGTTGCGGGAGACCGCAACGCGTTTTGTTTATTCCGGTTGGATTTAATAACCCGCACCATGGTGCATGGTGCCCGGCGATGATGAACGAGTGAGTCGCTGCACTTTGGGGGCACATCAAGGTAACGACTCGACGCGTCACCCACTCGACGTGCTACCAACACGTTTGGCGGACGCATTTGCTACGATTTGCCTGTTGGGTTTGTGGCGTTTGGCTTACAACGGGAAGTCGTCGTCGGCTGCGTTGTCCGCATACAGCGGCATGTGGCGATAATAAACTTCCAACATCATCGTCGCGAACGAAGTGGCTGCCAAGCGACCACCATCCTTCGGTCCGTGTCCGCCACCTGGGAAATGCCAGCTGCCTTTGGCTCCATCGCTCTGCGACTGCGTTTCGACGAGCCAATCTCGCATTTCATTGTTGAACTTTTCCCAGTCCGCGCCACCGAATTGACGCAACACTTGGGCGGCATAGTAATCGTAATAGATCTGGTCTTTGCGGAATCCAATCTTGGCAATTTGTTTGACGCCCGCGATGGTTCGCGGGTCGGTCTTGGCCCAACCGGTATACATCCGGCACAACACGCCGACGGCGGTACAGGCGGGACGCACGGAGGTTGAGGGGCGATCGTATCCGTAGCTAGCTCCGTTGTTGGATTGCACTTTGTCCAAAAATAGGATCGAGCCTTGAACCGCGGTCGGAGGGACCATCAAGTGTCCCATGTGGGCGCTTTTGAGTGCCATGACTTGCCAACCGACAACCGAGGTGTCACCCCCATCGGCTTGCTGGGGTTGGTAACGCCATCCACCGTCACGACATTGAGCGTAGACGATGAAGTTGATGGCGGCTTGAGCTGGCATTGCCAACTCGGGGTCGCCCGTCATCGCGTAAGCTTCGCACAGGGCAATTGCGGCCAAGCCATGCGAGTACATCCCGTTGCCAGCGCTTTCGGTGAGATCGAGAACGGGCATACCATTCTTTTTGCCCAATTTTCCATTCGCGATCAGGAATTTTAGGCCGCGATAAACGTTCTCGCGAAAGTCGCCGGATTTGTGAGTTTGCCCCGCTCCCATGAACGGCAACAGCGCCATTGCCGTCGCTGCGTTAACGGCCCCGGAGCGTCGAGGTTCGCCCGGTTCGCCGCAACGATTGTTACAAGCAACATTGTGCTGGAATGACCAACCTCCATTAGGAAATTGGTGTCGCGAAAACCATTTGAGCGCTTCCGTCACAGCGGCTTCACTACTGGCAGTGCCCCCGTAATCTCGCAACAGTTTTTTCTTCATCTCCGTACTGCGGCTGCTCATCGGGGCGCCTGAGACCGAGGAAAGCGTTTGCAGTGACGTCGCCGACGGTGCCATGTCCGAAACCATGTCGCCCATATCGATGGCCACTTCGGCAATCTCGATCGTTTCCACCGCCGTGGTGGGTTCGGGCATCTCGATTTGTTCGCTGGTGTCGACCGTCGTTTCCGTGACCTCTTCCATTTCAGCGACGTCCCCAGGATCGATTTGCTCGATGGCAAATTCTTCCATCTCAGGACCTTCCTCTGACATGCTCGAAGCGGAGAGAACGTTCACGATCTTGACCGGATCGGCGATCGAGACGAGCCCCAGCACCAGCAGGATGATCACGTGCACAAACGTGCTCACGGCCCAGGCCGGCATCGCGCTGAAGAACAGAAACCGACGACCCGGAGAAATCTCTTGGGACGCTTCGTCGTCCACCACGGGGGTGGGGATGAATTCAGCTTGAATTGGCTGTTGATTGGGATCGTTGACAGACGCCATGGAAATCGCGGTTCCTATGTTTCAAAAAACACTTCTTGCAGAATCGAGCCGAAAAGTTTGAGACGCGCCAGCGATGGCACCGCATCTCAAGGAGGCATACTTCTCTAGTATACGCACGATAGGGGAGTGCAATCGACCACCAATTGCACTTTTAATGGCTTCATTAAGATGGGGGCGACTGCGAGCTTCCTATGCTACAAGAATCGTTCGCATCGCAGAAACGTACTCATAATCCCCCCTTTTAGTCGGGGCAAACGAAAAGTCAGCCGAGCATTCCTCCCTCCTGCCCTCGAGCAAGCGTCATCGCTGGCGAAATAAGCGAAATAAGGGGGCGTTGCGGGCTGGGGGCAACCGACTTGATCAACGCGTCCGATTTTGCCAAGCCCATTGAGCCGCAGTGCGAATCTGGGTCGCGTCGGTGGCGTGTGCGTTCGCCATCGCAACGGCATCGTCGTCTTCGACCGTAAAACGTTCGTCGCCGCCCGGCAATACGACCACCTTGCCACGAATGGACCCGAAACTCGTCTGAACCGATTCGGCTCGGCGAATCAATTTATGGCGATCGGAGGAGTGCCGTCGAATGCCAATCGAAGAGGTGTGGGTGAACAGAATCGCTTCGAGATCCGCAACTTTGTCGACCGGCGAGATCGCGGTCAGCACAACGCCCAGTCGCCCTTTTTTCATCACACAAGGCGTCTGGAACACGTCCAACGCTCCGGCGCTGAGCAAACGGGTGGCGCAAAACGCAATCAATTCAGCAGTGGCATCGTCGATGTTGGTTTCCAGCACGACGACCTGATCGGCCGCAAGCGGATAATCGCGATTCGCCGCGGATTCGCCGGCGGGGGCATCACCGCGTTGGCCGAGCATGACCTTCAACAGATTGGCTTGTTCTTCGAGATCCTTGGTTCCCGCGCCATAGCCGACGGCCGCCAGCGTCATGGAGGGGAGCGATCCAAATCGCGTCGCGGTGGCTTTTAGGATTGCCGCTCCCGTGGGGGTGGTTAGCTCCGCTTGAACATCGCTGCTCGCGATGGGAATTCCCTTTAAAAGTTCAGCCGTCGCCGGAGCGGGGACGGCGACTCGGCCGTGGGCGATCGTGATGGAGCCCGAACCGGTCGGGACGGCCGAGGCTTCGACCGAATCGATCCCCAACGCACACATGGCGACCGCGGTGCCGACGATATCGGCAATCGAATCGATCGCGCCGACCTCGTGAAAATGAACTTTTTCGATGGTCGAACCGTGAACGTTCGCCTCAGCCTTGGCTAGTTCGAGAAAAATTTTATGCGCCAACTGCTTGGCTTCCGGAGCGATGGCATCGGCTCGGTCGATCATCTCGGTGATGTGATGAAGGTGTCGATGAGCGTGTTCGGGGGGGTGGTTGATATGCACTTTGACCGCCCTGAACCCCCGCTTTTTAACGATTTCGGAAGTGATTTGGATGTCGCCAAGCCCCATCGATCGCACCGCCGTTTCGATCGCCTGGGCGTCGATTTCGCCTGTTTGGTCGCCTAAATCGACGAGCGCCCCGAGAGTCATGTCACCGCTAATGCCGCTGAGGCAGTCAAAGTAAGCGATTTTAGGCATGGATTTCGAATTCCCAGATTTTTGAAAGATGGAAGGATTGAATGGACGAAGGGAGAAGCGTTGACAGCTGTGTTTAGGGGATTTTGTGCAGAAGAATAAGGGGCGAGAGGGGTACGCATGGGCTGCCATGGGACCCGCGAGCCGGGCTCAAGCGACGGATTATAAAAAGATCCTGGCTTGTCGTCTCGGGATCCGGGCGGTTTGCCGTTGAAGGAAATAGAGAAACCGCTATACTCCGCCCTCGCTAACGAAGAAGAGTCGCTCCGGCATCCTGCTGTGCAGCGTAGATGAGTAAAAAATATACGAAACGTCCGACGAGATCGATCCGATGAAAGTTGTCAGCAGTATCGGCGCCCTAAAGTACCGCCACCCCGATTGCCAAGTAGTCAAACGCCGCGGCCGAATCTATGTGATTTGCAAAAGCAATCCAAAGTTCAAGGTCCGCCAAGGTGGAGCGAAGGTCAAAAAGGCTCGCCGCTAGTCCTTACTAGCGTTCTCGCTGCTCAAACCGTGCAACGAACGACCGGGATGTTTCTTCGGTCGTTTTTGCGTGCGCCTGTTGGGTAGGCGCACGCGTAGATCGTTGTATGCGTACTTCCACTCGCGGGCTGGGTGCGAGCGGTTACCCTGCGACTCGTTGCCCTGCGACTCGTTGCCCTGCGACTCGTTGCCCTGCGACTCGTTGCCCTGCGACTCGTTGCCCTGCGACTCGTTGCCCTGCGACTCGTTGCCCTGCGAGCGGTTGCCCTGCGACCGGTTGCCCTCTGGTCTAGGGGGGCCTGCGGTTCCATTTCGGTAAAGCGGTTCCAGCGGTGGCAAGCAGCCTCACTCCTACATTAGAACGGCAAGATGATGGCGGTTGTGTTCACGGAATCCCCTGCGAATCTCGCTCCGATTTCACCCTTGGATATGCTCGTCGTCGCTCCGCACCCCGATGATGCCGAGCTTGGGATGGGTGGCACGATCGCGAAAATGATCTCGCGAGGTTGGCGGGTCGGTGTCTTGGACCTGACCACCGGCGAACCGACGCCACATGGTTCGGAAACCTTGCGCCGAACCGAAACGAATGTCGCTTCGGACGCTCTCAAGTTGACGTGGCGAGGAAACGCGGGACTGCCAAACCGTTCTCTGCAACACACGCTCGAAGCACGCGAATTGGTGGCCAGCTATTTTCGAATACTGAAGCCCAAGTGGGTCTTCGCCCCTTATTGGCAGGACGCCCACCCCGATCATGTTGCCGCCACCGATTTGATCGAAGCGGCCCGGTTTTGGGCGAAATTGAGTCGTACCGACATGCCGGGCGAACCGTTTCATCCCGACCGTGTGTTCTATTACTACTGCATTCATCTTCGCTTGGCCGTGCAGCCGAGCTGGATCGTTGACATCAGCGACCATTGGGACGCGAAATTAGCTTCGATTCGTGCTTACGAGAGCCAGTTCATCACAGGACGTGACAGCCAGCCTCCCACGATGTTGGATCGATTGCATGACGAGGCGTCGAATTGGGGCCGATTGATCGGTCGCCGCTATGGCGAACCGTTTGCAACGAAAGAACCGTTGGCGCTCGATTCGCTCGAATCCATTCTTTAGTGGTTCCATTCTTTGGCGGTTCCATTCTTTGGCGGTTCCATTCTTTAGTGGTGGACTCGGCTTTCTTGGCTTGAATCCCGGTGTCTCGAATAATCGCAATTTCGAATGTTCGATCGGTATCACGCCCCACCCTTGCCACGGTATATTGCGGGAAGATAGGAAGAAGCGAACCTCGGCGTGCGAAAATGAGGGCTGAGGTTCCCTTCGTATTGGTTCTTCGATTTTGATCGACCCTTCGGCGACCGTTCGCTTTCCATCTTCGACACTCTTCTCCATGTGCTCCGCCCATGCCCGTCAAAATGCAGCTAGCTCGGATCATCATCTCCGAACTCACTGAAAACCAAGTGATCTATCTCCAAGAAGTCGATGGGGATCGTGAGTTTCCGATTCTGATCGGCATCTTCGAAGCGACGAATATCGATCGTCGGGTGAAGGAAGATTATCGTCCGCCGCGCCCGTTGACGCATGATTTGATCGTGCGCGTGGCGGAATCATTGGGGGCGAAGATCGAAAGCGTCGTGATCACCGACTTAAGTGAGCACACCTATTACGCTCAGCTGAGTCTTCGCAAACAAGACGGTGAAGTGATCACGATTGATTCGCGGCCAAGTGATGCCATTGCCGTGGCGGTGACCTTCACTCCGGCGCTACCGATTTACGTGAGTGAAAAAGTACTCGAAGAAGCAACGACGACGCCGTTCTAAGATGATGGATCGACTGTTTACCCCCGACCAAGCACGCCAATACGTGTGGAAGGCTCGCATTGCGGGCGAGAATATCGGCATCGTTCCCACCATGGGAGCGCTGCACGAAGGCCATCTTTCGTTGGTGCGAGAATCACAAAAGCATTGTGACGTCACGATTGCAACCATCTTTGTGAACCCGACCCAGTTTGCGCCTCACGAAGACTTGCAATCCTATCCGCGTACGCTCGAGCAGGATTGTGAATTGTTGGCGTCGCATGGCGCATCGGCCGTCTTTATTCCCGAAGCGAGCATGATCTATCCCGCCGGATTCAGTACGTATGTGGATCCGCCCGAGGTAGGTGCAACGTTGGAGGGCGTTTGTCGTCCTGGGCATTTTCGGGGGGTCGCCACCGTGGTGTTGAAGTTGTTCCAAATTCTGCCTGCCACGCACGCCTTTTTCGGTCGCAAGGATTATCAGCAACTCAAAGTCATTCAGGCAATGGTTCGCGATCTGAATGCGGGGATCAACGTGGTCCCCTGTGACACGGTGCGTGAGCCCGATGGGCTCGCGCTGAGCAGTCGCAATCGCTACCTCAGTCCAGAGCAACGGCAGATCGGATTACAGATCTCAAAGGCCCTGCGCATTGCGAAGAATCTCGTTGATTCGGGAGAGGTCGAGGTCGATCGAGTTCAGGATGCGATGCGGAGTGAATTGCTCGGCGGCGGCGATGCGAGTAAAGCGGTCGATAAGATCGACTATGCGGTGATCGTCGAGGCCGATTCACTAGCGCCGCTGGAGAAAATTGATCGCCCTGCGGTTGCACTGATCGCTGCTTTTGTTGGACAAACACGACTCATCGACAACGCAATTTTGTAACGCGTGTTCCGGATCGCTTGGGCAAACTAAGCTCGTCTTTTTCAAAAAAACATTCACTTTAACAGTATATACAGCATGATTCATCGAATTCTTGTTACCGGTGGAGCGGGGTTCCTCGGCTCTTATTTGTGCGAACGGTTGGTCAATGAAGGGCATGACGTCATTTGTTTGGACAACTTTTTCACCAGCCAGAAGTCCAATGTCGCTCACCTCTTAGCCCGTCCCAACTTTGAGCTGATTCGCCATGACATCACGCTGCCGATCTTTCTCGAGGTCGACCAAATCTACAACATGGCATGCCCTGCCGCTCCCGGCCATTATCAACACAACCCGATCAAGACGATGAAGACCAGCGTGATCGGCGCCATCAACATGCTCGGGGTAGCGAAACGCTGTGGCGCACGGATCCTGCAAGCAAGCACGAGCGAAGTTTACGGGGATCCCGAAGTCCATCCGCAAACCGAAGACTATCGCGGTAGCGTCAACCCGATTGGCATCCGAGCGTGTTACGACGAGGGTAAACGGGCTGCGGAAACCTTGTTCATGGACTATCACCGCAGCAACAAGGTGGACGTTCGGATCGTGCGAATTTTCAACACCTACGGACCACGGATGCATCCCTACGATGGCCGTGTCGTTTCGAACTTCATTCGCCAAGCGTTAAACGGGGAAGATATTACGATCTTTGGTGAAGGGTCACAGACGCGATCATTCTGTTACCGTGATGATCTTGTCGACGTGATCATCGCGATGATGAACAACGACGATGACTTCATCGGCCCGGTCAATATTGGAAATCCCGATGAGTTTACGATCCGCGAGTTGGCTGAAAACGTGATGGCGTTGTGTGGCTCGAAAAGCAAACTGGTTCAGCGGCCGTTGCCGTCGGACGACCCGACCCGTCGACGCCCCGATATCTCGTTGGCCAAAGAGAAGCTCGGCTGGCAACCCAAGGTGCCATTGGCCGAAGGGCTCAAGCATACAATCGATTGGTTTCAATCGATTCAGTTGTCGGATTACCGCCCGCCAACGCCAAACTTTAGTTAGACACAACGCTTTGGTTAGGCAGTGATGTCAGTCGTCATCGGCTAAGACATTTTCATCATTGATGTCGCTGCCGTCGCGTTCGCGGTGGGCCACGTTCTGGTGAACGTAGCTACTTTTTTTGGGCCCGTTCCGGGCGCGGGGAGAGACGCGTCACTTTGGGACAAGCCTCGTTTATCGAGATCTCGCAGCGGATCGGCATTGCCGACTTACGGATTCTGAGAGATCCGTAGGGCAGCCGACGGCTCGATATCGATTCGAGACGAAGGCACCGGTAATTCCAACCAATCGGTGATCAACAGACGTTGGACGATCGGTTCGTCGAGGTGTTTGCCGACGATTTCCATCATCCGGTCGCGTATTTGGCTCTGTTCGGGGTCTTGCAACCAAGCGGTTTCGACTTGCCGCAGTAGCAGTTCGGTCTCTTCGTGGATTTCCATCTGTTGCTGGGAAATCCGATCTCGACCGACCTGTCGACGCAGGGGGTCGAGGACCGCATGCAGTTGGAATTGATAGACTCGCGATTTGTCCGCGGCGTTTTGGAAGCGATACCGTCCCATGTCGACGGTGTTGGACTCCGCCGTTTGCAAGCGAGCCACGCGGCTGCGTACATACCCAATCACGGACGCGTGAACGACGACGATGGCTAAGATCAATCCGGCTGCCCAGTATCGACGAAGGAAGCTCACGGCCTATTCTCTCGCGGGGGGATGGGGAAATCGAAATTAAGTTTTCGGGGCACCACGGTTAGAAATCATGCGCAATGATCGCGTCCGAGGGGCTCGTAACATTTAGGTCGATCTTGATGGCAGGAATCGCTTTGCGCAGCTTTCTGACCACCCGATCATTAAAACGATAGGTTACAAAACGTGACCCGATCCCCCGTTTTGAGAAAATATGAGTTTGACGCCAAACCAATCGCGGAATGCCGGCTCCCAACCCATCACGGTGCTGATTTGCACCAGCCCCAAGGCGGGACGTGGACAAGCTCGCGAACAGGTTCCCATCCTCCTCGAGCGGTTAACGCAAGCGGGATACTTGGCGACCCAGACCGATTCGCTTGCCACGATTCGAGAGCGTATCGATCGATTCCAATCGGCTGAGAATCAGCGACTCGTGATCGTTGCCTGTGGCGGTGATGGTACGGTTAGCTTGTTAGCGGATCTTGCCACTCCCGAAATTCCGATCGTTCCGATGCCGATGGGAACCGAAAATCTGCTGGCGCGACACTTCGGCTACTCGGCCGACGCGGAACAGGTTTTCCAGACCATCGCCGACGGATGCGACCACCGGATCGATGCCGGTTCGGCAAACGGGCGTTTGTTCTTGGTGATGGCAACATGTGGGTTTGATGCCGAGGTGGTTCGGGATGTGCATTTACGAAGACGGGGGCACATTCACCGACTGAGTTACCTGCGGCCGATCCTGCGTGGGATCGCGCGCTATCGATTCCCCAAGATTGATTTGCGTATCGAGTGCGATCAGGTTGCGCGCGATCCGCTTAGCGAGGGCGACCCCGGTGCGACCGAATCGTCGTCATCCTCGTGGCAACCGTGTTGGGCCATGATTTTTAATTTTCCCTGCTATGGCGGTGGACTGCACATCGAGCCCGATGCCGTGGGAGACGATCATTTGCTCGACGTGATCACGTTTGAGCAAGGAACATTGTGGAGTGGGCTTCGCTACGTTGCCGGCATTTTGATGCGGCGGCATCTCGGTTTTACCGACGTCACGCGGCGGCGAGCGAGTCGGGTCTTTCTTTCGGCTCCAACGCGAGTGCCCTATCAATTGGACGGTGACTATGTGGGGCGATTGCCATTGAAGATCGAGACGTTGCCGGGGCGGGTTTGTCTGCGGTTGCCGGTCGGAACAACTTTTTCGGGGCGATTGTCGAATCAATCTTGATTGCCGATGATGAGGGGATGAGCACTCCATCGCAAACCCATCACGTCGCCACCGTCACGGTTGGCCCTTACGCCTGCGGACCTCAGCAGCCCTTGCTGCTGATCGCGGGACCCTGTGTCTTGCAGAGCCAGGATTTGGCGTTTTCGATCGCCGATCGATTGGCCGCCATCAACGAGCGAGCGGACGTCAACGTGGTCTTTAAGGCCTCCTTTGACAAAGCGAACCGGACTAGCGTCAGTGCAAAACGGGGCCCGGGGCTCCAAGAGGGGCTGCGGATGCTCGAAGAGGTTCACCGTTACTGTGGCTTGCCGGTCACGACCGACGTCCATCTGCCGGATCAAGCCGAGGCGGTCGCCAGCGTTTGTGCACTGCTTCAAATCCCGGCTTTTTTGGCCCGGCAAACCGATCTCGTTGTCGCTGCGGCCAAGACCGGACGCCCCCTGAACGTGAAAAAGGGGCAGTTCATGGCTCCCGAAGACATGCAATACGTCGTCGAAAAGGTGCACGCCAGCGGCACCGGCGGAGTGATGCTTTGCGAACGCGGTACGTTCTTCGGCTACGGACGCTTGGTCAATGACATGCAATCGTTGCCGATCATGCGGTCGCTTGGGGTGCCGGTGGTGTTTGATGCCACCCACAGCGTCCAGCGACCGGGAGGTTTGGGCGGGGCGACGGGCGGAAATCGAGAAATGGTCGAACCATTGGCGCGTGCGGCCGTAGCAATCGGTATCGACGCGGTCTTTTTTGAGACGCATCCTGATCCCGAAACTTCGCCCAGTGACGGGCCAAATATGATTCCTTTGGACGCTTTTGAGCCAATGGTGGATCGTTTGCTCAGGCTCCGTGCAGCCTGTGGTGAAATCATGGCCTGACGCATCCCTTGCTCGATACTCCTATGGCCTCACGAAATCGCTCGCCTCTGCGATCCAGAACTCTCCCGTTCACCCTCTGGGCCGTGCATTCAGACGCGACATCGTTAGGGCTGCTGGGCACGGTGCTGTTGGGCACAGTGCTGTTGGGCACAGTGCTGCTGGGCGTCGCGGGGTGTGGCGACGATGCGTCGGTCGTCAAAGAGATCCAGGTTCAGCGACAAGCTCGCTTGCAAACCGAAACCAAGCAGGACCATCTTGGCGAAGTCCACCGTTTGTTGACCCGCTTGATCGAACTGAATCCAGATGAGTCACAGCGTCAAATCAGCTACCATTTGAATCGCTGGCTCGAATCGGCACCGTTGCCTGAGCAAGCGACGAAGCCAGCACTCTTTAAAACGATTGCCGATCGGTTGCCCGTAGCGAGTCGTGATGAGCTTCTTTTGAGCGATCGCTTTGTGCGTTCGGATATCAGCCATTTGCGCGACGCCTATTTGTTTGGCGCGATTGCAAAGTGGATCGATTCTCCGCGAAGCGACGATCCGCTGCTGGAAAATTGGTTGGCCGAACAACAAACCAAACTCGGGGAAAGCCACGCGAATCAGTTGCGTAGCGCATGTCGTTTCTTTGACTGGACAGTGCGCAACGTCGCACTTGAGCCGTTCATGGCGACCCCAGGAATGCAACTCACCCCTCCCGAAATGCCACTGGGGATGGTTTTTCAAGGTGCCGGTTATCGCCAAACCGATTACGAGACGGTTTGGCGCGGAACCGGAGACGCACTCCAGCGGACCGGGGTGTTTACTCAATTATGTCGACAAGCGGGGGTCACCGCCGCACTTTTGGCCGTTCCTTCGGCGGAGACCGGTGAACTTGCTCCTTGGGCGGTTGGCGTTTTGATCGGTTCCGACGTTTACCTGTTCGAACCGGCACTGGGGGTTTTTGTGCCGGGACCGAATCAAGTGGGAATTGCCACGTTGGCCGACGCGCGTACCGATGCTTCGGTGATGCGTCGATTGAATATCCCCGGATTTTTTGATTACCCGTTTAGCAAACAAGAGGTTCAGCAAAATATTGCACTGCTGAATGTGTTGCCGGTTGGGATGAGTTCACGGATGCAGCATTTAGAGTCGCGGCTGACCGGCGATCGGCGGATGACCGTCTACAGTGACGTTGACGAAATTGCCCACAAGCTTGACGCGGCCTCCGGTATCGCCGGCGTCCGCATCTGGGACGTGCCGCTGCTTGCTGAGGTCTATCACACGGCGCTTGAGCAGGCTGCGCAGCGTGATCCCATGCTCGGGTTTTGGTACTACTCGCGTTGGGCGATCATGGATGCGAATGTCGAGTCGTCTCGTTTGTTTTCCTTGGCCCGTTGGCGGCATCTACACGGAGAGTTCGACAGCGACGATGAAAATCATATTGAAGGTGCGAGACCGCTTTACTTAAGCCAACGCAAACCGGAATTTGAGATCGCGGATCTACGGATCGACGTTAACCTTCAAATGGCCTACGGTATTCGGCGAGAACTGGGGATGCCTACCGAGCTCTATGATCGACAAGTACAACAAGCTCAAAACATGATCCGGCTGGGCAAGCAGACGGCAACCTATTGGTTAAGTTTGATTCAGTATGACGACGGCCGTTACGACACCGCCGAAACGTGGTTTCGAAAACGCGTTCTCGATGATTCGCAATTGTCGCATTGGGTCCCCGCGGCTCGCTACAACCTGGGCCGGACGATCGAACATCTCGATGAACAAGAGCAAGCCGTCGAACTCTATAAGACCTCGGGTGACATCCAGGAACACGGTAACCGCATCCGCGCTCGGCTGCTTTTAAAATCCGAAGCCGATTGATGGGCGATTCAATTTCCGCGGATGTCGAACCCGCTCCTCATCAGGTGCGCCCGTTGCTTGACAGACGCGCCGCGTGACAGCGACGCCGCCGCTTGGCAAGTCCTTCGCTAGGCACGCCCGTCATCAGCTTTGATTGTTGCAGGGACCTCTTGGTGGGCATCGATGAAACGCATCGATAGCGAGTTGACGCAGTGCCGAGTGTTCTTCTCCGTCAATCGTTCACCTTGAAAGACGTGGCCAAGGTGACCGCCACAATTTTGACATAGAATCTCGGTGCGGCGTCCGTCGGCATCGGTTTCGTGTCGTACGGCACCTTCGATTTCATCATCGAAGCTGGGCCACCCGCAACCCGAATGGAATTTGTCTTCCGAGCGATACAGCGGCGCATTGCAGCGGCGGCAGATGTAGGTTCCCTCGGCTTCGGTATCAAGTAATTTACCGGTCCCAGGACGCTCCGTTCCTTTTTGCAGCAAAACGTAGGCTTCTTCGGGAGTCAATTCGTTGAAATCGGGCATCATCAATCTCGCGATTCTGAAAGGGGAGGAGGAGGTTGTTTTTGAATCATTCCTCAGGGGAGGGAAGCTCCGCAACGGTCATTGTTTGGTGAAGCGGTTTACGCCGCAAGCCTTGGCGGGTTGGCGCCACGGCCGTGAAGCTCAAAACGACACGACGCGCAGCTTCCACGGATGATTGGTGAAGAGGCAAAAAGCAGGGTCAACCACGCCGCGATCCACCATCTCCGCAATGTTCCATGTGGGATCAATCACACACGACTTCAGTAAAACCAATTCGTCGGCGGCTGATTCATTGGCAAGCATTCCTGCTAACGAATCGCTAGTGGTTCGCCAATCTTGCGGCAACCCACCGTCATGCTCGGGAGTGTAGAAGCTGCGGACCGCCACCAGCGTTGGCACGGTGTTGGAGAATCCATTTTTGAGGGTGTCATCAAAGCCATGTCGCGAATCGATTTGCGGCCATGATGGGAACCATTCCCCAATGATTTCAAACGTGTGCTGCAGCAATTCGATGCATCGCCAGTGTGTCTTCACGAGATCTGAAGGTCGCAGACGATCCCATTCGCGAATGGCTTCAATCAAATTGCCGCCACCGACGATCAACAGAGTTTCGGTCGGCCCCGCATCGCAACGATCCTCTTGGGCAATCGCATCGAGCCATCGCGGTAACTGCTCGACCAAGTCCTCATGCGTCATCAGGCTACCACCGATTTTGATCACTCGTCGCATGGAATGGCTCTACGCATGGAAGGGGGCCGTAGGTCGTTGATCAAAACCGTGGCTTAGCTGCATTGCGACCGCATACGAAGGAGCGCATCGAGAGACATCGGGTCCCAAACGCTCAGCCAAGGAAATCACCTCCTGATCATCAGGCAATCTTAAGAGATCGTTTCCATGACCGCTGATCACATACGCCTGGGGCCTAAACGACTGCGTTGCGAGTAAGCGTTGGATTGAGTCCGCGATCCTCTCTCGAGCGGCGTGAATGACTTGGTCGGCAATGTGAGTCGCTTGCTGCAGCGAGACACGGCGGCGATCGAGTCCGAGCATTCTCGCCAACCGATTTGCGGCGAATTCTTTGGTGCGTGGTTTGCCGTCCGCGGTTTGGAAATCCGTTGGCGACTCTAGCTCGAACCCAAGTACGATTCGCGCGTCATCGATCGTAGCAAACACTTCGTTCATGACCGGAACCGAACGGTCTTGAAACCGCAGCGACGAACACAGCGCACAAACCGGTGTGCGTTGGCAACCGATATAGGCAAGCGACCCTTCGCCTAAACGGTCGTAGTCCGTCATTGCTTTGGTAGCGACGACTCGATCGCGAATCGGAACGATATCGGTGGTGGTGGAACCGACGTCAATCAATAACGCATCGGCCGTAATCGTCCGTCCAACAAAGCTCGCCAATGCGTGCCAATTGGCGGCTGCTAACAAGTCAACGTCCTCGACCCCGACGCGTTGGCGAAACGCTCCGTCGACACCGTAGAAGTAACAGGATTTGATGCCGAGCTGGGCGGCGGCTTGATGAACATGGGCGGTGATGTGATCGACTCCCTCAGCGCGATCAACAAAGCAATCCGCCAACTCGCCGGTCATCACGATGGCGAGCGCAGTCACCTCGGGAAAGGCCGCCAGTGATTCGCGAAGTGCATCCTTCAACAATTCGGGCTGCCGCCAAATTGGGAAGAAACGCGATCGGGCACGTTGGGATTCGTCCGCAAATTTAAGGTTGGCGCCGCCGATGTCGACCCCGACGATCACGCTTGCTCCGTCACCAAGTCGTTGATCCAAACGGTTCCCGATGGAGTCCAACGCACGGAGTCCACCGCAGCATTGCAAGAGACGGGGCCCGTTTCTAACTCAAACAAGCGAGCCGCCAGGTTGCCATGAATGATCTGACGCAATCCCACATAAGATGTCGTCAAACGAGAATTGATCTCGATGACATAGTCTTCACTGGAATAGTTGCCCAGCAGCAAATCGAGGCCAACGAATCCCCGCGCGGTGGGAGGCATCGCAGCGATCGCGCGTGAGGCCAATACCGCGGCGCGTCGCTGGGACTCGCCGTCCAAGGGGCCTTGGCCTCCAGCGTATTCGCAAGTATTGCGGTCGAGGTCCTGGCTGACGGCGGGCAACAGCGTCAACTGGGTACCCGATGCAATCAGCGCAATCGAGACCGCACGACCCGGCATCCAAGGTTGTAGGATCAGGTTATCGGTCAACTCCGCCCGTGCTTCGTCGTAGGAGTCAAAGGTGCGAATTTTCTGCGTTCCACACCCATCGCGTGGCTTCAGCACAAAACGATCGAATTGCTGCAGTTCTTGTTCGTAGCGATCATCTGCCACGGTGACGAACAGCGGGTGTGCGACTCCGGCCGCCAACAAGCACTTTGCGGTCTGCATTTTGTCGCTGGCCACGCGCAGGAAATCGCCGCTGCCCGCAACCACGTCAATGCCTCCGGCGCGAAGCATCGCGACGGACTTCGCCAAGATCCCATCGCTTTCGGGTGCGACAATCAATGCGGCATCACAGTTCTCAGCAGCCGAGACCCATTGGCCGTAAAACGAATCATTGGCACGCATCGGAACAATTTCCGTCGCATCCACTTCGATGTCGAAACGGGGATCCAATGGGACCGTAACGCTCGCAAACTCTGAAAGATCGCTTACGATTGAGCGCAGCATTGCGGCCCCCTCGTGGCGCAACGAGGCTGGGATTTTATGGATATCTTTTTCCGCGAGACCGCCACCGCTGACAAACTCGCCCACAAAAATTCGCATGCTAATGCTCGGATGAGTGGCGTGATCAATGAGAGGGAGACGATTTCGGCCCTATCGCGACAACGCATCGGAGATGCACCGCCCGATGAGGATGGAAACCGTAGGCTCGCTGCTCGCTCGATCGACTAGAAAATGCCAAGATGGTCTCGCGCGTCATCGGTCATCTTGTCAGGTGACCAAGGCGGATCCATGACAACCTTGACTTCGGCCGTCTCCACTTCGTCCAACCCTTCGGCTGCCCCTTTGGTTCCCGCGACCAACTGAGGGCCGGCTGGGCACATCGGACTGGTCATCGTCATGTCGATTTCGACATCGTGACGACCATCTTCTTTCTCGTCACCGATGCGAACTTCGTAAATCAATCCGAGGTCCACAATGTTCACGTAAAGCTCAGGGTCAATGACCTGTTTGAGTGCTTCGCGAACTTTGTCTTCAGCCAATGCCATGGGGATCGCTACCTATTCGAAGAAAGTTTTAAACAAGCGGGTGGACAATTGATCAGCAGTCTTGCGCCGTCAAGCCGCCACGAATTGTACCAGACGCAGCGGATTTTGTAGACTATTCGTATTCACGAACTTGGCGTGCGATTGCAGCTCCTAGAGCATCGCGAACGCTCTCAATCGTGATGCGATCAAAAATCTGCTGGAAAAATCCACTGACGATCATCCGTGTCGCTTCCTTGCGGGTGAAACCACGGCAAAGGGCGTAGAAAATCTGTTCTTCGTCGACCTTGGCGGTCGTGCTACCGTGAGTACAACGAACGTCATCCGCTTCGATTTCGAGTCCTGGGATCGAGTCGGCACGCGAAGATTCCGATAAGACGAGGTTATCGTTTCGTTGATATCCATCGGTCTTCTGGGCGATCGGATCGACCTTGATCATGCCACGCCAAACCGTGCGGCTCTTGTCCTGTTGGGCGGACTTGTACAAAAAGTCGCTATGGCAACTTGGCGCGCGGTGGTGTTGCAGGGTGTGGTAGGCCAGGTGTTGACGACGTTGGGTGAACATCACTCCGTTGACTTGGCTATTGGCACCCGGGCCAACCAAGTCGACCGACTGATTCACCTTTGACAACAGCGATCCCATCGCGGCGAGCGTCCACTGTAGCGTCGCGTCTTTTCCGACCAACGCTTTTTGGTGTCCAAATTGATACGTTCCGTACCCCCATTCTTGTAGGTTGACGTAGCGAAGGTGTGAGTTCGCTTTTTGGATCACCTCGACCGCTCCGATCTGCAACCCACCGGACTCTTCGGTCGCTCCATTGGATTCGTGCAACACGGTCGCTTCGGCGCCCTCATCAAGCACAATCAAGGTGTGGGTCGTATCGGTACCGCCATCGGTCAGCATTGAACCGATATGCAACGGTTTGTCGAGCACCACTCCGCGTGGGACATATAGAAATTGGCCTCCCGACCAAAATGCCGCGTGCAATGCCGCGAATTTGTCGTAGTCGGGATCGAATGCCGTGAACAAGTGCGGTCGCACTAATTCGGGATGCTCAGCGCAGATTCGCGCCAAGCTTCCAAAGACGACTCCTTTTTGAGCCAGTTCTTCGTCCAGGGTTTCGGAGACGATATAGCTATCAACGGTTTCAATCGCCCCACCCAGGTCAACGCCACTGAGCAGTTGTGCGTTGGCTGGCACCGGGCGTGCTTCGGTTGCGGGTAATCCGTATTTCCCGATTTGGAAGGCACGAATGTCCGTGCGAATCCATTCTTCGTGACGTCGATCGGGCCAGTTCATCGCGCTGAAGTGCTGCCACGCATCACGCCGGAGTCCGGTCAACCAATCAGGCTCATTTTGCGAAGCCAGAAAGGAATCAAAACCGGCTTGATCGAAAGTCATTGTTGTCGTTTGCGTCATCAGAATTAAGTTGGCTTGTAGCGGATCGATAAACAAGAGTCCGCATGGTGGAATGAGAGCGATGTAGCTCGCTACGCCCGCCGAGGGAGTGTCGCGGGGGAAACTCAATGGCGGGCGAGTTCGGCTACGACGAGGTTCGCAAGTGCGTGTTAACCGACACTGCCTTCCATTTGAAGTTGAATCAAGCGGTTCATTTCGATCGCGTATTCCATCGGCAACTCTTTGACGAGAGGCTCGATGAAACCGTTGACGATCATGGTGCTCGCTTCTTGTTCGGTCAGCCCGCGGCTGAGCAGGTAGAACATTTGCTCTTCGCCGATCCGCGAAACGCTGGCTTCGTGACCGATTTGAACATCTTGTTCGGCAACCTCGATGTACGGATACGTATCACTTCGGCTTTCCGGATCCAAAATCAAGGCATCACAAACAACGCTGTTTTTGCTGTTGTGTGCTCCGGGTTCGACGCGAACGAGGCCGCGGTAGCTGCTGCGGCCGCCGTTCTTGCTGATGCTCTTGCTGATGATTTGGCCAGTGGTGTTAGGAGCACAGTGGACCAGTTTGGCCCCTGCGTCTTGATGTTGGCCGGCGCTGGAGAACGCAATCGATAGGATTTCTCCGCGAGCACCAGGTTCCATCATATGGACCGCGGGGTACTTCATCGTCAACTTGCTGCCCAAGTTACCGTCGACCCATTCCATCGTGGCATCGCCGTAAGCATAGGCACGCTTGGTGACCAAGTTGTAAATGTTGTTGGCCCAGTTTTGGATCGTCGTGTAACGGCAACGCGCGTTGCGTTTAACGACCACTTCAACGACCGCGCTGTGTAGGCTTTCGGTGCTGTACATCGGAGCGGTGCAGCCCTCGACATAATGCACGCTGGCGCCTTCATCGACGATGATCAAGGTTCGTTCGAACTGGCCCATGCTCTCGGCGTTGATGCGGAAATACGCCTGCAACGGGAATTCGATGTGAACGCCCTTGGGGATATAGATGAATGAACCACCGGACCATACTGCGCTGTTGAGCGCGGCGAACTTGTTGTCTTCCGGAGGAATGATTTTCCCGAAGTATTCGCGGAGCAAATCGGGATGTTCGCGAACCGCGGTGTCGGTGTCGGTGAAGATCACGCCCTGTTTGGCAAGGTCTTCTTCGAGCGATCCGTAGATCACTTCGCTTTCGAATTGAGCCTTCACCCCCGCCAAGAATTTCTTCTCCGCTTCGGGGATCCCCAGCTTGTCAAAGGTATCCTTGATTTCCTGCGGAACGTCATCCCAGGTCTTGCCCTGGTGATCGGTCGGTTTGAGGTAGTAGTAGATATCTTGAAAGTCGATGTCGATCGCCCCGCCCCATTTGGGCATCGGGCGTGCTTCGAACGTCGCCAGCGACTTTAAACGGAACTCACGCATCCAGTCGGGTTCGTTCTTGATGTCGGAAATTTGATTCACGACATCCGCGCTCAATCCCTTCTCGGCACGAAAGACCCCGGTCGTTTCGGTGCGGAAGTTGTACTTATTGATTTCGCCAATGTCAGACTTTTCGGTCACATCAGTGGACATCGTATTTCCTAACGTTATTCAGATTTCAGAGTTGAGTTTTGTCGTTCAGGCCGCGCCGCGAAGCTGCGATTAGACCGCGGTTTCTTCAGCCAGCATTTCTTGGTTCGCCGCTTCCGCTTCGGGATAGGCTTTGCGGATACGGTCGTAACCGTGTTGATGCAGTTCCTCGGCGAGTTCGCTGCCGCCGGTTTCCACCAAGCGTCCACCGAGCATCACGTGGGTGTATTGAGGCGGGTTGTGCTCAAGCAACTTGTCGTGGTGAGTGATGATCAAGAGGCCCATTTTCTTGTGCCCGATTTCGGCAATCGATTCGCTCGCCAAGCGGACCGCATCGGCGTCCAACCCGCTGTCGGTTTCATCCAAGACCGCGAACTTGGGCTGGAGCATGGCGAGTTGCAAGATCTCGGCACGCTTCATTTCGCCACCGGAAAAACCGTCGTTGACATAACGGCGGGCGAACTCTTCGTCCATCCGCAAATGAGCCATCTTTTCCTTCAGCTCTTTACGGAACTCACGCATCGGGATCAGCTCTTCGCCTTCCTTGCGGTCAGGGCGTCGGACGTTGGTGGTGGCGTGACGCAGGAAGTCGGCCATTTTCACACCTGGGACTGCCATCGGACGCTGGAACGCCATGAAGATCCCCGCGCGAGCTCGCTCGTCCGGCGCCATCGCCAATACATCTTCGCCATCCAGCGTGATCGAGCCTTCGGTGACGGTGTATCCGGGGTGCCCCATGATCGCCAAACCAAGCGTACTTTTGCCGCTGCCGTTGGGCCCCATCAACGCGTGAGTTTCACCGTGATTGATGGTCAGATTGACGCCTCGAAGGATCGGTTTGTCGCCAACGGAAACGTGAAGGTTTTTGATTTGCAGTACGTGTGTCATGCTTGGTTGCAAAAGTTCAAAGGGGAGAAAGGAAAACGTTGTCGAGCAAAATGGAGGTCGCGTTGTTGGCTAAGTTGCCGAGTCCGACGAGGGCGTCGAGGCGGCAAATTGACAACATTGATCGCCATCAAGTCGGCAACTGCTGAGGTGGACCGGGCGACCGAGCGCCTCGGAAATCATTTGTTCTTCAAGTCGGCACATCGCACGTTCGTCCGATGTGTCAGTCAGCGATGGATAAGGGCAAGCACAGATGTCGAGCACCGGTAGATCACCCGCATGCGAAATCTCGCTGGTGATTTGCCGATCCGTTAACATCTCTGATAATTTTTGCATGCGTGATTCGAACGATTGATCCTCGCTGCCATCACGGCCGACCTGCGACGCAAATTGACGACCTAACCGATTGGCAACGGACGTGAGCAACTGCTCTCGAACGTTGGCGTCTTGAATCGCTAAGATCTCTTGCCACATCGCTTCGGCCAGTTCGGTCGGGTTTGCACCCGCTCGACGATGCCCTCGCACGGTCAATCGATACTGGTACGTCGGCCGTCCGCGTCCCGCAACGATCTTCTCTCGCTCGAGCATGCCCGATTCAAGTAGCCGTTCGATACGTTGACGAATCGCGGTCGCCGTCACGCCAAGCTGCTCCGTTAAATCACCGATTCCAAAGGTATCCCCACTTCGCATCGCCATCAGCAATTCTCGATCCACCGACCGAAGATCGCCGATCTGGAACGAGGAGGAGGAAGGGGATGTCATGAAATACTTGAATAAGGGAACATCGACCGGGGGTTCACGGCCAGCACGGAGTGCCGCTGCGACGCTCTCATTATTAGAGGGAAACGCATTTTTGACAACCACCGTTGCGAAAAATGGATCCAAGGGGGATTTAAAGGTCGTCAAAGCCTTTTTGGGGGTCGCTTTGAGAGCAAAGAAGGAAGCGTTATCCGACCCGAGTCCCCTAAGCAATGTTGTCGGATACTGTTACGATTTGTCGCTTGGAAAAGCGATAAAGCATACAAATGCTATCGCACGTCGCATACCCTCCTGAACCCTATCCTCTCTGATCGAGTCAATCATGAAGGCTGTTGCAGTCACGCCAGGCACCCCTAATAGCGTGCATCTCGAAGAAATCGCGAAACCGAGCTTGGACCAAATTCCCGATGGGCTAGGAGTCCTAGTGAAAGTCCTAAAGGTCGGCGTCGATGCAACGGACCGCGAAATCAATGACGCGTTGTACGGCAATGCGCCTACCGGTGACAAGCACCTTGTCATCGGCCACGAATGCTTCGGCATCGTCGAAGCCGTCGGTGAAAATGTGCGGCGCGTTAAACCAGGCGACTATGTGACCGCAACGGTGCGCCGTCCCGGCGGTTCGATCTACGACATGATCGGCACCAACGACATGACCAGCGAGGAAGAATACTACGAGCGCGGCATCAACCTGCGGCACGGCTACCTAACGGAGTACTTCGTCGACGAAGAGGAGTACATCGTTCGTGTCCCGCAAGGACTGAAGCATTTGCATGTTTTGCAAGAGCCGATGAGTTGTGCAGCAAAGGCGGTCCACCAAGCTTACGAGGCTCAGCATCGGATGAAGGTCTGGCGTCCCCAGGTTGCTTATGTCCTCGGGGCGGGCCAGATCGGATTGTTGACGACCTTGATCCTGAAGCTGCGTGGCTTGGAGGTTTACACGCTCGCCCGTGGCGAAACGCCGAACCTAAAAGCAGATATCGTTTCGGGACTCGAAGCAAGCTACGTTAGCACTCGCCAGACATCGATGGGAGAGCTTGTCAAGGTTACCGGCAAGCCCGACTTGATCGTCGACGCGACCGGCAGTAGCCAATTGGCATTCGAGTCGATGCAGCACTTGGGGCATAACGGAGTGGTGGTGTGGACCGGCATTACCGGTGGCGACAAAACAATCGAAGTCCCATCGGATAGTATCAACCTGCAGTTCGTGCTCGGGAACAAGCTGTTGCTCGGCAGCGTCAATGCGAACCGAAATCACTTTGAGATGGGGATTCGCGACCTGGCCTTGGGTGAGATGATGTACCCAGGCGTACTGGAAAAAATCCTCACCAATCCTGTCGATGGGCTCGATAACTACAAGGAAATGATGCGGTTGTTGGTCGAGGACAAGGACGCGTTGAAGGTCTTCGTGAACGTCGCCAGCGAGTAGCCAAGCGGGCCCGTCAGCCAACACGCCGGAAATGGCGATCCCCCCTCGGGGACGCCGTCGCCTCGCTGCAGCGTGTCGCCCGAACCGGCACGGGTGGCCCGAACCGGCAAGCTTGTCGCCCGAACCGGCAAGCGGGGTCGAGCGTGGGCTCTGCACCGGGCCTCGTGCTCAGTGCTATCTGCTTTGGGACGCGAACCGGGCGGCGTTTGTAGCGGTGTGCCGCAAACCGCTCGGTGTTTTTGAACTTCTTTTTACTCGCTGCCCACCGGGCGGCTCGCGCCGCTAAAAAGTCGATGGGTTGGATCGCAACCGGTGCCGGCACGGGGAAGCGTCCCCATGCTGACTCTACAGACGTCAATAACGCTAGGGTGCCAATGGCGTTAGAGTGCCAATAGCAAGCGACTCGGTGCTTCGAGGTATCCGATCACATCGTTCAAGAATCGTGCGGCGGTACCGCCGTCGACGAGTCGATGGTCATAGGACAGACTTAGTGGCATCATCAAACGGGGCTTGATGCTGTCGTCGGGCATGACGACAGGCATCTTGCGACTGCGGCCCACCAACAAGATCGCCACTTCAGGAACGTTGACGATCGGGGTGGAGTATTGGCCACCGATGGCTCCGAGATTGCTGATCGTGAACGTGCCGCCGCGTAAGTCGCTGACGGCAAATTGTCCACCGCGGACTTTGCCCGCCATTTCGGCTAGTCCGCGAGTGATCTCAGGAATGCCTCGTTGGTCAGTGTTCTGCATCACTGGGACGACCAAGCCTCGGTCGGTGTCTACGGCGACGCCAACGTTGACATAGTCTTTGTAGATGATTTGCTCGTTTTCTTCGTCAATCACGGCGTTGATTCCGGGATGATGGCGAAGTGCGGTCGCTACTGCCTTGATCAAGAAGGGCATCGTGGTCAGCTTCAGACCTTGAGCCGCGTAATCATCCTTGCTCGATTGGCGGAGCCGCTCGAGGTCGGTGATGTCGGCGTCATCAAAATTGGTGACGCGCGGCACGGTCGACCAACTGGTGTGCATTTGGCGGGCAATCGTCTTGCGAATCTTGCTCATGCGTTCGACACGCACACTGCCGAAGTCATCGGAGCTTGCGTCGCCAGCGACCGAGGGTTGTCCGCTCGAAGCAGACTTGCTCTCTGCTGCTGGGGAAGCGGGAGCGGAGTTGCCGGTGCTGCGCGCCGCTTGGTTGGCTTGACGCACGACCGCCAAGACGTCCTCGCGTGTGATGCGTCCCGCATCTCCGGATCCACGAACGGCACTCAAGTCCACTCCCACTTCGCGAGCGAAGCGACGAATGGCGGGGCCGGCGGGGATGATTTCATTCGTTGATGCCGGAGCAACCGGAGCCGCGGGGCTGGCAGCCGCCACGGGGGCTTGAACGGGAGCTGGGGCTGATGCTGGAGCTGGGGCTGATGCTGGAGCCGGGGCAGCCGGTTTTTCTGGAGCGGCCCGTGGCGGGGTCTCCGCTTTCGGTTCCGGTGTAGCGGCTGGTTTTGCTTCGGGCGTCTTTGCTTGGGGTGCTGGGGCTGCAGCCGGCGGAGCGGGTTCGGCTGCTCCGGCTTCCGCTTCGACTTCCAGCAGCACGCCTCCGATCGCTACCGAGTCGCCTTCGCTGACAACGATCTTGGTGACCTTGCCGCCGACGGACGCGGGCACCGGAACGGTCGCCTTGTCAGTTTCCATTTCGACAATGTCTTGCCCTTTGCTGATCACGTCGCCGACCGACACAAAAATTTCCAGAACGTCACCAGATTCGATGCCGTCGCCCAGTTCGGGAAGTTTTACTTCAGTAGCCATAAAAGAGTTTCTGTAAGCAGATTTCAGTGGGATGTTTGTAACGAATGCTACCTCCGGCACGTCGCCGCGGCGCGTTGCCGCGGGCTCGGCGCCTCGGACTAGGCAAAGTAGGGGTTGGGTTTGTCAGGGTCGATGCCCAGGTCCTTGATCGCATCGGCGAGTTCCGCAGGAGTGAACAGGCCTGCTTTGGCAAGTCGGCTGAGGGTTGAGAAGGTAATGCATTCCGCATCGACTTCGAAATGTCGACGCAGGGATTCCCGCGTTTCGCTGCGTCCCATGCCATCGGTCCCCAACACGAAGTAGTCGCCTGGGATCCAAGGTTGCAGTTGTTCGCCCAACGCTCGCACGTAATCGCTTGCCGAGATGAAGGGGCCTTCGACGCCCTCGAGTTGTTCTTCCAGGTAGCTTTTGCGTGGTGTCTCGGTCGGGTGCAACATATTCCAGCGACTGCAATCGGCCGCTTCGCGACGCAATTGGGTGTAGCTGGTCACGCTCCAGACATCGCTGGCGATGTTGTACTTTTCGGCCAGCACCTCTTGTGCCTTCAACACGCAGTTGAGAATGGCACCGCTGCCGAACAATTGCACACGTGCCTTGGCGTCTTGCACATCACGGCTGCGGAATTTGTAGATTCCTTTGATGATGCCTTCTTCGCAACCTGCGGGCATCGCGGGGTGCAAGTACTCTTCATTTTCGCTCATCAAGTAGTACATGCACTCTTCGCCATCCTGGTACATCCGCTTCAGACCTTCCAGGATGATCACGACCGCCTCGTAGGCAAACGCGGGATCGTAAGCACGCACGGTCGGGAACGCGATGGCATTGAGCAGACTGTGTCCGTCTTGGTGCTGAAGCCCTTCGCCATTAAGCGTGGTGCGACCGGCGGTTCCACCGACTAGGAATCCCTTGGCTCGCATGTCCGCGGCGGCCCAGATCAAATCGCCGATCCGTTGGAAGCCGAACATGCTGTAGTAGATAAAGAACGGGATCATGTTGACGCCGTGGGCGCTATAAGCCGTTCCGGCAGCGTTGAAGCTGCTCATCGAGCCCGCTTCGGTGATCCCTTCCTCGAGAATTTGGCCGTCTTGAGACTCCTTGTACGAGGCGAGGATCTCGGAGTCCACGGGCTCGTACAATTGACCGGCGTGAGCGTAGATCTTGAACTGGGTGAACATCCCTTCCATCCCAAAGGTCCGCGATTCATCGGGAACGATGGGCACCATGTACTTGCCGATCTTCTTGTCGCGGCACAGCGCGATCAAGGTTTGCACCACTGCAAACGTCGTGCTACAGCTCTTGTCCTCGAGTCGGCCGATTAGCTTTTTGTAGTCGTCCAGCGTCGGCACTTCCATCTTGGGGTGCTCGGTGGGACGACTTGGCACAGGGCCGCCGAGCATCTTGCGACGCTCTTGCATGTATTTCAATTCTTGGCTGTTCGCCGGTGGCTTGTAGAACGGCGCCTTGCCGACCTCTTCATCGCTGATCGGAATGCCGAACCGCGTGCGGAATTCGAGCAGCTCCTCTTCGTTCATTTTCTTTTGGTTATGAGCAACGTTGCGTCCCTCGCCCGCCTCGCCCAGTCCGTAGCCCTTGACCGTCTTGGCCAACACGACGGTCGGTTTCCCGTTCTTCAGATCGGTCGCCATCTTGTAGGCCGCGTAAACCTTTTCAGGATCGTGCCCACCGCGACGCATCTTTTCAAGGCGTTCGTCGGAGTAGTTCTCGACCAACTTCAACAGCTCTGGGTATTTGCCGAAGAAGTGTTCACGAATGTAGCTGCCGGGCATGCCGGTGTACTTCTGGTACTGGCCATCGACCACTTCGTTCATGCGTTTGGCGAGCAAGCCAGTCGAGTCTTTGGCTAACAATTGATCCCAATCGTCACCCCAAACGACTTTGATGACGTTCCACCCCGCACCGCGGAAGATCGACTCGAGCTCTTGAATGACTTTGCCGTTTCCTCGCACCGGGCCATCGAGACGTTGCAGGTTGCAATTGATGACAAAGATCAAGTTGTCGAGTTTCTCACGCGCCGCTAGACCGATCGCCCCGAGCGTCTCGGGTTCGTCGCATTCCCCGTCACCCAAGAACGCCCAGACGCGTTGCCCCGAGGTGTCTTTGATGCCGCGGTCGCGAAGGTATTCGTTGAATCTCGCTTGGTAGATCGCCATGATCGGACCGAGTCCCATCGAGACGGTTGGGTATTCCCAAAATCCGGGCATCAACCAGGGATGTGGATAACTTGACAAGCCGCCCCCGGGCGCGAGCTCGCGACGGAAGTTCTCAAGATGCTCTTCGGTCAATCGACCTTCGACGAACGCACGGCTGTACATCCCAGGTGAAGCGTGCCCTTGAAAGTAAACCGTGTCACCCGAGTAACCGTCTTCACCACGACCTTTGAAGAAATGGTTGAAGGCGATTTCGTAAAGCGTCGCACTCGATGCAAAGGTGCTGATGTGTCCGCCAACGCCGCCGGGACGCTTGTTCGCTCGCACGACCATCGCCATCGCGTTCCAGCGAACGATCGACTTGATGCGGCGTTCCAGCTCTCGGTTGCCCGGGAAGGCCGGTTGGTCTTTGACCGGAATCGTGTTGACGTAAGGGGTGTTGGTGTCCTGGGCCGATTGGATGCCTTCCTCGGCAGCTCGGTCGCGAAGTTGCTCGATCAAGAAACGAACGCGATCGGCACCCTTGCTCTTCAGCACATAGTCGAGTGACGAGAGCCACTCTTGGGTCTCCGCCGTATCCATATCCATCTCGGTCTCCGGAGGAACCAATTCACCGAGCTGCTGATCGACTTCGGCCTGGGCGACTGTTTTTGAGTCCGACATATTCAATTCTCTTTCTATTACTCTATTACTGGGCAAACCCGTAATCGCACCGCTAATTTCGTGCGTCAATGTTTTCGTGCGAGTCCATAATGATTCGTCTATCTCAGAAGATTAGCCGGATTAGGGTAAATACGGCAAGGGCGAGCTGATATTGGCGTCAACTTTTACCGTGCAAGCTAGCAAGGGGAATTCGGGTGTGTATGGCTGTTCACCCAACCGTTGGTGTCCCGGTTTTAGGGCGAGTTTTACGCTCGATCCCCTCTCGCTGCAAACAGAGAAACGTCGCGGTCAAGGCACCTTAGAGCCAGCAACCAAGGGCTGGCAATCCGCTGGCAGCGGCCTGAAAACTTGGTCACCCCTGGGCGATGTGCCATCCGATTTGCGGCAGCCGGGGAGACGCTTTGGTGCTTCTCAACTCGCCCCCCCCCTGACAACGGATCGTCCCCATGACTAACGTACCACTCGGTTGCCGTGTTCGAATTCTCGAGCTACTCCAATGATCTCCAATGCCAACCACCTCCAACGCCAACCAAGGGAAGCGTGGAAATCGCGGAGGCGTTTAGCCGGGGGGATTCATTAGCCGGGGGGATTCAAAGGGGCAGCTGTGGCGAAAGGGACACGAGGCATTGTCGTAGGATCTCAGCATCACGCAGCTATCCGATCCACAACCGCATCGACGTGAGTTTGTCAAATTCCTAAATGAAAAGGCAGCGAGGGGTCGTGGAGCGGAATCGAGAATTTTGTGGTACCAACGCAGTGGTCACTGGGGCCTCCAGTGGTATTGGGCGTGCGACAGCCCTTGAGCTCTCGCGCCGCGGTGTCGATCGCATCGTGATTCACTATCGACGCAACCTCGAAGGGGCCAAGCAAACCGCGCGTGAATGCGGCGAGCTCGGTGCTCAGCCGGTGCTATTGGCTGCCGACTTGGGGGATTTCACCGCCATCGAAGCGTTTGCCAATCAATGTTGGAACGAACTTGGCGTGATTCACAGCTGGGTGAACAATGCCGGTGTGGATGTTTTGACAGGTGAGTTCGCCGCGTTGGATTTTGGCGAGAAACTCAACCAATTGCTGCAGGTGGATGTGATTGGCACGATCCATCTCAGCCGCTTGGTGGTTTCAAGAATGTCCGAGCAAACGCTTGAGTTGCCCGCTTCGATGGCATTCATCGGTTGGGATCAATCCTCCGCGGGCATGGAGGGTGACGCCGGGCAAATGTTCGGCCCGGTCAAAGCTGCGATCACCGCATTCGCCCAAAGTTTGGCTCAGACCGTCGCGCCCAAAATTCGGGTCAATGTGGTTGCCCCGGGATGGATCCAAACGTCCTGGGGACATACCACCAGCGAGTATTGGGATGCCCGGGCACGCAACGAATCGTTGATGAACCGCTGGGGGGCTCCCGCTGACATTGCCCGAGCCATCGCATTTGTCTCCGCTCCTGAAAACACGTTCGTGACCAGCCAAGTGATCGAAGTCAATGGCGGATGGAATCGCCGTTACGATCGCTGATGCGAGAATTCGTCAATTCCGTCCTGCTTGGTTTTTAACCGTGTCATGCGGAAGGTGCGGAGGAGGTTTTCCGCTAGCGGGATCGCGTTTTCGTATTGCCCGGGGCTCCGATTGCCTGGGGCTCCAATTCGCTGGGTCTCCAGTTCGCTGGGGCTCCAAACGAAAAAAGGCTAGCCGTGTGGCTAGCCTTTTGGAGTGGTTGCGTCGGCGAGGGGACGCTTACAAGTTGGGAGTCGTGTAGGGTTCGACGTCGCCCACCATGTGGAAGTGGTTGTGGTCAATGTAGACCACTTCGATCACTTCTCGGTCATGCAGCGTGTGGGGAACCGGGTATCCGACGATGGTCTTTTCGTCGAAGTAGATCGAGCACTTGTAGTGGGCGTGGTGCAGTTGTGCTGGACCGATCAGCGGATAGAAACGGGGCGGATCGATGTAATCGGCGATCTTTTCTTTGATGATCCGCACATTGTTGCGTTGGGTTTCCCACAGCAGGGGAACGCCACCTTGAGCCGGACGGGCCGACTCGAGTGCGTGCATCACTTCGTCGTCGCTAGGCGGGTCAAGCGCCACGGGGGTGCCACCCGATGTGGTTGGTCCCAGGATCGGAACGCGGTCGTAACGCTCCTTCTTCCAAAACTTCTCTTCTTGCTTGTGTTGGAAGTAAGGACTCACCGGGATTGGATAGGCCAAGAAGCCAAGGTTATAGTTGGTGCCTCCAATTCCGTAGCATCCGGTTGAACTGATCGCCATCATTGCGATCAGCCCCAATGCGATAGATGGGGCGTGCGTTTTCTTGGCAACACTTGCCACACGATCGACATCGCCGTTTGTGGTGCGTACGCGTGTTGAATTAGGAGTCTTCATCCGAGCAACCTTCCGTGGTTTCCTTTACGATCGATCGCAACTAGCGATCTGCGTAATGGTAGTATCGTGTGAACTTGGGAGGATCTTGCGGGTAAATCCGAAAGATCCGAAAATCGGACAAAAAGAAACGCGTCCGCAAGGATTGGGAGTCGAGTGATCAGGCGTATCCGGTCCGTTAATCCCCTTTAAAACGTCTGAAAACAAGCTGCGGCTCTCTCCACGATCGAAAACGAAGGGCCAGCTGCCCCGGATCGAGCAGCCCTCAATCGAGCAGCCCTCAATCGAGCAGCCCGAGCTTAGAAAACGGCACCTAGAAAGCAGAGGCGGGGGCGGAGCGTCCCGAAACGATACGCCTCGGTCGCGCGCTCTCGAACGCTGCGGGGGCGATCGACGCAGGATTCGGAGCTGCACCACCGCGAAGGCGGAATGAGTACCTGTAAAAGTCAGCGATATTTAAACGAAAAAAGCTCGTGAACAGCGAACTGTTTCACGAGCTTCTTTGCAAGTGCGATGGGCGAGGCGTTCCATGCCCAGCGGTCGATCGGCTTAGCGATCGGTGAAGTCCAGGAACCACCAGCCGTCGTCCCATTCAAGGCTGACCTTACGCCATCCAAGAGGAACTTGCGGATAAGGGTAGAACGGTCCGATGTACGGCCATGCCGATGGGCTGTACTGCTGTGGATAAGTCAATGCAGCGTAGTTTGGGTGAGCTGCGTAGCCTGGCCAAGCGTAATTTGGCAAGTTCGGCGAGTCATAGCGAGGTGCTCCTCCACCGGTATACGGAGCCATGGGAACGGGTTGTCCCATGGTCGGGGCTCCCTGCATTGCACCGTAACCCACTTGTGCCGCATGAACCTGTTGTTGCGGGTTCATGCGATAGGGGACTGCCATCGCGGGGGCATGCCCTTGGTTTGCAACCATACGAGTCTGCATGGGAGCGGCTGGCGCGACCGGTGCGGCTTGAGCCACGGTGGGCTTGGGAAGACGCGGCAGCGTTGCGGCGACTTCAATCGCATCGCGGACTCCCGTGACGCCTGGAGTGGATTCGGCAATCTGGACGATTGCATCGCGTTGTGCATCCGAAGCGGCGCGTCCCTTGAGTTGGACGATCCCACCGTTGCTCGTTACATCAACGCCAAAGCCACGTAGCTGGCCCGATTTCTGGGCCTGGCCGAGTGCACTGACGACCGACGAAACAATTTGCTCGTCGCCGCTTGGCAACGGCGAAGCGTTCAATTCCACCGCGGCGGTGGGACGAACCTCGCCCGGCATCTGCTCTGGGGCCTCAAAGCGAGGCAAGTCGGCTTGAACGACCGTCTCTTCGCGTTGAGTCGCTTCGCGAATCGTGGCTGCTTTTGCCGCCAACGCCTTGCTGAACGAGAAATTCGATTCGCTCGCAGGCTTGGGATTCGATTTCGCGGCTACAGCCGGTTTCGAATCCTTTGCACCCGCTTCGATCACCGGTTCCGTTGCCACAATGGCAACGTTTTTGACTGGTTTGACGACTTTTGCCGTCGTCGTTTCTGCCGACACCGTTTGACCATTGATGGTCACTTCATCCACGATGTCGTTGATCCCCTGGATGCCCGAAGCGGTCATCAATACGAGATCTTTTTGGGCCGACTGGCTGACGTTGCCGCGAAACAACACGACGCCTTGTTCGACCTTCATGTCGAGCGAGAAATCCTTCAACGCTCCTGAGTCACGGTTAACTTTCAACCGTTGAATAATTTGCTGAGCGATTTCTCGATCGCCGCCAAAGACCTGCATTGGTCCCAAGGCTGCTATCGTGGCAATCGCCAATCCGAAATACGTCCGTCGCATGGAAATGCCTCCCTACAGTGCTAAATCGCTCCGATGCGAATAACCAGCCGGAGGCCCAGTCGCCCGATGCGACAAGGAATAGGATGTCACCGTCACTGGTAACTGATCCTCCGACCGATCTGATCAGACCGGTGTTGCTGGTTGTTTCGGCTATTTCGCAGCGGGTCAGGTAGGTTTTTTCCAATTTTGGCGCCGATTCCGATTATTCAGTGCTCGAGGCAGCGTATTTAGAGCTCTAGACAGCGTGAAACCGAACGAAAGTAGTGTGAAACCGAACGAAAGTAGTGTGAAACAGTGGCCCCCCCAGAAAAAAGACAATCCCCCAATCGCCCTGCCTCGCGCGCTTGTCCGGGGGAACGCCTCTGTCCGACGGAACGCCTCGCACTCGGCTCGGTGCCTCGCTGACGCGTCGAGTTGTGATGGGCCCGGAAAAACGGCGTCCTCCAACGGGAAGGTGTCCTCCAACGGGACGGTGTGCCGCGATTTCTCTGCGGATAGAAATGAGGTGGAGGGGACGCTCAGCGTTTGGGGGGCCCGCGAAAGCTTCGCACCAACATGGTGATTGTGATCAACGTTCCGGCCGCTGGCACTACCGCAAAAATCAATCTCGGCTGTGCCGCCAAGACCATTAACGAGATCACCCCGATAACCGCCACCGCCGGTGGAAACCATCGCGCCGGGCGACGAAGCGAAGGCCACGCTAACCACAGCGCAGCGAGCACGAGCCCGACCCGTCCCATTGCCGCCGCCGCAAAGCGAGCGCTACTTTCGTCACCCCACCACCATACCGCAGCACTCCCCACCAACAGCGCAATCGCGATCAGCAATAACAGGGGGCGGCGGAAATTAGCGGAAAGAGGTTCAGGCATGCCAACTCAAAAATCACAGTCGAATTTGTTCAACCGTCACTTTAGTTGCTGTGACGGCATTCGGTAACCTTGCTGTTCGGGCAAACCGGAAATCATCGACGGTGGCGGCACCGGCGGCAGCGAACTCGCCCCATTGCTCCCATGCGCCGGAAAAAACATGCACTCGAAACGCATACGCTGGAAAAATGACCTGCCAGACATTGTCTTCGCCGGAATAACGCCTTTGCCCGAAAAGCGCCTTCGCCGGAAAAACGCCTCACGCGGAAAAGCATTGATCATCGGTCACACGAAAGCGAAGAAGTTGGCCATCGACAGCCGATCAAGCTTAGGCCAAGGTTGGTTTCGACACGCCCACCCTCGTCGTGTTTGCGAGTGGCGACGTTTGATTGATCAGGCCACGAGAATCGCGTGGCGACGCAATGACCAAGGAAAATACGATGAAATACCTTTGCTTTAGCGACCTTCATTGTGATACCGTCGCGGCCGAAAAATTGGTAGCGATGGCCGAAAGGGTCGATGTTGTGATCGGCGCAGGTGACTTTGCCCGACAGCACCGTGGGATCTCCGACACGCTCGACATCTTGTCCAAGATCGAAAAACCAGCCGTGTTGGTCCCGGGAAATGGCGAGACCGCTGAGGAATTGACCGCTGCGGCAAAAGGCTGGAACCGTGCCACGGTTTTGCATGGCAATGGCTGCTCGATCAAGGGCATCGATTTCTGGGGAGTCGGCGGCGGTATTCCTGTAACCCCGTTTGGGGATTGGAGCTACGACTTCGATGAGACGCAGGCCGCTGAACTACTCGCGGACTGTCCCCATCAAGGGGTGCTCGTTGTCCACTCACCTCCGATCGACAGCGTTGACCACGATAGCGAAGGGCGCATTCGCGGCAGCCAATCCATTCGCAGCATCGTTGAAACGCGAAATCCGCGATTGGTGGTCTGCGGTCACATCCATAGCGATTGGGAGAAACAGGTGATGATTGGCAACTCGTTGGTGCTCAACGCAGGACCGGCTGGAGTGATTGTCGAAATCCAATAGAAGTCGAAATCCAATAGAAACAGCGAAATTCAATTGGGAAAACGAAAAACCAAATGGCGAGCACGCCTTTTGGTTGACGCTTTACTGCAACGTGGGGGGCGGTCAGTCGATTTCGTCATAGGCAATCGTCCCGTCAAACCAAATCCGGAAACGTCGAATTCGTAATCCACGTGTGAACTGGATCTCGATTCGCCCTTGGATCGGTCCGTTCGTTGCGGTGCCATGGTCCTGCGATGGGGGGGACTGCAATGGGGGGGCCTGCGATGCGTTGAGCGCAGGCACGCTGTCGCCCGCGCGAGCCGTCGCTTCTTGAGCGTAGGCGCTCGCCGGAATGGAAAACGAGACGTCTCGGCTGAGGTTCAACCAACTGACCTTCCACCAGACCTGTTTGCCATTGATCTCGATCTTCTGGCGGAACCACCAACCGCTGTAGACCAAAGTCCCAAGCAAGGGCCGCCGGAACTCGATCACGCGATACAGAAACCGTCTTGTTCGCAGGGTTGCGTGGTCTCCGAAGACGCCTTTTTCCGCGGCTAAGGGGGCGGGGGGGCGAAAAGGGCTGGACAAGGAATCCCTCGTGGAGAAAAAAAATACCGCTTGCCACGCGGCGATGATGGAGAGAATTACCGACCGAGGAGCTCCAGAATCATAAGTGTCTTGAAAAAATCCGCCAAGTTCGCCTGCAAAAGAGAATTTGGCTTTTCCTCGTTATTTACGGCCCTTCTGAGGGTGGGTGTCGGTCTGGCTGGTCGGGGTGTGATCGGTAATTTAGCTGATTCCCCTCTGTAGAGCTGTTTTGCTGGGACTGAAACGTCGTCAGTTCAGGGCCTCAGGCGATCGAACGGAATTTGATAGCAATGTTAAATGTAGCGATTATGTGCTTGTTCACGGTGTTGGAAATGCTTACGATGAGTGTCGTATAAGTTGCCCAGCCCCCCTTGAATGAAATGCATCCGTCGGGCTGGTTGTGTCTCACCCATTAAAACACCAAGGCAATCAGAAATGAGACTCCACTTAGCAGGACTTGCCGTTCTTCTCGCGTCGACCTTGACTAGTGCACCGCTAAGGGCTGAGGTGGGGGCTAGTCACCTCACCGTTAGTCAGTGGGTTGCGCCTTCGAAGGCGGAAACGTTGACGGGGCGAGTCATTCTGCCGTCGGTCAATGGGGAAGCAAAGGCGGTCGCCGACGCAAAAATCACCCTGCTTGATAACGATGGAAACGTGTTGCGAGGCACCTCCAACGACGCTGGCGAATTTGCGATTGAAAATGTCAAGCCTGGCGTTTACTCGTTAACCGCGAAGGCCAAGGACGTGTTTGCATGCTTTGCAACGCATGTGCTTGATGCGGAAACCACTGCTGGCACCCACTTCCCCGGCGAACTGGAAATCGCAGCTGCGAACATCGATTTCACGATGGTGAAGATGGCGGTGACTCGCTATTTGCCAGCCAAGCTATCGGGCTCGGTGGTTTCTTTGCCGACCGAAAAGTTAAGCGAAGTATCTGAGCGAGTTTGCAACGATCATTTTCTCCGTGTCATGCAGAGCGATGGTGGGATGAATGGCATGCTTCGTCTTGCCGGTGCGAATGGCTCGGTGTTGGATGCCGCAAATCTAACGAACGTATTCATCGTGAAGGACGGTAAGACAATCGCGCGAGCCGTGACGGATGAAACCGGCAATTTTCGCGTGGATGCACTCGCCGCGGACGAGTATTCGCTGCTTGCTGTGGGAGCCGCCGGGGTTGGCTTGGTAGGGTTTGAGTTGGTCGATGAAGCCCAGCAAAAAGCGGCAAAGGGCGACGACAAGCAGAAATTAATTGGTCTCCATGGCCACGGTGCTCCCTACTGCAATTACTTTGAAATGCAAGTGGCGCCGTGTCCCGAAGTGATCCATTGTGTCGAGGAAGAGGTGATCGTTGAGGAAGAGATCGTCGTTGAAGAAGAGATCGTGGCCGATGGCTACGGTACGCCTCTTGATGGTTGCTGCAGCTCAGGCGGTGGTTATGGCGGCGGTGGCGGTGGAGGCCATGGCGGCTTGGGTGGCATTGCGGCTCTAGCGGGAATCGGTGGTCTGATCGCAGTCGCATTGGACGATGATGATGATGACAAAGATCACAAGATCAAACCGCCCCATGCGATCAGCCCGATCAAGCACGATTCGTCGTATTACGGGTCGTACAATTATCAATCCAACCCATATCAATCCAGCTCGTATCAATCCAGCCCATACGGCTTTTAAGAAACCTCGTTCCCGAACGCGTTTTTTGCGAGCGGAACGGAAAATTTAATCGATCCAATGGATCCTCAAACCACGGTCTCGGCCGTGGTTTTTTCATGCCCCCATGCAACGAGCCTTGCCACGCCCAAGAAACGCTGGCAATCGAAATAGGCCTTGCCTGCCGCCACCGGATTACGGGACCCGCGAATGTTGATATGATGTGGCTCCCGCCGTTGAGTTGCGTCAGCGAAAATAGGCTGAGGCTTTCCAACCCTCACTTTCTTGATTTCCTTCACGAGATGTCTCATGTCAGCTGTGGATAACCCCATGAACGAGCAAGTCGCCCAGAAAGCAACGGAGGCTCGGGATCAACTGAACGAGCACACCTTAAAAACCGTTCATTGGCATTTCAGCGACGACACCGGCAGCCCCTTTTGGCTCGAGAAAAAGCGGGAGTTGAATTTTGATCCGTTGACCGAGATCAAATCGTTTGACGACTTGAAAAAGTTTCCACTCTTTGAAGACGATTGGCTTCGCGGCGGGCCGATTCGTCGCTGGGTTCCCCAGGGACACGCGGGCAAACCGGTCTATGTTTTTGAGACGGGCGGGACCACGGGAGTTCCTAAAAGCCGGATGGTGATCGAGGATCACTGGAAGGACTACGAGTTATTCAGCGACACGCTTCCAGAGAAGTATTTCCCCAAAGGGGCGAATTGGTTGATGTTGGGCCCAAGCGGGCCTCGTCGCCTGCGTTTGGCGGTCGAGCATCTCGCCCAGCATCGTGAGGGAATCTGTTTTTGCATCGACCTCGACCCCCGCTGGGTCGTTAAGTTGATCAAGAAAGGTTGGATGGAACACCTCGAGGAATACAAGAAGCATTGCATCGATCAAGCCATCACGATTCTGACCGCAGGTCATGATGTAAAGTGCATGTTCGGGACTCCCAAGTTGATCGAGTCGCTTGGCGAAGCGCTTGAAGAGCGAGGCACCAGTCTCGCCGAGGTTGGTATCACCGGTATTTTTTCGGGAGGAACCGAGTTCACTCCCCAATGGACACGATTCTGTGTGGAGGAGTTGCTCGGCGGCCCACCGGAAGAGAGCGGTGTTTACATGACCCCCACCTACGGCAATACCTTGATGGGGCTGGCCTGTAGCAAACCGATCACGGCGGCCGATGGGTACAAGATTTCCTACTACGCTCCCCAACCGCGAGCGGCAACGGAAGTGGTTAGCTTCGATGACTACAACCAAGTCGTCCCTTTCGGAGCAACGGGACGGGTCAAGCTTTATACGCTGACCGATGAGTTCTTTGTGCCTGGATTTATGGAACGCGATGAAGGGGAGCGTGAAGCTCCGTTCGACCTTTATCCGTGGGATGGCGTCAGTGGCGTTCGCCCCTTTCATGAGCTCGCCGGTGCAACCACCGTGGGTGTTTACTAGTCAACGCCCGCGAGCTCGCCTTCGGTTATACGTTTTAAGTGGCGTGATCGTCGGTTTCTCAAGAAATCACAACTCGACGCGTCAGCGTGGGAACGAATCAAGATCGATTTTCTTTCGCTGACACTTCGGGTGATGAAAACACGCAATGTCAAATGTGACACGTGAGTTGCAGGAACACGTGAACTGCAGGAACACGTGAACTGCAGGAACACGTGAGTACGTTCACGCGAAATTCAAACCAAACGAAATCACCAAAAGTTCAAGCACATGATCACGCTCAGTCCATTGCGTTGGGGAAAACCGTACGAGTCGCTCGATTCGAAGGAAGTCGTTCACTTTGATACTGGCGAGCCGATCGCTCGTGTCGGAACGGTGGGCAGCGGGATCGTCGGTCGCGATATGCGAAAATCGCATCTGGCACGCGAAGCGCTGTTGCAATTCTCAACCGATGATTTGATCGCGCGTTGCAAGAAGGCAGCACAGCTGTTTGAAACAAGTGATTTGAAGGTTGGGGACTCACTGCAAAGTGTCGATGACTTCGTGCATCAGCAATCGGCCAGTACGGGATTGCCCGAGCACATGTGCCGCTCGAACATGGCCAAGAACAGTTTCGTTCTCAGCCGGATGGGCGAGATCCTTGATTGCTTGACGCGAGGATTAGATCTTTCGATTCTGTCGCGTGGTTACGGCGAGGAAGGCCGTGGAGTGATTGTCAGCTATCAGGTGCAAACTCCTGTGCTGGGTGCCGTGCTTCCCAACAACTCCCCCGGCGTGCACACGCTGTGGTTGCCTGCGGTGGCATTGCAAATCGGTTTGGCACTCAAGCCGGGATCGCAAGAGCCTTGGACGCCATACCGTATGGTCTCTGCGTTTATGGCCGCGGGGATTCCCGCCGAAGCATTTTCGCTTTACCCCGGTGACCATGATGTCGGCGGGGCGATCATGGCCAAGACGTCACGCAGCATGATTTTTGGAAGTGCCCAAACGCTGGCTCAACATGCGGGCAATCCACGGGTGCAAGCGCATGGACCTGGGTTCTCGAAAATTTTGCTGGGCGACGATGTCGTCGACGATTGGGAAGATTATTTGGACTTGATGGTCGAAAGCGTGCTCAGCAATTCGGGCCGCAGCTGTATCAATTGCTCCGGCATTTGGGCGAGTCGGCACACGCGTGAAATCGGCGAAGCGATTGCCAAACGAATTGGTCCGGTGGACGTGCGTCCGCCTGCGGATCCCGACGCCCAACTCGCCGCATTCACGGTGCCGGCGATGGCGACGGGCACCTATGCGATGGTCCAACAAGATCTTGCCGAATCGGGCGTGACGGACTTGACGGCTGAGTTTGGTGAAAAGTTGATCGAGCGAGACCATTGCGCCTACTTGCGTCCGATGGTGGTGCTGGCTGATTCCCCCGATCGTCAAGTGGCTGCCAAGGAATACATGTTCCCCTTCGTGTCGGTGGTCGAGTGTCCGCAAGCGGAGATGTTGAACCGCATCGGCCCCACCTTGGTGGGCACCGTGTTAACGCGCGACAGCGATTTCATTAACGCCGCAGGCAATAGTGTCGATATCGATCGTTTGAACATCGGCCCGATTCCCACGAATCGGTTGAATTGGCTACAGCCGCATGAAGGAAACTTGATTGACTTTTTGTTCCGATCGCGTGCCTATCAAGTGGCAACTTAGGGGATTGTCGGTTGATGGTGACGACGGAATTATGATCGGCCACTCTACCGCTGAGCTATATTCGAGAGATAAGGATCTCTCATCTTGGCCAGCGAAACTGATATGACCGGCACATCCCCTCTCAATACGACTGCGCCTGCGGTGCAGGTGTTGCAGGACGCGACGTGCGCCGCTCCTCCGATTGAGATTGATTCCGGGCCGGAGCAAGAGCAATCGTTACAATCAGTCTCATCGAACGCGGCTTCCAAAAATCGTTTCACGCGTGACCCCCGCATTATTCCGGGATTGATCAGCACGATCCTGCATACTTTGTTGTTGATCGCCTTTGCGCTGTTCACACTGCCGCTGCAAACGAAGCAAACGTTTTCGCTGCGTGCTCGGCAAACCACGGCTTCGCCGGTCGTGCATTTAGAGCAGTTTCCTCAACAAGACGACCGCGCCACGACCGAGGCTTCGCTTGCCGAGCGGCCCACCTCGATCACCGTCGCCCCGGCGAAGCCGAATGCAATCACTTCGCCGCTAAGCCAGCCCAAGAGTTCCGCTTCGTCGCCGAGTGAAATGACATCGTCGTTCACCATCGCTAATGCGCGCGACGCGATGGAGTCACTCCGTCGGCTGCCCAGCGGCGGGGGGCTATTGGGGCGAACGTCACAGGGGCGCAAGCAGTTCGGCGAACGGTTTGGTGCGACAGCAGCAAGTGAGAATGCCGTTGAAAATGCACTGCAATGGCTTGCCAATCACCAGCGTCCCAACGGCTCGTGGTCGTTCAATCTCGAGCTCGATCCCTGCAATGGGCGATGTCGCCATAGCAAAGCATCGTCGGACGCCGCCACCCCGTCGACCGGTGCAACCGGCTTGGCATTACTTGCCTTTCTGGGGGCGGGGTACACCCACCAAACCGGCAAGTATGACAACGTCGTGCGCGATGGACTCTACTACCTGCGTACCGCCGCGGCCGATACGGAAACGGGCGTCGATTGGCAACAGGGCAGTATGTATGGTCATGGAATCGCGTTGATGGCGGTCGCCGAAGCACTCTACATGTCGCGGAACGAAAGTAACGAAAACGGCGACTCCGACTTACGTGAACTCGCCACGCTCGGCAAATGGTTTACCACCTATGCTCAGCATCCAAACGGTTCCTGGGGCTACCTGCCCGGAAAGCCAGGTGACACAACGCTAACGGGATGGCAGGTGTTGTCGTTGGTTGCAACGCGGCGAAACGGCATCCCGCTTTCCTACTCCACCCTCCCTAAGGCAAGGGACTTTATCCTTTCGACCTCGCCCGATTCGCAATACACCTTCGCCTACCAGAGCGACCGAAAGCCCGATGCAACCAACACCGCGATCGGGCTGACGATGTTGCTGTACTTGGGCAAACCGCCCAGCGAGTTACCGATGGACAGGGCGCTCACGGCGATGGCCAAGCGTGGTCCGTTGCTGACCAATGTCTACCACGACTACTACGGCACCCTAGCGCTGCATCATTCGCGTCATCCGGGCTGGACGCGTTGGAACACCCAACTTCGGGATCACCTTGTGCGCACGCAAGCGACCCGCGGCCACGAAGCGGGCAGTTGGCATTTCAAAGACGAATACGGCGATGTCGGTGGGCGGCTTTATACAACCGCAATGGCCGCCATGATTCTTGAAGTCTACTACCGGTACTTACCGTTGTATGCCGAGATCGAAGCCTTTCCGCTCTAAACCATTGGGCGAAAATGATTCGGTGCTCTGGGGGGCTCTCCGAGCGAAACTTCGCCCCGCTTCCTCGTCAACGTGGGACGCGGCACCGCACACCGGTTACGCCAGCAGCTAGCGTTCTGTCAGCTAGCGTTCTGTGGCAAATGACGTGGAATTCAAGCCATTGCTGCGTTGACCCGCACGTGCTCCGCCGTCGGGCGACCGTAGCGACATCAACATGAAGAATGCGTTAGATCAACGTGCGCGGGGGCTTGCGGCTTTATTCACGCGAATCGGGGCGACCGAACATCGTCGACTTGTCGATCGCGGTCGCCATGTTTTTTTCGGTTCCCCTACGAGCTTGGATTCCCCTGGCATCCGGAGCATCGCCTATACTGAGTGTTGGAGAGGTGATCGTGATTTTGGGATGCGTTTCAAACTCTCATTCAACCCATTTCGATTGACGTGAACAAACCGATGAATCTTTACAAACATATTCGGACGAGCGCATCGGAGGGGGTGCCCGTTGTATTCCTTGCCTCAACGAAGTTCCTTGATCGAGAATTGATTCAGCAGACGCAGCAAGAATTAATCGCGTACATCAAGTCAGCTAAACCGGCGCGGATGGTGATTAATTTCAAGGACGTCAATGCAATTTCATCAGAGTTCATTACCACCATGCTGCGCTGCAACGATTATGTGCAGAGCGAGAATGGCGAGTTGCGTCTTTGCAACATGAGCCCGATGGTGCGGATGGCATTTCAGGTCACGAATCTGGATGGAACCCTGCTGCAGATCATGGACTCGACTCCCAAAGCCATCTTGTCGTTCACCCCCAAGCCATCGTCACGTTAGCCGTCGAGCACGACGCTTCCATGTGACACACTTTCTCGTAGGATCGCCCGTGAAAGACCAGCACCGTATTCTCGTTGTCGACGATAGCGCGACACAGTTAACCCAGATTCGGATGCTCTTAGAATCTTCGGGTTACGAAGTCAGCGTCGCCTCCGATGGGGTGCAAGCACTGGCAAGTGTGAAAGAGCGTTTACCCGATTTGGTCCTCACGGACTTGCAAATGCCAAACATGGATGGTTTGGAGTTGGTGCGTGAGATCACGTTGCAACAATTGCCGGTTCCTGTGATCCTAACCACCGCTGCGGGCAGCGAATTGATCGCGGCCCAAGCGTTACATGCGGGAGCGGCCAGCTACGTTCCCAAAAGCGCGATCGCAACCATCTTGTTGCCGACGGTTCGACGGGTGCTTGAGTTGCAAGTATCCGCGCAAACCAACCAACTACTTGCGAGTTGCTTGCATCAAACGGAGGTGACTTGGGCGCTCGTCAATGACCAATCGCTGGTGCCGGATTTAATCGGTAGCGTGGAGTCAATCCTCAACCAAATGTCCGACTACGACCCCGGGCAACACATGCAGATTGCGATGGCGCTAGACGAAGCAATTGTCAACGCCATGGTGCATGGCAATCTTGAAATCGCCTCGGAACTCAAATGCATCGAAGACGGGCAACCGTATCTCGATAAGATCCAGGAGCGATTAGCCGACCCTGCTTACAGCAATCGTCGCGTACATTTTTCCTTGCGTGCGGACCGCCATGGGGCCGTCTTCACGATTCGCGATGAAGGTCCTGGGTTTAACTTGAGCGACGTTCCCGATCCCACCGACCCCAGCAATCTCGACAAAGAAGGGGGCCGTGGGTTGTTGTTGATCAATACGTTCATGGATGAGGTCAAGCACAACGAAAAAGGCAACGAAATCACGATGGTCAAGCTTTGCGTCAATGATTCGCCCGTCGAGCAGATGGACGAGCAGATGGACGAGGAGTCATCAATGTGAAGGACGGCCCCGCTCGGTGCATCTTGATGGTGGAAGACAATCGCGACGATGCGGAAGCGGTCCGTCGTTGGTTAGCACGAAGCGAAACGTCGTACGAATTGCAGGTCGTTGAAACACTAGGTGCCGCAATCAATGCGATTGGTGCACATGACTACGACCTGATCTTGCTGGATTTGAATCTCCCCGATTCGCATGGGCTTGAAGGTCTTGCCCAAATTCGTGCCGTCGCAGATGCATTGCCCATCGTTGTTTTTAGTGGCTATGCCGATCGGTCGATTGCCATTCTTGCGGTTCGTTCAGGAGCGGAAGATTATGTCTTGAAGGACGAAGTTTCCAGTCCCGAGCATCTTACCCGGCCACTCGATTTGGCGATTGAACGTTGCCGACGACAAACCGCGGAAAAGTCGCTGCTGGGCTTTCAAAATCAGCTTGCACTGGCGCATCGCATTCAACAAATGCTGTTGCCCAATCCGATGCAGCGTTTCGCAGAGGTGCAGTGGTGTGGCCGATGCGAACCGGCCGAGCAAGCCGGCGGCGACTTCTACGACCTAATGGAATTACCCGATGGACGGCTGGTATTCGTGATCGCCGATGTCAGCGGACATGGCTTGGTGCCGGCGATGGTGATGATGGAAACCCGAGCGATTCTGCGAGCGATGGCGATGACCTGTGACGATCCAGGAACGATTTTGAGCAACGCCAACAAAATTTTATGTCGCGATGTTCATCTGCGGTATTTCGTTACGATGTTTCTTGGTTTTTTGTCTCGTGAACGCCAGACGATTCAATACGCCAGCGCTGGACATCCCGGCTATTTGATTCGCCCCGACAAAACCGTGCGAGTGTTGTCCTCAATGGAACCGCCCTTGGGAATCCTCGAAACCATCACCTATCCGACTCATCAAGTGGCCAAGGAGTTTGCGGATTCCACCTTGCTATTGTTCACCGACGGCGTTCTTGATTCCATCTCGCCGGGCGGTTCGTACCATACGTTTGAAGAGGTCGTCGCTAAAGCGGCAGGTTGCATCACAGCGTCGCTGCAGGATGTGATCGACTGTTTGTTTGAAAACATCCACGGCATCGGCACCGAACGTGATGATTGCACGGCGTTACTACTCAGAGCGTCGAAGAAAAACGCCGAGGGTGTTGCTTGACCATGTGCTTGACCATCGCACTCCCGCTTGGATGTCGTGCATCGCAGCGCTCTCATGCCCCCCGATGCGTTTCACGAGCCAACGTCGCGTTACTGAACCGTCCTTCGCAATTTTCCCCAACTCCACCAGCACCACGGAGCCCTCGAGCGTCAAGGGAACCGCGAATGACACGGGAAAACATATTTCAAGTTGCTTGCGGCGTGCGACCGTGAATCTGCCTCTACGACCTGCTGTCGTAGTCATTTTCGAGCGATTTCTGATTCCGTTATCCGAAGGTCAATGAGCCACGGAACAGGCCCCGCGTCGCGTCAAAAGTAGCGTTTCGAGACCTTTGACGCGTCTCAGTCCTGCAATCGGCAATCCTTGTAGGCTGCTCTTGATCACTCGTTTCGCACTTGACTCTCCGGACAACGATGGAAACAATCGCTCGATTCCCCAACTCATTGCCGGTGGATAAACCTACCATGTTGAATGCCATGATCCATCTCCTAACCTTCGTGGCGTTTTCAGCGCATGGGGTGTTGGGCTGGTGTGATCTGCATCATCATCATGAGCATCGAACTCACGTTCACGATGAGTTGTGTCACAGTAAGGAATCAGAGTTCGGGTCGCTCACAAAGGTGGAATCTCTTTGCGGGCATTCACCTTTTTGCAACGAAACGGCGTGTGCGTTCAAGCTTGCGAAATTCATCGCGTCCCCAGATTTCACGGAAATCACAAGCTCTGGTTTTGCGAGTGACCGTCTCGAGTTTGCTGTGGAATCGAATGCGTCTCGCTATTGGGTGTCCAACGGCATCGATCGTTACACCACTGCGAAGTCGCGTTGCGCCCTGCTGCAATCCTGGCAGCTTTAATGGGACTCGCGTTAACCCGCGTTAATCTACGCTCAGCCACGGGTGAAATTGCCTTGGTTTGTCGCTTCACAAGCATGCCAGAATCCCAAGTCGGATGAGGCTTAAATGGAGCGGTGACTGCGCATTTTTATCGCTCGGCTGTCGCCTCCACACGCTCTAAAACTGTTTCGCTGCTGCGCGTAAGAAAGTCCGTTTGTCTCGGTCGCTGCGGCGTACGGTCCCCAATGCAATAACCCGATCTAAGGAATTCAGTATGACTAAGACTCTCAGACTCACTCAAACCTTCTTCGCCTTTGCCGTTTGTGGCGCTATGTCGCTTTCAGACGACCGGACCTTCGCTCAAGGCACCGGTCAAACCGCTCATGATCACAGCGGTCACGGGCACGCTGATCACGGGCACGCTGATCACGGGCATTCTGAACATGAGCACGCTGATCATGGGCATTCTGATCATGGGCACGCTGGCGAAGGCTTGGCATTCTATTTACCCGAGTGGAATTCGATGCACTTCGACGATGCCAACAAAGCGGCTCAACATGCTGCGACGCTCAAGCAACTCGGATGCGAGGTCAAGCAAGGCAGCCATGCGGGGCACATTGACGTGACCTTTCGCGCTGCGATGTGGAAAGAGCTGAAGGTGAAAGATCACAACATGGCTCAGCAATGGGCGACTTGGCTCTCCCAATCTGGCTTTGACGTATCACACAGCCACGCCGACCCGGCTTACTTCAGCGGCCCCGAAGCGGTGGAGTTTCGCATGCTGAACTGGAAAAAAACGCACGGTAACGGAGCGGCCAACGAACAACAATTCGTCACGGCGCTTCGCCAGATCGGTTGTGAAGTCCGTTTGAACTCCCATGATGGACATTCCGACATCGCCTACCGCGCGCCGACATGGCGAGCGGTCCACTTGGCCGATCCTATGGCGGCAGAGCAATTGATCGGTTGGCTCAATCAGAACGGTTTCGAGACACATCACTCGCGCTAACGACAAGCCTCTCTTCGCAGCTTGCCGCCGAGTGATCGGCGGCAAGTTGCGGCGTTCCAAGCGAGCCGCGATGAGGTGCATCGATCGCCTTAGTGGGCGACCGCGTCCAAACGCTCGCTGCCCGAATCCACGCTTTGCTGGCTTCGATTCGGATTGGGAAGGAAGGCATCGAGCCGTTCGACTTGCACCGTTTCGAGACAGAAGGTCAAACGGTGGTCGGGTTGCAATTCGCGTCGCAGAAAATCCATCATCAGCGTGGCGGATTCTTTTGGCGCGATCACCTCGATCCGAACTTGTGGATTCGGTTCCTCGGTTGCCAATTGCAATTGTTGGCGTCCTACGCCGTAGCAAGGGATTGACGTGTACCCGCTAGCACCGAGCCGTACCACATGGCGTTGGATTTGTTGCTCCAAATCGGGGTCGGTGATAATCGTCAGACGCTGGACCGTGCAAAGTCCCTTGCGTCGCGCTGATTGGGCGTGCCCCGCAAACGGCTGATGCGAGTCGAGTCCGACGACCGTGAAACGCAATCCTTGTTGTTCGAAGTCGTTTTCCATCTCGTGTAATTTATCCATCACGCTATGGTCAACGAGCTTCGTTTCCGACAGATCGAGTTCGACGTTCTTGCGTTCCACTAAGCCCACTCGCTCGATCTGGCGGCGGATGGGAATCCAGTTGCTGAACACCGCAGATTGGTAAGCGGTCAAATGCACCGTCGTTCCGTCGTCTTCGGTAACCGCGATCTCGGGTTTGAACAAGGCTCGCAGCGAGACGCCGTTTGCCAAGTGGATGACCGCCTTCGTCGCAATCCCGATCGCGATCCCAATCAGCAAATCAGTTGCCAACACCGATACTAGTGTGACGGTGAAAATGACAAGTTGTTCGCGTCCGATTCTCCACACATTCATGAACTCGCTGGGGTGGGCGAGACGGAAGCCGGTATAGATCAGCATCGCAGCGAGCGCGGCCATTGGGATGCGGTGCAGCACCATGGGGATCAATGCGACGCAGACCAATAGGAAAATTCCGTGCCAAAGATCTGCGAAACGCGTGCGAGCACCGTTGTCGATGTTCGCTTTACTTCGCACGATCTCGGAGATCATCGGTAGGCCACCAACAAACGCACAGCACAGGTTCCCAGCACCGACGGCGACCATGTCGCGGTCCATGCTGCTTTTGCGTTTCCAGGGGTCGATGATGTCGATCGCCTTCGCACTGAGCAACGACTCGAGACTGCCGATGATAAAGAACATGAACACCCATTTCCATGCTTTGGGTTGCTGTAACGCCGAGAAATCAGGGGCCGTCAAGGAATCGAACATGCCGAAAACGCGGTCTGGCATCGCAACGAGGTAGTTCTCGCCAAGTTGGTATTGGTGATTTTGAAGCGTGTAAGAATGCGGGTGCATCAGGTCGAATCCCATCCCCATCGGAATCGCAACGATCAACACGATTAACGGCGAGGGCAATACTTTTAGTCGAGGAAATTTGCCGATCACCACCGGCCACAAAAACATGATCAACACACTCGTCAATCCAATCGCGGCGATCGCCGGATTCGCGGACGCGATAAACGTCGGAATCTCCCTGAGCATCTCGATCGGGCCACCGGACGCGCTGACGCCTAGGGCAACTGGGATTTGCTTGGCGATAATGATCACCCCGATGGCCGCCAACATTCCGTGTACCGCAGAAATCGGGAAGAACTCGCCCAGAATCCCAGCCCGGAAAACGCCGAAGAAGATTTGCAGCACCGCCGCAGCAACCCCGACGGCCAATGCCGCTTGATAGGCGGTAACGTCACTTTCCGTCCACCCGCCCACCATGCCGTCGCCGCCAAATTCACCGATGCATCCAATCGCAATCACGATCAAACCGGCTGCGGGCCCTTTGATGGTTAGTTCCGAGTCGCTAATGAAGGTGGTTAGCAACGATCCGATAATCGCGGTGAAAATCCCCGCGATCGGCGGATACCCACTGGCGATCGAGATTCCCAGACACAACGGCAATGCGATCAAAAAGACGAGCAAACCGGAGATGAAATCGTATTTAAAGTACTTCGTAAATCCGCTGAGATTACCGCGTGGTTTTTCCAGGGAATCGGGAACCGAGTTGCTCATTGGGTTGGATCCTTAGCTTTAGAGGAGGCGAGTCGCTTGTTCGCCAAAGGCGTGACAATATTCGTAGCAGGCAGAGCGGACGTGGAGACTTCTACATGTGCTGGCGCGTGATCGGGAGAGTGATCCGCGTCTTCGGTCATTGGATTACCTTGGCGTTGTCGCGTGAGTTCTTTAGCGGCGTGGTACCGCGACGCAACGCCCGGTTGCGGAACCAATCCGCCACCAAGAATGAGCAAGCTCAGGATCAGCACGGCGACATTTTCGCTCAGCCGTGCATGCATCGGAATTAACGTTGGATTGTGCCGCCCGGTGAAGATGCGAAAGTAGGCCCATAAGACGGCGATCCCGTTGAGTGCCGCAGCGATTACCACCATCGTGCCGACCAAGGGGTAGACGTCCACGGCACCTTCGATCAGCAATTCCATGCCAACGAAACCGACCGTTGCGGGGAATCCGATCGACGCTAATCCCGTCAACAGGAAGAAACCTGAGAAGATGGGCATCTGGCGATACAAGCCGTGGTAATCCGCTAATGAAATACGCGAGATCCGTGACTCAATACTACGCAACGTGATTCCGAATCCCGTCAACGACAAGCCGACGGACAACCACAGGCATAATGCTCCGGTCAAACCGATCGGGGTGACCAATTCGAGGCCCACGAGCACCAACGACGATTGGCTAAGCAGGATGTAACAGAACATACGGCGTGCTTCGCGTTGCACCAACGCCATTCCTCCAGCGTAAACCGCTGTCACTAGCGACAGGATTGCAATGCTCTGCAACGCCCATGAAGGGGCGATCGGTAATACCAATCGCATCACGGCGTAGGCGCCAACCAACGGGGTCGTAAACAGGATCGCGGTCCCGAAGGTTCCTTTTTCGAATAGATCGGCGATCCACAGATGGAACGGGGCGATTCCACTACGCAGCAGCGCGGCGGCCGTTAACAACGCTCCCGGGATCAACGCGGCGGAGGAGGTCGCATCGACCCTCGATAACCACGCCCAACCGCTCACCATCAGGGCGACGAACAATCCCATGTGTAGGGTGTAGATGCGAGTGCATCGGCCACGTTGACGCAGTTCCAAATAGGGAGGGATCGTCGATGCCGCCAACAAAGCCACCAAGGTCCACGAGGTGCGGCAACTAAAGGTCGCCAACAACAACGATTCGGATACGAGCGCCAACTTCAAAGAAAAGCGAGGGGTTTTGGTTCGCAGCGTCGACATGATGGTGACCAAAAAGATCAACGCGGCCAACGGCAATTGGAATGCGCTGAGCTCATCGACGACAAAAATGTCGCGGTCGAATAACCAATCGAGAAACAACCAGTGATCGTGCGCTTCAAACGCGCCGATGATGACAAAGTCGATTAATTCCCCCACCGTCAACACAAACGTGATTGCACAGATCACGATGGCGTGGCGAAGCAGATTCTCTCGTTGGCCCATAAAGTGGATCCAGATCGCCCCGAGCAACGGGACGAGGATGGAGACTTCGATCCAAGGGAAGTGAAGTTCAGGCATGGAAGCCGGGTTCCTATCGTGAGGGGGTGTATTCGTGGGAGTCGCCATGCTGGGCCCCGTTTTCGCCGGGGCGATGATGCGACTCGATGTTGGTCTAGAACGCGGGGAAGTTAGGCCGCGCGTCCCGTCGATTCGGGATGCAATTCAATCTTGTCCGATTCGCGAGACTGATCGCGGGACAACCAATCTGTGGTGCGATGTTCCATCCGGTCACACCAACGAAACAGACTCATGAACGGCCGCACCACCCATTGGTCTAAGGCGATATCCATGAATCCACGCTCGAAGCCAAATCGATAAAACCAACCTTGCAAACTCACCGGGAGATATCGGGTCCAGGGCGATGAGCCTTCGGGGAGCCGCATCCCTATCGCGTTTTCAAGTTCGTTGTAATCACGCAGTAACGTCGGAGCACGCAACAATTGCATCGTTCGCAAACAAGCGTGACCGATGATGTGAATGAGCGCCAAATAACGCAGCCCGAGTCCAATTTCGACCACGATGATGCCAACCTGGGTCAAGGACGCGTAGGCCAACGAAACCTTGACGTCATTTTGCACGCGTGACATCAACGCCCCACAACCGGCGGAAACCAAACCCAGGGTAATGACCATCATTTGCAACAATAGCGAAGCCTCCAAAATCGGACTCACTCGCAACAACAGGTAGGCGCCCAAGTGGACCGACAACGCTCCGTAAAAAATTGCGCTCGACGGAGTCGGCCCTTCCATCGCTCGCGGCAACCAACCGGAAAATGGAAACAGTGCTGATTTACCCGCGGCCGCGATCAGCAGTAGCGTCCCGACCAACAACGCTTGTTGGGACGAGATTGCCGCGACCCCTTCGGGCCAGACGCCAGAACTCATCAAGCCGCCCAAATCGCCTTCACCCGTCATGCTGTGCATGGTGATCGCCGCGATCAAAAAGGCAGCGTCCGCCAAGCGATAGACCGACCAAACGCGTTGCCCGTTGCGAACCGGGTTTTTGCGTTCGTGGAAGTAGGCGACCAACAACGCCGAGGAAAGTCCAACCATTTCCCAGCCGACAAACAAGGTTTCAATCGTGCCCGCCAACGAGGAGGTGACCATCCCGCAGAAGAACATCGCATAGTAGAGAAAGAAACGCCCATAGCCCTCTTCGCGATGCAGGTAGCGGCGAGTGAACGCGCCCACGACACCGCACAAAACGCATGACAAAAGCAAGAAGGGGATGCTCAGTCGATCGAAGACAAATTTCAAATTAAAGTGAAACTCTTGCTCGGGAATCGTCACCCAATCGCCCAATTCCACCGGGACGTAACGCGTGTCCACAATCAACATCAAAGCGAGGATGATGATCCCAGGTACCATCGTGAACAGCACGGCGACTTGAGTGAGTCGCGAGATGTTTGCTTCGCTTAACGGGCGGTTCAACAACGCGGATAGCCCCAGGATCGCCAACAACATGGCGGGGCTCGCCACCACGACGGTGCCGAAAAATTGGAAAGCGGTATCAGTTAAGTTCATCAAAGGTTTCCTGTTGTCCTGGGGAGCGACAACTCGCTAGGCGTTTCAGTCTTCATGTCAGTCTCGGGAATCGCAGCACCACTCGAATCGGCTGCTGCGACGGTTAAGAAACGGTTTCCTTGGAAGCGGTTTCCTTGATTGATGCAAAATCGAGATGCCCTCGTTGACCTCGGTACCACTGGATCGACGAATCCACTTCCGCCAACTCCGTCGACTCCGGCACAAACGGTTCATACTTGCCTTTGACATATCGCAACAACGTCGATGTTTCGGGATCCAACAGGGCGACTTGGACCCAATTGCCTTTGACAAGTCGAGCAATCGCAGGGTTACCTTCGATCACCAAGTCCATCTTCTCCGGGGTCGTTTCGATCACAAAGAGATGTCGCAGCGGTTCGTGAATCTCGACCATTTGTTGCGACAAACCAGGACGTAGATCGCTGGCCGCTCCCGTCATGACACCCAACATCGAAGCGACGTTGTGTGGCAGTTTTGATCCACACCCGTAGCCTTCGGTGTCCACGGTCGAGAAGTAATACTCCAACGCGATCCCGGCACAAACCGGAATGGCGGCACCGAGAATTCGTGACAACACCGACACCTGCTCGTCATCGACGCTGGGATCATACGAAGTCAAGAACACGCGGCGATCGGCGAACAACCCTCGACTCCATTCACGTCGGCCGACAAAGGTCAACGCGTTGGTCGCATGGTTGTATTCGGGGCGGGCTTGCGACAAGTCTTCGCCTCGTTGTTCCACATGCTCAAGTGCTTGACGGGGTGTCAAATCCAACGGCGCCGACTCAAACCGTCTCGCTCGCTCGTGGGCAACGTTTGCTCGCGTTTCATTGACACTTTTCTCAATGCGTCGGAATAACGTTCGATGGCTGCGAGGGAGCAAGTCGAGGTCGTAATACTCGACGTTGTCACTACAGGTGTTGTGGTAGGCACCGACGAAACGGGTGTCTTCGGGGATTTCCAGCCCAAGCTGGGCCGTCAATCGTCGCACCCGTGGATCGTTCGCCATCATCGCAAACGCTCTCGCGTTGGGGCCGCCGCGTCCGCCGCTGCAAGCACCACAGTTGTAAGCGGATTCGTGTGGATTGTTCAAACTGGCCGAACCATGACCGAAGAAAACCAAGATTCGAGGGAAGTCGTCGACCACCCCGATGTCTTGTAGGATTCGCACGACGATTCCCGCCATCTCATCCAAGCTATAACCGAGCGCATCGGGCGTCGGTCCAGGCTCTGCCGATACGCGTTCAAGTTGCAATTCCGTTGCGGGCGGGCGAGTGAAGGTGCCAAATGACTTGCGGATTCGTGAGGTCAAGCCGGGCGCCAGGATCCGAGCGACCATCGGAAACGTCGCAATCGCTCCGAACACGCCGGTCACCCAGCCACCGATCATCGTGCGAGAACTGGCATGCACTTGGTGTGTCAATCGTCCAATCCGACGACGACGATTGGCCCGCCGTTGACTCACATCGATCGTCGAGAACATTGGTTCTTCGCGGACGTAATGCTGCGGGGTCAGGATCGCGGGACACAGCGGGCGAAAATGGGCGTGGTCCGCTCCCTGGTAATACATTGCCACGGCAAAGAAGCCAGCCGCTGACGCGGTTTCGCATTCCGGATCCACTTCTTCCAAATGTCGACGGAACGATTCCTCGCGATCATCGATACAGAAAATAGCGACGAACGAAGGTCGTTTGCCGTTACGACGATTTTTTTCGCGGCGATTCAGTTCGCGACGGCGCTGTGTATGGACAGCGATCGCGTTGAGCGCTGCGACTTGGTAATGTCGTTCATAAGCGCCATGCAAAATGCGGCGACGCTCCAATGACGAGAATGCCTCGATCTCTTCGACCAAGCACTTCCATTGGGGATCGGACATGTCGATCAATTGTTGCGGGGTCCAACCGCTGACTTGTGCTAATTGGAACACCGTATAAGTACGCTGTTCCATCGACGCCCCATGACGATGCGGCGAATGTTGTTCGGCTAACTTGTGAATCTGTGGCAAATCACGGGTGCCGAACTGTTGGTGTCCGACCTCCGCGATCGCATAACGTTCCAACATCAACCGAATTGCAAGGTATTCATTGAGCGTGCCTGCCGGGGTGTGGTTGGGTAACCAGGGAGCGCCCGACTCCACCTGCCAAATCATTCCCGCCCAACCTTTGAGCGCCAATAACGTTAAACCAATTTTGGAATCGAAGTCCGAGGGCTCCACGCCCAACGTTTCGAGTGACTTGGCAATCGATGCGAGCGGGTCGAACGGGCCATCTAAAATCGCTTGCAACTCATCAACGATCCCCTCCATCCAACTCGCTTTGACGGTCATGCGATGCAAGTACAATTTGGCGAACGCTCTAGCAAACCCTTCGTCACGATGGGGCAAGGACCAATTCGCAAAGCCTTGATCGAGGAAGCTACCGCAGAAACGGATCAGCACGTCGTTGACCAACGCGTCGGTATCGTCCCCGGTCGCGTCGAGCAACAACTCTCGGATCCGCAGCGGTGTCGAGTCGTTTGACGACGGTAGGCTCGTCGTGGAGACACCGGCGCGGCAAATTCGCCACAACAATTTCAGCACGAACGCTTCCCATTGAGCGTCGCTCCAAGACTGGATTTTGTCGCCTCCCGATTCGGCGATCAGCGTTTCGACGATCGGCGGCAATCGACTCGCAGTCGTACCTCGAAGCTGCTCCGAAGCATCGGCTTCGGACGTCGCGGCGGATGCCACCGGAGCGGACGGGTGAGATGCTAACTCGCGATCACGCATCACCCAGGCACGCGTTCGCTGGATCATTTGTTCACGACGGGGAGCTGAAATGTCATCGCGGAAATGACGCAGCATGTCCGTTTCCGCTAGCAGCCAACGCAGTTCGGCATCCGGGACCGAATGCAATGTCATCTGCAACATCGCCAATCGCAAGGTGTAACGCGTCCCGAAACTGGCGACCAATTCGTCTGCCTCTTCCTCGAGATGATCCATCAGAACTTGGCGCAGATCGTCGACGGAAATTCGGCCACGATTGAGCTCGTCTCGGTAACGTCCCTCGCTGAGGTAAGGTTCGCAACCATAAAGCTTTCCACCTTCAACGACCGCCTCATCAAAGGGCATCTCCTCGAACGAATGGAGCGTATTGTGGTGCACGAAGATGGAGATCGGACCTTGCGACGGCAGGTAATGAGCCGCATGCTCGATCGCCGATCGCAGCTTGTCTTGTCGATTGCTTGAATGATCGGTGGGGGCATCCTGGCTGGGGACAAGACTCGCGACGGCATCTTGCATGGACTGGCTCCTGGTCGAGGTGGGGACGATGTCAGGAGTGGAAGAGCAAGGGGGATGCCAAACCCAAAGTCGCGATCCTGTGGCTATCACTCAAACAGGGATATCACGCCGCAAAAAACCGCAGATAAAAAATGTCCTTTTTCCGAAAATTCAAGCGAGGGTCAGAATCGAAAGCAACATCATGCAGAGTAGTGCAGGAGGCATGCAATTTTTTGCAGATCCGTGCGAGGCCAAGTTTTTGCCCCAACCGCGGCCACGGTCCCGGCAACGTCTCGGCGAGCTATGCACGCGGTGGGGGACTAAATTGGGCTGCAAAAACGGTAAGCGTGACACCGTAGTTTGATCATCATTGCGAGGGGGCGTTCCGCCTCGAGATGCCAATGGCGTGAAACAACCCTCGCTTGGGGTGACCCCACAATAGCGACCTAATGCAGCCCGTAACGCCCCATCTTGTAATGCAGGGTACGGACACTCACACCGAGCGCTTTGGCCGTTTTCTCGCGGTGCAAATCGCATGCTTCCAATGCGATTTGGATCGTCTCGCGTTCACAGCCTTCGACCGCTTCGGCCAACGTAGGGGGCAATGCGCGATTGTCCCTTTGTTTGGGGGTCAGCTCCGATGGCAGCTCGACGTTGTGAATCACATTTCCGGTGTGCGTTACCACGACACGCTCGATCACATTGCGAAGTTGCCGGACGTTACCGGGCCAAGGAGCGGCAACGATCGTCTGCATCGCCTCGGGCGCGAGTCGTTTGATCTCTCGATTGTAGCGTTTACAGAAATGCTCTAAAAAATGTTCGACCAACAATGGGATATCCTCACGCCGCGCTCGCAACGCGGGAACTTCAATCGGGATCACATTGAGTCGATAGAACAAATCTTCGCGAAACGTGCCGTCGGCGATCAAGTCTTCGACGGAGCGGTTGGTGGCCGAGACGACTCTCGCATCGGTTTGCAACTGTGCTTCGCCACCCACGCGAGTGAAGCGTCTGGATTCGAGCACGCGTAACAAATCGACTTGGCTTTTGGCCGACATCTCGGTGACTTCGTCCAAGAACAACGTTCCCCCGCTGGCCTGTTCGAAGCACCCCGGTTTCTGGCGGGTGGCCCCACTGAAGGAGCCTTTCTCGTGCCCAAACAGTTCACTTTCTAATAGCGATTCGGGCATCGCTCCAAGATTCACGGCAATGAACGGACCACTGCTGCGATCACTCAAATCGTGCAGCGCGTGAGCAACCAACTCCTTCCCCGTGCCACTTTCGCCTTGGATCATCACGGTGGCTTCGGTTGCAGCGACTTGCCGAATTTGCTGTAACACACCCTGCATCGCAGCGCCGCCGCCGATGATGTTGGAGACTTCCCCTGCGCTGGCCAATCGATTTCGCAAGCGTTGGTTTTCAACGCGAAGTTGGTGATACTGACGCGCTTTGCGGACCTGTTGTCGGATCAGATTCAAGTCGAGCGGTTTTAAGATAAAGTCAAAGGCGCCAGCATGCATTGCTTCGACCGCCATTTCGACGGTTCCATGCGCAGTGATCATAATCACGGCCGTTTGCGGACGTGAGAAGAGGATCTTCTTTAGCAGTTCGATTCCGGTGATACCACAGTTCAACCGAACGTCCGCGATCACCAATTGGTAGTCCGCTTTCTCGAATTTCGCGAGTGCGTCGTCGGCATCGACCGCGGTATCCACGATGTCGGCTTCTCCGGCCAGCCCTTTGGCGAGCCCCGACCGGATATTCGGCTCGTCATCGACGACTAGTAAGCTAAATGCATCGGAGTTCATCCGTTTCCTTCCATTGGTAACATCACTGAAAACTCGGTTCCGCTAGGACTGGTGCGAAAGTCGATGCTGCCTGCGTGTTGGCGAACGATCTTGTCGCACAGCGCCAATCCCATCCCGGTGCCGTCGTTGCGCGTCGTGAAATAAGGATCAAAAACCTGTGATTGGATTTCCATGGGAATGCCGTTTCCGGTGTCGCTGACATCAATACGAAGCGAGTCTTGGATCCGGCTCAAGCGGAATTGCAACGTCCCCCCATCGGGCATCGCGGCGAGCGCGTTGAGCGCCAAGTTCAACAGTACTTGTTCGAGCCGCCCCGAATCGGCTTCGATCGAACCGAGTGATTGAGGGGGCAGCTCCACTTTGACGATGACGTTTTGCTTCTTGACCTGCGGATGCAGAAACCGGACCAATTTTTCGATGAGGGTGGCGACATCGACCCAGGAACGTCCCAGTTCGTTGACCGATGCATAATTTCGAAAGCTATCCAAGACATGCGTGATGCGAGTGACTTCGGTATGCAGCACGTCGAGTAGCTCTTGCGTTTCAACATCGGGGGAATTTTGGGACACATGCTCACCTAGCAATTGCAGGTGAAGCGACAGGGCGCTTAGCGGATTTTTGATTTCATGTTGCAGCCCGGCGGCGAGGGAACCGAGTCCCATGTAGCGTTCCATCCGCCGCAGTCGTTGCTCCATTAACACCCGCTCGGTCACATCGCGAACATGAATCACCGTGCCGACCGCCTCGTTTCGTTGGTTTTTTAGACGGGTGCACCCCGCACGCAGCGTATGTTCATAACCATTGCGTAGGATCGTATAGTCGCGGTCACGAATCGGAGTTTGATGCTGATTGACTTCATGACAGATCGCGTCGAGCAGGGCATGTTCACTGCCCGCCTGAGACGGTGTCATTCCCTCGCCGTCGTCCTCGGAAAGCCCCAACAGTTCTCGACCACGCGGATTTAGACTGGTCATTCGCCCCTCTTGATCGGTCGTAATAATGCCCCCATCCAAACTGGCTCGAATGTCGGTCGCCAAGACTTGGGCGTCGCGAAGGGATTGCTCGCTGGTGACGTAACCTCGGACCACGAGTGCGAAAGCAATTGCAGTGCCAACGATGTTCAATACCAACAGCAACGAGAGCTTGCTACGCAATTGAAGGTCGCCGGAAAGCTCTTCCACGACCGCCATATCACTCTGCGGCAGATGCGTGATGATGCGGGCGACGATCTCTTGTTCACGCGCGACATCAAAGAAAATCCAGGCCGTTACGCTCAACGCCACGAGGCTAAGGAAGGCTAATCCGGCCGCAAATCGACGGACTCCACGTCCATCGGGGACGCCAAACATCGTGGGGTTCAGCTGATTCTGAGGCATGCGGTGGGCGTTTCAATCTTTGGAACGTGGAACCAGTTGTTAGGAAAACCGGGAGGATGGGGTGAGCCTACGGCCCTCGATTGGATCGTGCATCCGATCGCTCCAGAATGCCCTAACCGATGACTCCGAAAGGTGTTACGACTTTTAAGTGACGGGCACAATCGCAACCCGAAGCGTTCGCAACAGACGGAATCATGATCGATCTTCCCTCGCTGGCGCTTCGAATTATCAAAATACGCTCATTATCAAAATACGCTCAGCGTCAGGAATCATCCGAACTCGCTCGAAGTCTTTCAAAATTGCGGAGCTTCCGCAATAAGCCCACGTCGAATCCAACGATTCCATGATCGAACGCCCTTTTCATGCAGCGAATTGCAGGAGGAATGCAGGGCATTGCAGCAACTTTTTTATTTTACTCTAGGGAATAGCAAATCGCCTTTCCCAACTGGAGTTTCGCGGGCGGATAAGCCGACTCATACCCTTACCAGGATTACTCGGAGGGCGACGAGCGTTGAATGCAATCAGCATTCTCTACCGTCCCCGCCCGATGTGTAAAACACCCCCCAAGGGAGACCTCGGCAATGGAATGCCCACTTCAAACTCGCCCCGCTCGCGGACAGTGGCGGCCGCTCGCAGGACTGAAATCATGGTTCGCGGTGGGGCTAGCGGCAATCTGCCTTCATTCCTCGGCGTCCGCGCAATCACCGCCCGTCTCCGACGGCATGATCCTTTCCAACGAAGTCCAGTTTGAACTTCAGCGGATGCAACAACAGATTGACGAACTCAAATCGGCCAGCGTCATTTCGTCGGCGGCCTCGACGGCGACCTTCTCCTCCGCCCCCGTGTTGTGCTGTCCCTCGGAGAAACCGACATACCCCACGAAACCGAAATACCCCACCGCCCGTCTTACTGGATTCTTCCAGGCTGATGCGGTTGGTTTTAGCCAAGACCGTGCCAACATGGAAACGCTCGGAGGCGGGATTGCCGCCGACGGAGATATCCAAGATGGTGCCGACTTTCGTCGTGCGCGTTTGGCGGCGACCGGCCAGGCGTGGGACAATGTGAGCTACATGCTCGAAATGGACTTTGCCTTTCCCGGACGTCCTAGCTTCATGGACGTCTGGCTCGATATTGACGATGTGCTTGGATCGAGCAACTTGCGGGTGGGACAGTTCCGTCAACCCTTTGGGATGGATGGACTCACGAGTGTTCGAGAAATGACCTTTCTCGAACGAGCCTTGCCCTTCGCCTTTTTGCCGTTTCGACAAATCGGTGCGATGCTTTACGGCAACCGTAAAGACGAGCTCGCAACCTGGGCCATCGCCGGGTTCCGATACCCCACGGATACATTCGGTGGTAACGTCGGCGACAACGGTGGCTACGGAATGGCAACTCGGTTGACGGGGCTGCTTGTCAATCGCGGCGATGGCAAGGGGCTCGTCCACCTCGGTGGTGGTTACAGTTTCATTGATCCGGCCAATGACCAATTCCAATATCGTAACCAACCGGAGGTCGCTGTCGGCGAAACCGGTGGCGGAGTGCCCACACGAGCGATTGCAAATGTGCCAGCGTTTGTCGACACCGGCGCATTCGCCGCGGACAACGCCAACCTGTTCAACGCAGAACTCGCGCTGGCGTACGGATCGTTCTATGCACAAAGTGAAGCGAGCTACGCGGTGGTGACCCAACCCGCCGGACCCACCCTCACCTTGCCGGGCGCTTATGCTCACGCAGGCTATTTCTTGACGGGCGAGACGCGAAAATACAACGGGAAAAACGGAGTCTTTGGACGGGTGACTCCCGATCGTAGTGTTGGAAACGAAGGTGGCATCGGAGCGTGGGAGATCGCCGGCCGATGGTCCTACCTCGACTTAAACGATGAAAACATTCAAGGCGGACGCTTGAACGATTTGACCGCGGGATTGAATTGGTACCTCAACCCCTATACCAAGTTCCAATTCAACTACATTCACGCGATGCTCGACCGGCCGACTTATGGCGAAAGCGATGCGGATATCTTCGCAATGCGAGCCCAGCTCGATTTCTAAGCGAGTCGCCACTACGCATTATCGCCGTGGCTTTCCATCGGAATGACCGAGTGAAACTCCGTCGCGTTGCGGTTGCAGGTGGACCGACAACGGGTGTGTGTCCGTTTTGACGCTTAGGTTCAAATCGCGTTGCGGGAAGGGAATCGAGATATCGGCTGCACGAAGGGCCGTAAGGATGGCCGTATTTATCTCGTGCGTGACTCCGACACGGCGATCTAAATTCGCCAAGTAAAAGCGAATCGAGAAATTGAGTGAGCTGTCTCCGAAGGTGTCAAAGTTGATCAATGGAGCAGGATCTTCCATCACATCAGGGTGCTTCGTGACCACGTGTTCTAGGATGTCGCGGACTTGATCGGGATCGGCGTCGTATTCCACTCCCACTTCCATGGTCAACCGATTGATGACGTTCGAAAGCGACCAGTTGAGGATCTTGCCGGTGATCAAGTCCTTGTTCGGAACCACCAATTCTTTGCGTTCCCAACTGGTGATCGTGGTCGCTCTCATTTGGATGCGTGAAACGACTCCGGTGGTGTTGTCGATCGTCACGACATCTCCGACTCGAACGGGCCGCTCGAGCAACAAAATGATGCCCGAGACAAAGTTGGCGACAATTTCTTGCAAACCAAAACCGAGTCCCACCGAGGCGGCGGCAAGCAACCAACCGAGTTGTGTCCATGGCACACTGATAATATTCAATACGACCAATGCCCCCGTGACCGTCAACGCGTAACGCAGCATCGTGGTCAATGCATAACGCGCGCCGCTATCGAGCGAGGTCTGACGCAGCACAAATAACTCGACCAGCCCGGGTAAATTGCGAACCGAATAGGCGAGGACCACGATCGCTGCGATTGCATAGAGCATGTCGCGGAAGGTCACCACTTCCACTTCCATGTCCTTCCCGATGTGCACGCTCCACAGTTCGACACGATCAAAAATCTCGATGGCTGGTAAGACATTGCTCCAAATCAGGGCAAATCCGAACAACGAAAACACGGTGGCCACCACATAGATCAATTGACGCGTTTGTCGATCAAGCTTCGGCAGATCGGCCTGGTCTTCCTCTTGAAGCTCGATGCCAACGTCCGTTGTTAAACCATCCGTCGCAGAGGATTGCAGCGAGGCGAGTTTCTTTTCACGCTGTTCACGAGCTTGGCGTCGCGCCACTTCGCGGTAATGCAAACTCAGCCACCGGAACGTCAACGCCATCAACAACAGCACCAACACGAGCAGCAAAATGGAATACTGCATCAACGTGCCCAAGTTGAATGCCGTGTCGAGATAGCCGGCGAAGGCGAGTCCTGCAAATACGATTGGAAATCCAGTCAGGCCGAACCAGATCACCCGCCGCCACAAATACGCTTTGGAATCGGCACTGTGCCGCCGCGCTTGCAGAAAAATCGGGCTCTTGATCGAGAAAACAATGCTGTGAAATGAAGCGGTTACCAGGAACAGGGCAATCGAGGTGAGTCGCGATGCGGTGGCACGCAGTTGGGTATCGGAGTGATCCTGAATCATCACCATCACGAAAATGAGGATGCCTCCGAGCACGGTATACCAGCGCAGGTGGAAGCGGAGCATCGAGCGGACCGCTTTGTCCCAGCCGAAATGAAGTTGTGCTAAACCATGGTCGCGACAAACCTCTTTGATCAATTCACGCGAAGCAATGAATAACGCGGTGATCGAGAAGGCATTTCCGACTCCGTTGACGAACGCATCATTGCCGAGATTACTCAGCAACATCCAACCGATCCATCTAAAGAGTGCCGGCCAAGCACACGCCACTAAAATTGTGAAAAACAACGTGGTCGCGGTGATCCGAAATTTGGCGTTTGGACGCAGTGCTTGTTCGCCGCACTCATAGACGAGGCGCCGCAGTTTGATGCGATAAACAAACAACGCTAGCACGCCCAGCAATCCCAGCAGCGAACGCAGCGGTCGCCAGACGAAATTCCGCATCATTTGATCCAGCACCTTCCGCCAACTCGTAGGCTCCGCCAGCCAGCGGAGCGTTTCAGGGACATATTTCAGTTCCTGAAGGGAAAACGCAGGCGAGCTGCGAATCCAAAATACGTTTTGATCGACAAAATCAATGTACTCGTCGATCACGTTCCGAAGTTCGTGTCGCTGGGTGTCCACGGTTAACATCGTTTGCAAGATTGAGTTTTGAGCCTGCATCGTTGCGACCAACAACTCTTTGCGTCTTCGTAATAGTTCGAGCTCCTCGGCTAGGTGAGCGGAGTCCCGAATCGCTGCAATTCTTTCGTCGACCTCTTCGGCGGAGTCTTCCAAGCTAAAGACGCTGATTTGATGTTGTTGGATCTTTTCTTGTAAATCAGCACGCGGGCGAAATTTATTACGTAGCTCTTCGAATTCGTTGCGTTTGTTCCGCAACATCAATCCCAATGCATCGGTCAACCCGATCGCTTCGAGTCGCTCTTGCGAGATTTTCAAAGTGTTCTTGACGTCTTCGAATGCCGCCCGTGTCTCGTTGAGCTCGGCATTCGCTCGGGCGGACTCGTTAACCAACGCTTGATGTTGCTCGGTGACTTCGATGTTGCGTTGCGCAAGTGGCTTAAGTTTCTCTGGAACGCGTTGGAGATCATCGCGAAGATTTTCGATCTTATCGGCAACTTCGCTTCGCTGACGTTGGGTTAACGTCTCCTGCAATTGCTGCACCTCATTGCGAAGTGTGGCAATGTCTCGATCCGCCAACTGTTTCTGCAACGCCACGAGTTCGGTGGTGGCAAGGTATGCCGCCTGTTCCTTGCGGAGCTCCTCCATTTTCATCCGTAACGCTTGGCGTTTGGATCGTAGTTGGGTCGTCCGTGCTTGCGTTTGCACCGCAGGCTCATTCGCCAAGGCGGGGTTGGCGAGTTGCTTTTCGACCTGCTCAAGATCTTTCTCTAGTTGGCTGATCTCTTGCGGAATTTCAGTAAGCCGCTTTTGGCTGCGCCCCGGCGCCGTCGTCAATTTGCTTTCGGTGGAGACGAGCTCATTCAGTTCTAGCTGCGATTCCGCCAATGTTTGTTTGATCGATTCCACGGTGGCGTCGGGATCAAGCGTCCACTTCACCACTTCCTTGGAATCCAAATCCATCTTGGCCTGTTTCATCCTGGCGGGAGCTTCCGCCGCCATCGCCTCGAGTTGCTGAGCATTCTTCGCGCTCAACTCCGCGGCGCTGAGATTCTGCTTCGCTTGCTGATACAGATCCTCCAGAGACGTTTTTAAACTTGGGTCCAGGGATTCGGCCGCCGCGAGTGCGGCGAGTCCTGCTTCAATCGTGGTCGCATCGACCGCATCGCGATCTCCTATCGGATTTTCAATCGTCACGGGTTTAGGAATGTCACCCCCCTGTTGGCCATTCTGTTGGCCGAGGGCTCCCGTTGGTAACCCCGCCAGCACGATTACCAGCACGCACCACGGCAGCGCAGTCGGGTGAGGGATCGCGGCGAGGCAAGTGCGTAGACGGTTCGGTACAGGCTCGCCTGGTGGGAACCCGCCATTGGCTTTGATTGACATGATTGAATGAATGCGAGTGGGCTGGATGATTCGAGCTATCGAATACAAACTGTCTTCGATAGCTCGAAAGCCCGCAACCTTAATGCCAACGAGTTCGCCAAGAAATGTCGGTCGTCGTCTTGATTCGTTTCCGACGTGAACGCGATGGGTAAACCACGCTTCGCCACTTCATCCTCAGCAACGCGATCTTGTTTTGATTCAAAAGGCCATTCGCTTACGGTCGCCGACCGGAGCCAGAATCGTTGCCGTTTGGCGGACGGTTGTCGGATTCGCGAGACCATCTGTTTTCTGAAGCGACGCAGTGGACAGGTTTGCGATCGGCGAGTTGGACGCTGAGTTTCAATACTGGCTCGCCAACGGGCCCGCAATCGATCATCGAGCCCCCCTTTTTTTACATCGTCGTAGACTTTTGCTATCTTGGCCGTGGCTTCGTCTAGAAGGAGGGGATAACGCGTACTCGCACGACGAGCGCACGCTTGCACGAGGGCCTCTTTGTGAATCCAAACACGCGGACAAAGCCAGACGCTCTTTATCACGCCACGTGGTTGATAGAAGCGGTCCCCGTTTGTCAATCGACTTAGCATCGGAGAACACCATGATGAATGCTCAATGGCGCGCAACGAAGTCCACCCTCGATCAAGGGAACGGCGCTGGCGAACAACTCGTCCCAGCCAAGTGGCAACGATCAACGCCACGGGCGAACGTCATGACGCCCCGGTCGATTTTTGTTGGGATCCGAACGTTGGCGTTTTTGTGGCTCAGCGGGGTCGCCGTTCTTATCGTGTTGACGGGATCGATCAGTCCGGTCGCAGCCGCGGATCCTCCATCGCCGATTGAGTTTCGAGTTGGGTTTTTCAATATCTATTTGGGGCTAGCCAATTCGTCTCATCGCGCTGCCGTGGTGCGCCAGATCCAACGCGTTCGGCCGGACATCATGGGGCTTAGCGAAATCAACGACGCGGACCATTCGCTCCTGCCAACCCTGGTCGAGGGACTGCCCAATGTGGTCACTCAGCCCGGTGGTTTGCAACCTGCGCTGATCACTCGTTATCCGGTACTGTCGTCTGGATCGTTGGGCTCGATCGCACCGGCGAATGAATTTAGGCGCAAGCACTTGTGGGCGGTGCTCGATGTGGGGCACGCGAATCGGAATCTGTTGGTCTATGTCATTCACACCGAATCGTGGTGTTACGTGGGCCCCTGCGAGAACGTCGCCAGGCCGGCGTTGGAATTCCCGCGAGCGATTGAATGGATTCGGCTCAAGCAAGACATCCAAGCGAAGCTCAAGGCAGATCCTCAACTCGACGTGATCGTGATGGGGGATTGGAACGACGATAATCGCAGCCCCCAAACCGACGCGTTTGCGTCGCAGCCCGAAGGGATCTTCAACGGATTTGCCTTGGGGGCGGACATTGTTTTTCCGGTGCAGCACGCGCCTTATCCCAACTACCAATGTGAGCAAGCCGGACTTCGGTTGCTGGAGTCGACCGACACCGATGGCAACCGCAACACGGTCTGGGGGGGCAAGCCAAATCCGGCGTTACAGACCGCAGTGAAGATCGACTACATCGCCCACAGCGAGGGCGTTAGGGTCGCCGGCCATGAAGTCTTGAATTCCGAAGTCAGCGAGCCCGCCGCAGGACTGCGGAAATACGCAGCGCCGTTAGGGTTCGGTGATTCTCGCGCCGCCAGCGATCACTTGATGATCTTCGCCGACATGGGCATCGAGTAATCACCGTGGCAACACCCGCTTTCTCCGTTATCCCGCAGAGATTGTGGATTTCTACAAATCTCAGATGCAGACGTATTTCTTGACCTCGCGAAACTATCGATCTCGCTCTTCAAATTGCGTTCAATCGAACGTGGCTTCATTGAAGTGCGACGAGTTTCTGGGCGACGAGTTTCTGGGCTGCATGGTGGGCGTCATCGACAATGTCAAACGACTCAATGACGGCGTCGCGTTTGTCTAACGGACCGGTGCCGGTTGATACAACGCGTAAGATTTTTCCAGTCCTAGGAAACGCTCGCAAAAGGTTTCCGAGTGAGGAAACAGTGTCGCCATTTGCTGATGAGTCAAGACGCGGGTCTCGCGGATCATCTCGTACCACTCCGGAAGTTTCGTTTCCCACGATTGATGTAGCCGATCGCGGAGTGGCGCCGGTAGCCTCCAATAGCAAAGCACTCCCGTGTGGACTTCGAGAGGAAATCGATCACTTGGCGTTTGGATCCAATGCGCGGGGGCAAGCCGGTGCACTTCCTCGGCGAATGCAGCTTGGCGAGATTCATCGCCGACATGCTCAATCACGGAGTTGCTAAAGACAACGTCAAACGATTGGTCGGCGAACACCTCGCTGAGATCACACGCATCGCCATCAACAAAATGAAACGTCCCCTCCCCGTCGGGTTCGTCGTGACAACCGGGAAGATTGACCATCGTGATTTCGTAGTCGTGGGGGATCAGATTCCAAATCGTCGGAGAACCTCCCAAGTCGACAATCCGGGCGTGAGGTTTCGGTTGCACTAATTTCTGAAACGCTTGCATGCGTTTGGCTCGTCCTTGAACAATGGGAGTATTGTGCAAATAAACCCATTCGCTGAGATTTCGGAACAATGTCTGCATCGGGTGAAGTCCAAAAGAGCAAACTCGTTTACCGTGCCTTCGTTCTTCTGCTTGTCAGCAGTCTAGAGGGTGTACTGTGGAGCGTCAATTTTTTTGCCTTCCGCATCCGGCCCGATTCCTAGCATCCGATTCCTAGCATCCGGCCGCATTGGTTTTGGAAGCGGATCTCATTGCACACGGATTGCCAGCCTGCGGTTCGCTGCTTCGAGGAGTGCTCAATGAGATTCGGTTTGTGTTCCCAAGTTCCCAAGCGTTGCCGGCCCCGCCGCGATTTCCCGCCATGACTGACGACGACTTGCTTTCCATTGCCTACTTCACGATTGGCTACTTCACGACTGGCCGCCTCACGACCGTTTTGTTTGGTGAGCGAAGGGCCGTTTTGCATTTGAATGAATCGTATCGACGGGGCCGATGATTTAGATTCAGCCGATGATTTAGATTCAACCGGGCTGATGGCACGCGGATTCCTGATCGGCAACCCATCGTAGGGTGTTGCGCCGTGGAGTCCGAGAACCACGCCGCATCCGAGGCAACACAGTGGCAAGCGGTATCCGACGTGCAATCGTCCGCTCGTGAGAGCGGACGCGGATGGAAACGACTTGTCGACTTCTCGGGTTCCTGCCTCGCGAGTCAGATCAGGTCCGCTGGATCCGCTAAGCGTCACCGGCGGCCTGAGGCGTTATAGGGCGGCTAGGATCTCGTCGGTTGTGGCGCGGCCCCCGTGCGTTTCACTGATCTTGGCATACGTGATCTTGCCCGACTTGTCGACGACGAGCGTCGAGGGATAGGAGGTTTCATTGACGGCGTTCCAACGCAATCCGTAGGCGTTGGTGAACTGGTAGCCGGGGTCGAGCAAGAAGGTTAACGGCTTGGGCAGCTTGGTGCCTTGCAGGAAGTCACCGGCGTGTTGGTCGAGTTGCGATTTGGCCCCTGGGTAAATCAACAGCACTCGCGCCTTTTTGGCGGCAAACTTGTCTGCGTTTTTCACAAAATCAGCGACCTGGGCGCTACAGGCGGGACATTGTCGGCCTGGGAAACCTCGCAACACCACCACGACCACGGTCCCCTCGGCATTGACGTCGCTCAAGCGGACGTTGCCTGACAACTCGCCTCCAACGGATCGTAACTGAAAATCTTTCGCGGTATTGCCTGGAGCCAGCAACCTCTTGGCTTGGGCAACCGGTGTCTGGGTTGAGGATTGGGCCACAGCGGGAACCGCCAACGTGGTGGAAACGACGAGTGCAGCGAACGCAAGCGGAAGGACGGTCTTCATCAAGAGATACCTTTTCGAAAGTGAGTTTGAAACATAAGGGAGGGTAAGGCTCGGTCGCGGAGCGCCAGGATGAGCGACGTTGATTCTCATTGCCAATGGCCTCTTCCGCCTACAGTCCGCCACTTGCCCCCGAGAAAGCGATGACAAATTTATTTGCCGGCGGGTTGCGGAGTGGCTAAATTGGCAAACGTTCCTTTATGAGCATGAATTCCGACGCCTGCTGTTTGCCCTGAGCCTGTTTGGCCTGAACCGAAAGCTCTCTATGCCCACCACCATCAATGGAATCGGTACGCAGTATTACGGCAAAAGGAATCCACGCATCTATCATGGCCGCTGCGACTCCTGTGGTGCGAGTTGCCAGATGACCGACTACGAGACCGGTTACTATTTCGTGGTCCTGTTCCTCCCCCTGATTCCTTTGGGGAAAAAGCAAATTCTTGGCGATTGTTCTCGCTGTCGTCGCCATCGCGTGATGCCGCTACAGCAATGGAACCAACTTCGCGAAGAAGCGATCGATGCCGGCATGGATAAATTGGCTGCGGCTCCGGATGAGCCAGAACGTGCGATCGAATTGATTGGCACGATGACCCTCTTTAACCGACTCGACGATGCCATCGAGCTGGCCTCGGCGACGTTGCAATCGCATGCCGATAATGTGGACGTCCAGCTTGGAATTGGGGGCTGGTACGAGACTCAAAATCTCAGGGCTGAGTCCGAGACGTGCTTTGCGCGGGCGATCGAGCTCGATCCACAGCGCCCGGCGTGTGTCCGTATTGCCGGAATTGACTTGCTCGAGCGTGGCAAGCCGAAACTTGCCGCCGAGCGGATCGCGGCGATTCGCCCTCCATCGCCTGATTACGATCCGTTATTGTTCTTGATGCTGGCCAGCGCGTTTGCCAGTGCGGGAAATCACGACGAGGCATTGAAAGAATACACGCAAGTGTTTCTCAAGGCTCCGGAACTGGCGATGGACAAAGCGGTCCGCAAATCGGTCAAGCAATGCGAAAAGACACTCGGGCGCAGTGAGACGATCCTGCCCAAAAAAGGACTGTTCGGTTAACTGCGGACACGCTGCCGCGAAATCAAATTGCCCGAGGTTCCCTGGCTCTGATTCTTCGTAGAGAATGAATGGACCAAAATTTGCAGTCCATTAACTCTGTTTGACTTCGAAGGATCTCTCGAAATGAGCCACACGACAGACCGCCCCGTTTTAACTTCTCGCGACTCATGGAAAGCACTGCAATCGCATCACGCGGAGATTCAAGACAAGCACCTCCGCGATTGGTTTGCCGAAGACCCCCAACGAGGCGAGAAGCTGAGTCTCGAAGCGCTCGGTTTGTTTCTTGATTATTCAAAGAACCGGATCGATGCGAAGACGATTGCGTTGCTCGTCGCGCTGGCGGAATCGGCGAACCTAAAGGATCGCATCGAGGCGATGTTCTCGGGCGAAAAGATCAATACGACCGAACAACGCGCGGTGCTGCATACCGCGCTGCGTGCTCCACGTGATGCCCAAATTGAGTTTGAGGGTGAAAACGTCGTGCCAGAGGTGCATGCCGTGCTCGACAAAATGGCAGCCTTTTGCGAACGCGTGGCCAGTGGTGCGTGGCGGGGGCACAGCGGAAAACGCATTCTTAACGTGGTCAACATCGGGATTGGCGGATCGGATCTGGGGCCGGTGATGGCTTACGAATCGCTGCGTCACTTCAGCAATCGCGAGCTGACGTTCCGCTTCGTTTCCAACGTCGATGGCACCGATTTCGCCGAGGCCACTCGTGATTTAGATCCTGCCGAAACGTTGTTCATCGTGGCGTCCAAGACCTTCACGACTCAGGAGACGATGACCAATGCGAAGACGGCGCGTCAGTGGTTGTTGGCGGGACTCGGCGACGACGTGTCAGCGGTAGCGAAGCACTTTGTCGCCGTTTCGACCAACGCCGACGAGGTTGCCAAATTTGGAATCGACACCGAGAACATGTTTGGATTTTGGGATTGGGTCGGCGGTCGCTACTCGATGGATTCTGCGATCGGGTTGTCGACGATGCTGGCCATTGGTCCGCAACAATTCCGCGAGATGTTGGATGGGTTCCATGCCATGGACGAGCATTTTCGCACCGCTCCATTGGCGGAGAACCTGCCCGTGTTGATGGGATTGTTGAATGTTTGGTATGCCAATTTTTTCAATGTTAAAACTGTCGCGGTGCTCCCCTACGATCAATACTTGAAGCGGTTCCCAGCTTACTTGCAGCAATTAACGATGGAGAGCAATGGCAAGTCGACGACGCTCTCGGGAGAACGAGTTGACTACGACACTAGTCCGATCTTCTGGGGAGAGCCGGGAACCAATGGGCAACATTCGTTCTACCAATTGATTCACCAGGGAACGCATTTAATCCCTTGCGACTTCATTGCATTTGGGAAATCACTCAATCCGCTCGGCGAGCATCAGGACATTTTGATGGCCAATGTGATCGCACAAGGCGAAGCGTTGGCGATGGGGAAAACGGCCGAGGAGGTGGAACGCGAGGGCACCGCTGCGGAATTGGTGCCCCATCGAGTTTTCGAAGGCAATCGCCCCTCCAACACGCTGTTGGTCGAGCGTTTGACGCCTGCCGTGCTCGGGAAATTGATCGCCTTGTATGAGCACAGCACGTTCACTCAAGGGGCGATTTGGGAAATCGATTCGTTCGATCAATGGGGCGTTGAGCTGGGGAAAGTGTTGGCCAAACAGATCATGCCGGAATTGCAATCCAAAGATGCCGCGTTAGGCCATGACAGTTCCACCAACGGCTTGATCGAGCGATATCGTCAATGGAAGTAGTGCGTTGATCGGAACATTAACGAGGGGGGCGCCAAAGCGTGAATGCGATACATCGATGGTCGAGTAATCCGATACCGAAACGAGCGGTGTTCATCTCGGATTTGCATTTAATGAGCACGCGTAGCACGGCAGAGCAGCATCGCGACCAGATTGGCTCGTTGATCCAACGCAACGAGATTGTGGTCTGGGGAGGTGACCTGTTTGATTTCCGATGGTCAAGTTTTTCGACAGAATCCGAAGCCGTCGATTATTCGCTCGCTTACTTGCAGCAATGGCGAAAGGAGTTTCCGCACCAGCAATTCGTTTTTCTGTGCGGTAACCATGACGCCAGTCCCGTGTTCTTGAACGAACTGCGACAGTGGATTCAAGGCGATGCGAATTTTGTCTTCGCAGGGGATGTTTTGCGAATCGGCGACACCGTGATGCTTCACGGGGACCAGATCGAGGGGCGTGGGACAATCCATCGTTTTGAGAATTACCGCCAACGGTGGGCTGATAAAAAACGCGCCGCGATGTGGCGTTTCGCGGGGTACGATGCAATCGTTGCCGCGCGGGCACACAAGGTCGCCGCGGCGGTCGCGCACAGCAACAAGACGGCGATCAAGAAACTCAACCGCTTCCTGACCTTGCAAGAATTGACGCACGAGACCGGAGTTCGGCAAGTGGTGTTTGGGCACACGCATCGCTTGATCCGTGGGGTTCAGCACAATCGGATGCACTTTTTCAACGGCGGCGCGGCGATCCGTCACGTGCCGTTTCGGCCGGTCGAAATCGAATTGGACTCAATCGATTGATCGTGCGCCGTCGCAAGCGTTGCGGAAGGCATGCGAGCGCATTTTAAAGCTGCGTTTTTCAGCCACGCGGTGGCGTCATCACGTGGCGCCGGGGGCGGCGCAAGCCTTAGGACAACGAAGAAAAGAATGATACGAAGCCGCGAAAGAAGAAGGGGCGAAAGAAAGCGAACCGGTCGATCGCTGCCGCCCTTGCGGGGCTTTGCGTACGCGTGGCGTCAAAAGACTGGGCTTTCGCCCCAGCCTAGAGCATTCTTAATTCTGACGTAGCTACCCATCGCCAGTCGGTGGACCACGTTTTGGCAAACGCAGCTACGACTCGGAATGCCGCATCATTTGTCAAAGAGCTCTCACCGAAGTCCCCTGCGGCAAAGCGTCGGGTCGTTTCCCGTATCACCGGGCGAGATGGTGCCACGGGTGATACGCGAGGTTCGAGCCTTTCTGCGGGAGTCGTGCTTGCGCAGTCCCTATTTGGCGTGCGCGGGCTTTTTGAAATGCTTTTTCTTACCAGGCTTTTTGCCTGCTGCATTGGCCGTGGCCCCTTTTCCACCAGGCTTTCCGCCCGATTTGAACTTCTTGTCTTTCGATCCGAAGCGTTTGCCCGTCGAGCGACCGCTATCGGTATTCGCATACCGATTTGTATTGCTTCGCTCATCAGCGACGCTGATGTTGAGTTGCTTTCCGGCAACCCAAGTATTGCGCAATGTTTGGAAGATTTCGTTGGGCATTCCCGCCGGCAGGTCGACGGTGGTGTAGCTGTGTTGGATATCGATAGGGCCAATAAACTGGCCTTCGATGCCCGCTTCGTTCGCGATGGCTCCGACCAAGTTACCGGGCTTCACGCCATCGGCGCGGCCGACATCGACGCGGAAGCGTTGCATGCCTTCGCGAACGGGGCCCGAGCGTCGCCCACCGCGACGCGGTGGGCCATCGTCGGAATGACTGAATCGCTCACGATGAGAATTTCTCGAATCGTCAAACCCATTGTCGCGTGGCGGACGCTTGGATTGAGGCACATCTTTGAGCAACAATGGACGACCGTTCTGAGCCATGTCGGCAAGCGCGGCTGCGATCATCTCCATCGGCTGGTTGGACTTTTCCGAAAACTCGGCGAGCATCTGCTTAAAGAAGGTCACATCGCGATTCGCGATCGTTTCGGTAATCCGTTGGTTGAAACTCTCGACGCGTTTGCGGTTGATATCGGCGGTCGAAGGCGGGTCGACGATCTCAATCGATTGACGGGTCACCCGTTCGATCGAACGCAATCGTCCGCGTTGGCTGTGCGACAACAAAATGATCGCTTCGCCACTTCGTCCGGCACGCCCTGTGCGGCCAATCCGATGCACGTACGACTCGCTGTCGTGTGGTGGATCAAAGTTGATCACGTGACTGATGCGAGGCACGTCCAAGCCGCGTGCAGCGACATCCGTGGCAACGATGATATCCAATTGACCCGACTTCAATTTGTCTACCGTTCGCTCGCGTAACGCTTGAGGCATGTCGCCATTGAGCGCCGCGGCGGTGTGACCCCAGCGGGCCAGTTTGTCGGCTAGGGTCGTGGTCGCTTCTTTGGTCTTGGTGAACACGATCACGCCATCGGTCTCTTCCGATTCGAGCAATCGCATCAACAAGTCGGTCTTGTCGCGTGGTGTCACGTACAGACAACGTTGGCGAATATTGGCCCCCGTCATCGTTTTGTGTTTGATTTGAATGGTTTCGGGATTCTTCAGATGCTTTTGAGCAATCCGCCGAATCGGGTCGGGTAGCGTCGCCGAGAAAAGAGCGATCTGAGTCGTCTCGGGCGTCTTGTCGAGCACAAATTGGACGTCTTCCAAAAAGCCCATGTTGAGCATTTCGTCCGCTTCATCCAACACCAAACAATCGAGGGAGCCCACTTCCAGCGAACCACGCTTGATATGGTCGATCACGCGGCCGGGGGTTCCCACGATGACTTGAACGCCCCGCCGCAGAGCGCGCAGTTGAGGTTCATAATCTTGGCCACCATAGATGGCACAGACAGAAAAGCCGTCCATGCATGACCCGTAGGTCGAGAACGACTTGGCCACTTGAATGGCAAGTTCACGAGTCGGTGCCAACACGAGGACTTGAACGGCTTTCTTCTTGGGATCGATTCGCGACAGGACCGGCAGCGCAAAGGCAGCTGTCTTTCCAGTCCCGGTCTGGGCTTGCCCGATCACATCGCGTCCCTCGAGTAGGTGCGGAATCACGGCAGCTTGAATTTCAGACGGGGTTTCGTATCCCGATTTCACAATCGCTTGTTGGACTTCATCCGAGAGCGGCAACTCGGCAAACGTGGCGTTTTTCACTTCGGCGGGGCTGTTTTCCAGCTGATTCATAAAGAGCTTCACATGTCAAAGAGTCTGCGCCGAAAGTGCTCTGGCGCCCACTTGACTGTAAGCATCGCCCCTATTTTACACAACTCAAAGGAACGCTCAGCCGCCCGATTTCCCCGCGAATATCACGGCTTTGCGTGAGCGTCATGCGTACTGCATCGACTGTACGGTTGGGGAATGCCCCCTTGCAAATTGTCGTAAATCTTTCCCTTTTTACATTCAAGCTCCTGCAAATGAACCGCCTTGGACGATCGATTCGTGTTCCACCCATCTCTCCCCACTCCCCATGCCGGGCCCTCATGTGGACTGTTCGCTACTGGCCCATCTTGTGGTTCCGCATGTCGAGGGCACTCGATGAGTCGGGGATGGAGGCACTGTGCTGGATCAGACGGCAAGCCTCGAAAGCCGTTGGCGGGCGGCTCGGCGACCGAGTTCGATGATGCGTTCGGGATGGCGAAAGTCGAACCAGTCGACGCCTTGAAGATCTGGTCGAATCACCACATCGGCGCACTCGGCCTTATCGCGACGCATCATCGTTTCGCCAATATCTTGCATCCGCATGATCACATCCAGCGCGGTCGTGCAATCATCGACCCGGGCATGCGATTGCCCCACATCCACCGCGATCGTCAAATCGGTGGCATACGATTTGGCCATCACCGAGGGCAACGAATCGATCACACCGATGTCGCACAATTGCATTCCCTGCCAGTCGACGGGCGGAAAGATTCCCGGTATCGCCATCGATGCTTGAATCGCCGTTCGGAGCGGTCCGTTCTCCAACACGATTCGATTGCCGCTTCGCAAGTCGGCCGCCACGATGCTCAGTGGCGTGGGCAGATCGGAGAACTCAATATCGGGCACCAACGCCTCGATCGCTTCCGAGAGAATCCCTTCGGGCATTAAGGATTGCCGTGTCGCTGCCCGCGTGATTCGGCGATGTGCCGAATAGAGATAGCGAACGCGGTTGTACCACGCCATCACACCCGATTCGACTTCATCCAATCGCGAACCGGTGGTGCCAAACAAGAGATGTTGATTACGAGAAAAGGTCGGCGAGAGCAGAAATTCGACTGCCTGGGCCTGGACGCGACGTATCTCTGGTTCTAGAGCACACATGGCTCCGACCAACGCCCCGATACTGACCCCGACAAACCGCTCGGTTTGAATTCCTGCCTCACCGACCGCTTGAATCGCACCGTAGTGCGCGAGCCCACGCGCCCCGCCCCCTCCCAGGGCGAGGACTGCACGCCGTTGGCGTGTCGTCACAACCTGGGCGAGAGGTGAGCGAAAATTAAAGAGGTTGATTAAATTCATGTTGCAACTCCAATGCACCTCAGGTTTCTCTACTGGATTGGATCCTTTTGCTGTTAGTCCCACTTCGCCAGATGGCAAATCCCCAGGCGTTGATCGCCCGTTGTTTTACTTGTAGGGCATCATGATGTTTCCCGCCGTCACTCCCTCCAACTCCCGCCATCCCTGCGCTGCGATCTGAGCCCCCAATTGTGTCGCTTGACGGAAATCGGCATCGCTCGCTTTTCCCCCCGTCACCTGCAGTGTCAATTGGCGACAAACCGTGTCCGCGGCGGCGCGTGTGAGTGGGTCACTTGACGCTTGCGCGTACAAGCTGGTCACCAACACGACGACCGCATTTTGGATATCCAACGACAATGCGGACATGCGGCATTGTCGGTCGGTCAATTTCAATTGATAAGTCCGCATCGTGGTACTGATTCGCATTCCACTTTGCGACAAATACCGCTGAGCAAAACGGGTATGCCGAGCAAGATCGCGATCGGCTGCGGGTAAATCGGCAACGGGTAAATCGGGGGTTGGCGAAGCGGTCCACCGCGCGGGCCTCGCTTGTTGTCCGACCCACCAACGCGCATAGCGTGCCAGCGGCGCCTTGAGTGCCCACGCATGACGTGGGTTGAGCGGGTTGGGTTTGGCCGTGCCCAGCGCGCTAAGCGTCCGCCCGATCGGCTCAAAGAATTCCTTGCCGTGGTGTTTGACCAGCGACTTGAAAAACGCCATGCCCAACATTTCCCCTTCGCCTTCGTAGATACACGGCGCCAGGAATTCGTGCACATGATCACCGAACAAATGGCCTTCCAAAAACGATCGTCCGCCATGCGTTTTCATGAACAATTCGATCGCCGCTTCCTTTTGAGCTTCACTGCCGAAGATTTTCGCAATGATGCACTCCATCTCCCCTCGATAGCCTTGGTCCAATAGTCCGGCGCACCACGCCGTCAGCGCGTCGCACCCGACAATCAATCCCGCCAAACGCCCGATCCGCCGCCGCACCAACTCGCGGCGATCAATCGTTTGCCCATAGGTTTCACGGTACGACGCCCACGGCAACATTTCCGCCAACATCCAACGCATCGCCCCGGCCGCATTGGCACACAATGAAACGCGACCCAAATTCAAACCGTGATAAGCAATCGTCAGCCCGTCGCCTTGCACCGGAACCAACAAGTTTTCGGCAGGCACGCGGAAATCGTGAAAGATCAAGCCGTTGTTGTTCGCTCGCCGCAACGCATAGATGCCATAGCGTTTCAATTGAAAATGCTCGGACTCTTGCTCCGGCAAATCAACGATCAATACGCTCGGTTTTCCATCGATCTTGCATACCAATCCGATCGTGCGTCCCGGAATCGCATTGGTGATAAAGAGTTTCTCGCCGTTGACCACGTAGTGATCCCGATCGAGCACTGCGGTGGTCCGCAATGCCGTCAAATCGCTGCCAGCCCCCGGTTCGGTTAAAGCAAAGGCAGACAAGCGACGCCCATCGGCTAACTTTGGCAAAAAACGCTTCTTCTGGTCTGGCGTGCCAAAGGAACGCACCGGATCGACGGCACCGATACATCCGTGAACGGATGCCAAGCCCGCGACCGTAGGATCGATCGTCGCCATTTGCGTCACCATTTCGCTGAATTGACGCATCGTCGCTCCGCTTCCCCCATACTCGGGCGAAACCAATAGTCCCCAATAGCCGACCGATCCTAGTTCTGCCAAAACTTTGGCGGTGATTTTGCCTTGGGCGTCGAGCAGCGTCCCTCCATCGCGATGTTTACGCACGATGCGGAGCGATTGCCCCACGACTCGCGCTACCGATTCGCGTTGCGACATCGACGCTGTGTGAGATGTCGACGCCAATTGCGACGTCGGCGCGGTCTGGAACAATTCGGTCGGCACCTGTTTATCCCAAACCGCGCGGTGCACGGGGCTGTTCGTGGTTTTATAGGGAGCTGCAAACAGATCCTCGACTTGATCGTCCGCGGTATCAATCAATCCAGTGCGTTTCGACTCGTCGACCGAGGCGCCCCCTAAACGGAGCGCGACCTCGGCGAAGGATTCGTCTGCCGACCGTGAAGCGGCGTCCGATTTCGGCGGCGCGGGCTGGTCCGGTTGCTGGGGCGGGTTCGGTTGTTTGGGCTGAGATGAATGAAGATCAAAGCTCATGATATCGCTCCTCGAGGAAAAGGACGTTTGAACGTTCTCGGTACCTTTGCCTGACCCACCCCTGCCCCGCTGGATCGCTTGGCGTACGTGGCGGTCTCGTTGGCAAATAATGAAGTCCTTTGCGAACGCGTTCTTGGATCAATGGGTCACGGCGTGGTCGTTGTTCTCCGCTTCGGAATCCTCGAAAAACAACAGGTGTTGCTCCGCCATCGCTTCGAGCAGCACGGGGCTGGCAAATCGATCCCCGTAGATCGATTGCAAGTACGTCAAATTCGCATGCACAATGTGCTCGCCGATCGTATCGACCACGTGCAACGGGCCTCCGCGATGGGGCGCAAATCCGGTGCCGAGCACCATCGCTAAATCGATCGCCCAGGCTTGGTCGACAATTTTTTCTTGTTTACAGCGAATCGACTCGGCCAGCATCGGGTAAATCAAGCGGCGTTGTTCGAGCGACAAGCCATCGTTAACAAAGTGATCCTGATCTGCGACGGGCCAGTTTTGGCGTCCCTCCTTTTTGCTGGGGCGGGGAAAATTTGCAACTCCGTCGCGACGTCCCTTCTTGTACCGATAGAAGCCGCTACCGGATTTTTTGCCTAACATGTTTTGGTTCACCATCAACCCCAATTGATCGACCACGGGCGTGACCCCCGCCAACACGCTGGCCAAGGATTGAGCCACATGCAAGGCGATATCGAGGCCCACTTGGTCCAACAATTCGAGCGGCCCCATTGGCATGCCAAAGCGGCGAATGGCCTTGTCGAGTCGCTTGACGTCATGCCCTTGGGCCACCATCACCACCGCTTCGCCCAAATACGGAAACAAGACTCGGTTGACCAAAAAACCAGGCGCGTCCGCGGTGACGACAGGCGTTTTCCCCAACGCTCGGACAAACCCGACCAAGCGGGCTACCGTGGCATCGCTGGTCCCCGCCGCGCGGACCACTTCGACTAATTCCATCTTGTGAACCGGATTGAAGAAGTGCAGCCCGGCGACTTGCTCCGGTCTCGCGGTTGCCTCGGCCATTCGAGCAATCGATAACGACGAGGTGTTCGACGCCAGAATGGCTGTGCTTCCCAAGCACTTGTCGAGCGTGGCAAATACGGTCTCTTTCACCTTCGCGATTTCGACGACCGCTTCGATCACCAAGTCCGCATCGGCGAGGGCGTCATCGTGGGTCGTCACCTGCACGCGATCCAGAATCGAGGCACGGCTTTTGTCGTTCATCTTGCGATGCTTCGCCAACGTCTCGACCAACGCAACGACCCGTTTGCGTCCCGCTTCGGCCGCCGTTTCGTCCATTTCCTTGAGCACGACGTCGAAGCCGTTGCAGGCCGCCAATTGCCCGATCCCCGCCCCCATCGTTCCCGCTCCAATGATCCCGACTTTGCGAATCGGAGCTTCATGCAACGCGCCGATTTGCGACGACCACGTGCGTCGATCGCGTGCCGATTCACGGGCAAAGAACAGCTGTAACAGGTTGCGACACGTTGGGGTTGCCAACAAGTTCACGAACTCATTTCGCTCTGTCATGAATCCATCGGGCCGTAATCCATAGCTGCTGCGGACCGCTTTGACCGCCGATCGCAGCGCGGGATAATGTGCCGCTTTCGAACCAATTTTCTTTTCGGTTGCGGAAAAAATCAGCGATCGCCCCCACGGTGTCGCCTCTAGCCAACGTTGCCCCCACGAACGCTCGCGTCCACTCTGGCTAACCGCTTCACCCTCGAGCACCTGAGTGACAAAGCACGCGACTTCATCCTCCCAGCGATCGGGATCAATCGCTAGGTCGATCAAGCCGATTTTTGCCGCTTCGGCCGCCGACAAGTTTTTGCCCTGCAGGATCATTGATAACGCATTGGCCAATCCCACGACGCGGGGTAATCGCTGAGTCCCGCCCCAGCCGGGAATCAAGCCGAGTTTGATTTCAGGCAGCCCAATTTTTGTGCTGCTATTGTCCCTCGCGATTCGGTAATCACAGGCGAGCGCCCACTCCAGCCCGCCGCCCAAACAGGGGCCGTGGATCACCGCGATCGTCGGCATGGCTAACCAATTAATGCGGTCAAACAATTGTTGCCCACAATCGATCAATTGGGTCGCATGCGCGGGGGACTCGATGTCCGCGATCGCTTTGACATCGGCGCCCGCCAAAAATCCGCTCTCTTTGCCGCTGCGAAAGACCACGGCTTGACAATCGCCATGGTGTTCCAGGTGATGAACGATCGCATCAAGTTCGCTCATCACTTGATCGTCAAACACATTCAGCGGTCGGTGGGGCACATCGAGCGACACGGTCGTCACCCCTCGCCCATCGGTCGAAACGTGAAACGATTTTGTTTGTTTGGTATTCATCTTAGCTCTCCAATTCGGTTTCCAGTGCAATGGCGACCCCTTGGCCACCTCCGACGCAGAGTGTCGCCAATCCACGGCGTTTGCCCGCCGCGCGTAAGGACCGCAGCATCGTCAGGATTAAACGAGTCCCGGTCGTTCCCACGGGATGTCCCAATGCGATTGCCCCGCCATGGATGTTCGTGATCGCGGGATCCATTTCGCCCACCGCGGTGCCGCGTGAAAGTTCCTTTTCGGCAAACGATTTGGACTGCATCGCACGATCGCAAGCAATCACTTGCGCCGCGAACGCTTCGTTGATTTCGATCAACTCAAAATCCCGCAGCGACAACCCGGTTTGCGCGAGCAGTTTGGCGATGGCATAAACCGGCCCCAGCCCCATCCGTCTCGGATCGCATCCGGCAATCGCTGCGGCGGTGAGGTATCCCAGCGGCGGCTGGGCAAAACGATCGAGATCGTCCACCGCCGATAACACCACTGCCGCGGCACCGTCGGTCAAGGGACAACTATTGCCGGCCGTTACCGATCCGTCGCGTTGGAAGATCGGTTTGAGCTTGGCCAACTGGGCAATCGTTTGGCCAGGACGAATGCCGTTGTCCTTGCGGAAATCAACCGCGCCGGAACCCTCGTGACGGGGGAGCGAAACCGCGACGATCTCGCCCGATAAAAAGCACTGTTGCTGGGCCGCCTCCGCTTTCTGGTGACTGCCCACAGCGAACTCATCTTGTTGCGCGCGGGTGATCGCGAAATCGTGCGCCAGCACCTCGGCGGTTTGCCCCATGTTGAGGCCGGATACGGGGTCGGTCAGCCCCAATTCGACACCGGCGACGGGTTTGAAATGTTGCGGGCGAAACGCAGCCAGCGCCGTGATGCGTTGAGTCAAGGTCTTGGCCCGAGCCAGTCGCATCCATGCTCGCGCCGCTGAGTCGCTGTAGAGTAGCGGAATCTGTGACATCGACTCGCTGCCTCCCGCGACCACCGTCCTAGCCCGCCCGCTGCCGATGATGCTGCCGCCTTGCAAGACCGCTTCCATTCCTGAGGCACAATTGCGATTCACGGTATGGGCGATGCGGTCGACCGGAATCCCGCTTTTCAAAGCGATCACACGAGCAATGTTGGCCGAATCGGCCGGACCGGCAATGTTACCGATGATCACTTCGTCGACCGCAGAGGGCGTCAGATCACAGCGACGAAGCGATTCGGTCACCGCGATCCGTCCCAATTCGACTGCGGAAACATTTGCCAACGCACCAAACGCTTTGGCAAACGGTGTCCGCACTCCCGCCACAATAGCAATCGGTTGCATGATTTGGTCTCCTAAAGGTTGGTCATCGCTTCTGAGTTCCCAATGCCCCAGGGGCAGCTCGCGGTCGCCCACGAGCTGCTTTGCGTTATCCGGTGTAAGGATTCGCTGGCGATCACTCTCGCAATTTTCGCCGCAGCACCTTGCCTAGGAAATTCCGCGGTAAATCGCCGACACACTGTTCGTACACCTGCGGTTGTTTGTGCTTGGACAAATGGATCCGGCAATGCTCGCGCAAGGCATCCTCATTCCACTCTGCTTTGTCATCCATCACCACGAACGCCTTGACCGCTTCGCCGCGGCGTGGATCGGCGATGCCGACGACGGCGGCATCGCGGACGTCGTCGACTTGGCGAAGCACCCCTTCGACTTCCGAGGGACAAACGTTGAATCCCGAGGTGATGATCAAGTCCTTCTTGCGACCGACGATGCGGTACAAACCGTCCGCAGTCCGCGTCGCCAAGTCGCCCGTGTACAACCACCCGTTGCGAATCGTTTGAGCGGTCGCGGTGGGATCGTCCCAATAACCCAGCATCACTTGAGGTCCACGCACGATCAGTTCTCCCACTTGGTCGTCTCCCAAGTCCTCGCGACCTTCTTCCGCAGCAACAATCCGACATTCGGTCTCTGGTAACGGCAACCCGATCGTGCCGTAATGAGGATCTCCGAACAGATCGCCGACATGCGTTACCGGCGAGGCTTCGGAAAGCCCGTAACCTTCGACCACCAAGGCACCACTGTGTTGACGGAACGTTTCGCCGACTTCGGCCGCCAACGGAGCTCCACCGGAAATGACCCAGCGAATCGAAGATAAATCCGCGGGATAGTCCCGCAGTCGTTCATTCAATGCGATCAACATCGCAGGCACGGCATGCAGCACGGTGGGCCGGTGGGTTTCGATCAATTGAATGACTTGCCGAGCGTTGAAGTGATGGTGCAACACCAACGTTGCCGCCATCGCGGCGCCGCCGAGCACCATTGCCGAAACTCCGTAGCTATGAAAGAACGGCAGCACCGCGATCATCGTCTCGGTCCCAAACGAGCGGTGCGTCCACTCAAATTGCTGCCATGCATTGGCGACCATGTTCTGGTGACTTAGTGTCACCGATTTGGGCACCCCAGTCGTGCCGCCCGTGGGCAGAATGTAGGCCGGATCGGACTCCGGATGAATCTCCACCGGATGCCATTCACGACGCAAACCGTTTAGCGATTCCCAAAACCAAGCGTGCCGATCATTGCTCGGCAATGACCATTGTCCGGTGCGTTGATGTCGCGCCCATAAATATCCCAACTGCTTCAACGCAGGCAAATGAGGTCGAATCGAAACGTATAACGTCTTCGTCAACTCGGACTCGCAATCGCCTAGCAACTGAGCCAGCATGTCGAGTGTGATCACGACCTTGCACTCGGTGCTGCGGACAACCTTCGAGACTTCCTCTGGCACCATCAGCGGGCTGAGTGCGACGACGACCCCACCGGCACGCCAGATGCCGTTGACCGCAATGATGAACTCGGGCACGTTGGGCAGTAACACGCCGACACGATCCCCCGGTTCGACGCCCAGATGCTGGAGCAACGCTGCCGCCCGCACCGCTTCATGATTCAGCGCTTCGTAGGTCCACGTCATCGTCCCGTAGATCACCGCGGTGCGGTTGGGAACCACATTGGCCGCATGTCGAAGCAATCCAAAGGCAGGGATTCCGTGGTAATCGGTGCAGCCCGACGGAGTGAGTAAATCCGCGTCAAACTCAGCGGACTTTGCTAACGTCCGATTTCGCTCGTTGACCGGCAAGACACTTGCATTGCCTGAAACCGTATTGCCTGAAACCGTATTGGACGCAATCGCATGAGGTGAAACGTTGGCGCAGGGAAAATTCCCATGACGGTTGGGGGACCCCAGATTGTCTTCAAGCATTGGACCCATCGCTGAAACTCCCAGAGAGAAACCGCTGTGTCGTACAGGATCATCCGTGATGACATTGCGAGACATCGACGGTCCGCTCCGATCGCAACGATGCAACCCCATTTTGGGCGTGTCCATCGGCACGACGCGAAGGAGAGTGTCGAGTCAAATCGCTCCACGTTGGTCGGGGCTAAGCATGGCGTTTGACGGCACACTCAAAGCCGACCGCAATTGCGGCTGTCGGCTCGGGGCCAGCCAAATGATCGATAAGAAAAGAAGTCGCGACCGTTACCGAAATGAATGGTCATCGCACCCCAAATGGGGCGCAGAGGGTAAACCGGCCGTGATCAACAACAAGAAACCGATAACCGAGCCGTAGTCGCCTCTTGTTGCTAACACTTGATCTTACGTTGCAGAACCAGCAATGGCAAGCTTTTTTACCAACGGGTCAACGCAGCGTGATAACGGGCGCCCTTGTGAAATGTTTCACGAACAAGTGTTCATCATCCGCTTGAGGTAACTGGCTTAGCGGATGGCCAGCCCTGGACCCGTTTGATTAGTCCCTTGGCGGCCGCGTACGCATCGACTCCGCTGGCGCCACACGACCGCGAACTAAGAAGCTTGTAGCGTGTTCCAAAGCTGCGAAAGCACGATGACCGCGATCACGACACAGCCGCCAACGGCCGTCGCCATCAGTAATTGTGATTTGATCGAACGTTGACGCTTGATCTGAACCATGCGCTGCGTCACGCCGCTGGTGAATCCATCCGCTTCGATATCGGTCTTTGCGGTATACGCGCCGCCGGTCCCGGACGCGGCATATTGGCGGAGCGGATGGGGCGATGCCGTGACGGCGAGGGGAGTCGTTTCCGCAGCAACCGCGACGCGGACTGGCTGTTTCGAGAGCAGGCGTTTCGAGAGCGGGCATTTCGGCGCCGCAGCCGCGTTATAAGAAATCTGGATCTCGCCAACACTAACGGCGGTCCCCGGCTGCATGGGGTGTGCCAGCATCGTGGTCACCGAATGAGGATGAGATTCAGGGCATAGCGGCAAGTACCACAATCCCTCGTTGACCGAGACCACTGCGGCGTGACACCGCTGTAACCCGGCGCCGCGAATCCGAGCAACGCTAGGGTGCTCGTTGCCAACAATCGTCACCGCACGCTGCAGTGGCAACGTCAACCGACGCACCGCCCCGACCACGGCCAAATCCGGATGATTCGGCTGAGGCTGCAGTGCAGCGGAGTGACTTCGCGAGCTCTCGTCTTCGGGCTCGCCATGGCCTCGCGTCTGGCAATGGAACGTCACCTGTTGGCCGCCCAGCCAAATGCCTTCATCCGAGGGCAAGGTCCCCCAACGCGGTAACGAAATCGGGGCGACCGGCCAGACTTCGATGCGCTCGTCGATCACGCATGCCAAGTACGCGACCGCAGGCAGTCGTGGGTCATCCAACTGGATCTCGCAGCCGGGGTGAGAGCCGATCCGCGCGTACGGCAGCAGGGGAGCATAATGCTGCTCCGCATCTTGTTTGCGGACGATGATGGACCACGGTGACGAGCTCCAGAGCACGTCCGGCTGCACTAACGATATCGGTTCAGTCTGCATCGCGTGATTTTAGTTGCCCCCTGCGCGGCCAATGATTTTCTGGGCAGTCAAAATTTTGATGTCCCCCCGATTTCGATGCCCTTTCAAAGGGATGAACGCAACGTGGTTAAGTCAGCCATGCCCGGCGTCTACGATGGGAACCATCGAGGAAACGGGGGTGGAGGGTGATCGAAAACCGCAGCCTGCTTGCCGCCTCTGGTAAGGCGATCCGGCCGACAATAAAGCCGCGGTCAAAGGACAGATCAAACGCCATAGAATGAGGTTTCTGGACTCCGTGTCAATCGCCTCTGTGGGGGTGTGGGTGTCCCCGCCTTGGCTTGTTTTCTGGCCCCCCAGGGCCAGTCGAAATACCTGCCAAGCTGAACGCTTCCCCCTTTTTCAGGTTGCAAATGTCCGTTAATGGTTTGGGGGCCTCCTATTTCGCGGTCCCGGCGCAGGCCCAAAAACGCTAATTCGAGCCCACATGAGGGGCAAAGGCGAACGGACTTGTTCCCGCTTTAACGCCCGCGGCTTCCCAGCTTCCCGGATTCCCGGATTTCCAGCTTCCCGGAATCGGAAAACGCCGAGCCAGCTCCCACGCCGTCGACGCTAACGGATGGCGGCGGCAGTCTATCGACTTCCCACTCCATGCCACGCCCCCGATCGTGCTTCGCTGGGCATCGTGTTTCGCTGAGCATCGTGCTTCGCTGGGCATCGTGCTCCGCTGGGCATCGTGCTCCGCTGGCCTTAATGACCTGTTGGCCGCCGTGCGTGTCTCTTAGCCCGATGCCGATCACGCATATTGTCGAACCAAACTAGCTACGGCGGGCTTGGACGCACCATAGGAGACGATTGCCACCTCCAGATCCACATCGCGGTACCGCTGCAGCGACCTTTCGATCGCGTCGATGATCCACGCGTCGGCGTTGCCAAACACGCCGCCGCCAAGCAGCGTCAGGTACAGTTTGTTTGACGATGGAGCTTGCTTGGCGACCCGCGATTGCGGCGTTGATGGCCGGGGCGAGTTCGCGGCAGCGGGGATGCCGCTTTGGCGGTTCAGGATCGCGGCGCAGAACGTTGATTCGTAGGCTGCTTCCAACACGAGTCGAGCAACGTCCGCCCATTGGCTCTCCGGTTGTCGGCCGTAGGCAACCGGCAGCGCCGAGGCGTAGGCCTGCGACACGCGATGGCGTGCCCCCGGCAGCGTTACGGCGGTGTTCCACTGCAATCCGATGCGAAGCGTGGAACGATAGTGGTCCCGTTCCGCTTCGTCGGCACGTTGTAGTGTGGTCGAAATCTGCTGGAGTCCTTCGTCGGTCGGGATCAGGTAGCCGTTTTGCATTCCCCACAACTTGCCATTTTGGTTTCCCAGCAGCACGCCCAGATCGGAGGCGCAATCGATTTGATGGTCGGCGGTTTGGCCGATGCGATCGCCAACGGCGGCAAAGTAGTTACGAAAGATCGTTCCGGCGCCACATGAGATTGCGCACGCTGGCCCTTGCGTACGATCGTGCTCATAGATCCCCACTCCGCGTTCGGGAGTCACCGAAGGGCCGGTCATTTCCAACAAATTAAACTGAGACGCGACTTGGAACATCGCTCCAGCGTTAGTCACGTCCGCATGCAGTTGGCGAACATCGGCAATCATCTCGCGAATTTTCAAGCGTCCCGGTGATGGCGCTGCCGCCGCGACTCTCGCACGCAGCTCGCTGAGTGTCGGAGTCTCCAGTCGTCCAAACGCGATCCGATTGTCGTTGGGGAGAACCAAACAATCGTCCTCGACCGATATTTGCGAGCGAACGTATTCCGGTGAAACTTCGTCGATCCCCGTAAGCTGTTCAAACCAAGTCATCGGTTAGCCTATACATGTGAAATTCTGCCATTTGAGGTCTTACCAACATCGCGTTCACGCTGCGTCGCGTGATTTCCATTTTTCAATTTGCAACTATCAATTTAACATTTTTAATCCTTCATCACCCCTCCGCCATCCCACATGCCATGGCTGGCCGCTCGAGTCCAAGCTGTCCTCTCCAACTGCTTCCATCGTCAGGTAAAAGAATCCGTCTCGCTTCCGCAGAGCGTTTAGCAAGGCATCGCTTTGAGCCTTGTCGACACGACGAGATGTCTGGATCGGTGCTGTTGCTAACGCTCATTGCAAATCCCTCACCTTTCTTGGAGTTCACGCATTTCCGACGGCTCCATCAAGCCGCTCATAGGAGATCGATTGCAGACAATGAGATAGCCTTTGTTGATGCAGCGATCGTTCATCAGGTCAGAAGCAGAAATGGAATGGAATACAGCCCAGGGCATTTTCTGTCGTGCCTTTTCCTGTGAATCACCAGGCTGACGTGTAGATCTCCAAAGCATCGCTTTGCGTGACGGTGCGAGGATTATTGACCAACAACCGCGTTTGATTCATCGCGTCGCGCGCAAGCATCGGCAGCGAGGCTTGTTCAATGCCCACGTCGCGCAGACGTTGTGGCAATCCACACCGCGCCGAAAGAGCGGCCAGCTCGTCCGCAAACGCGGCGGCCTTCTCCTTTGGATTCACCTCAGCCAGCTTGGGGAACACGATGTCCGCGATCTCTACATAGGGCTGGGGTGACGTGCAGGAATTAAATCGCAGGACATGAGGTAGAACCAATGCATTTGAGAGACCATGCGGTACATGGAAATGTGCGCCGATTGGATAGGCGAGCGCATGCACCGCCGCCACTGGCGAATTCGCAAATGCCTGACCGGCCAACATGGAACCGAGCAGCATATTAGCGCGCGCTGAGGAATCATGACCATGGTGTACGGCACGTTCCAACGCTCCTCCCATCAGCCTCAGTGCCTGCTGTGCCAAATGCCGTGAAACGGGATTGTTGTTCGCGCTGCTCGACGCGTAAGCCTCGATCGCATGAACCATGGCATCGATTCCGGTCGCGGCCGTGATGTGTGGCGGCAAGCCCAAAGTGAGGTCCGGATCCAATAACGCAATGTCGGGGAGGATCACCGGTGTTACCACCCCCATCTTTTCACTGGCGCCGGTGGTCACGATCGAAATCGGCGTCACCTCTGACCCCGTTCCGGCGGTGGTAGGCACTAGCATCAACGGCAATCGCGGACCTACCGCTTTCCCAACTCCGTAGATCTCCGGTAGTGTTTGTGCTCCAGCGGCCAGCAATGCGGAGAGCTTTGCAACGTCCAGCGATGATCCACCTCCCAGTCCGATCACGCCTTGCCGATCCGCTTTCGCCAGCTTGGCGGCGGCGAGGACGACGGCCTCGGACGGATCGGTCTGGACGTCGGCATACACGGTCACATCCACGCCAACGTCTTCCATCATTGCCACGGCCCGATCCACGATGCCGATCGCCACAATGCCGGGATCGGTCACCAATAGAACGCGCGAACCCAACGCCGACTTGGCAATCTGTCCCAGTTCCGCAAACATGCCGCTTCCGAATCGAATACTGCTACAGGTGTCGAATGAAAATTTGCGCATCTCGCACTCACAATCCGCTTGGCGAAGTCAAAAAGAGGTGGAAACATCGTTGTTCCTCAACAATGCATATCGTAACAACAAGCGGAAGGGAGATGTCAGGATCGGTGTTGTTGCTAACGCTCATTGCAAAGCTCTTCTGTTTATCGGATTTCACGCTCTCCCACGGTACCACCAAGCCGCTCATGTGAGAGCGATTGCAGGTAATGAGTGAGCGTCTTGCAGCGCTGTGACAGTTCATCAAGTACTAACGTAGAGTACGCATGTGGCGGACGAGTCGACGCAAATAGAAGAGAACAAGCTAAACGCGGACGCCCATGTTGACGGAGCCGTCAGTACCGACGGCGTGAGTCCGTTTCGTTTACCGATGAAAGAGGTTGCAAACAGTGGGCATTTGGATGCCGTCGCCGTGTTTTTGACCACACTCGGTTTGCACATGGTCGTGGCGTAGCCTAGGCTTCCAGCCTGCGGGGCCGTAACAACACAAGGACCCAGGCTGGAAGCCTTGTCTTTACCCACGTTTCTATTGAGTGCCGTGAAACGTTTTGAGGGTTTGATGCAACGAATTCTCGGGTCGGTCGAACCGTGAATCTGGCTGTCGCTTGACTGATCTGAGGCGGATGCAACGATCTGGCTGCCGACGGGATGGATCGTTGGTGTCCTCTTCCCCTGGAAACCTACGTGTCCAGGCAAACGCAGATCGTTAAACGGAGTGTACTCGATGAAGGTTGTTGATAACGAAACTTGGGTGATGAACCAATTCTCATCCTGTGACCTAAAACACAAAACGCGAACCAAGCGACTGCAGAGCGTCGCCTCCAATATGCTGGCTTGTCCGGAGAAATCGTTACCTGGCCAAAATACCCAGTGGAAAGATCTCAAAGCGGCCTACAGGCTGTTCGATCGTCCCGACGTCACGCACGCTGCGATTTGCCGGCCCCACTGGGAAAAGACTCGTGCGACCCGACCGGGCCGCTATTTGATGATCAGCGACACCACAGACATCGACCACTATTCGCATCAAGCCACCACGGGCCTAGGGATGCTTGGCGACGGTAAGGGCCGTGGCATGCAACTTCACAACTGCTTGGCTTATGACTGTCACAACCAAAAGATCGTCGGCCAAGCCGGTGCGATGCTTTTCTATCGCTCCAGGGCGCCGAAGAAAGAGTCTCGCACACAGCGTCTGAAACGAACACGCGAAGGATGCTACTGGGGCGAGGTGGTCGATCAAGTTGGCCCGCCACCGGAGGGAAGTCAGTGGATTCACGTTTTTGATCGTGGCGGTGACAACTTTGAATCGTTCTGCCATCTTGCGCAAAGCGGATGCGACTGGGTTGTTCGTGCCGCCCAGCTCCACCGCAACGTCTTGGACCACGAAGGTGACACAAAAAAACTATCCGAAGTCGTCGATAACGCTCAGTTGCTCGGCTCTTATGAAATAAACGTTCGCAGTCGCCCCGGTGTGGCAGCCCGGACAGCCAAGATCAACGTATCGGTTGCAACGGTCAGCTTCGTTCCACCAGCACACAAAAGTTCTTACGTCAAACAGTGCGGCGTCAATGAGATCCCGATGCGTGTGGTGGTGGTCCAAGAAGTTGACGCTCCCAAGGGCGTCACGCCAATTCGCTGGGTATTGCTGACAAGCCTGCCAGTGGAAACATTCGAAGATGCTTGGCAGGTGATCGAAGATTACGAGCATCGTTGGCTAATTGAGGAATATCACAAAGTGATCAAGAGCGGTTGCAGCATTGAGCAGCACGCTCTGCGAACCGCCGATCGTCTGGAACCATTGATTGCGTTAATCAGCGTGATCGGGATCAGGCTGTTTGAGTTGAAGTTACTCGGACGCAATGAACGTGAGACGAAAGCCAGCGGGCGTGTGCCGTCATCGTGGATGAAGTGCCTCACGATTCTCCGCCCGAACTTGAAGGCGCACGAACTGACGGTCTACGAATTCTTCCGCGAAATTGGCAAGCTTGGCGGCTTCCTCGGACGCAAAAGCGACGGCGAACCCGGTTGGCAAACGATCTGGAGCGGCTATCAAAAAATGCAGTCGCTCCTTGTCGCGATGAAACTACTCGGTCAAATCGAGACTAAAATTCGTGGGTAAAGACAAGGCTGGAAGCCTAGGCTACGACTGAGTGCTTGAATCTCGTGATTGAGAATTCGGTCGTTTTCGGAGTCAGCAACGAGGACTTTAATCTGATGGACACCGGGCGAATCCAGGCATTGGCAACGTAGCGCCGGAAGGTTCTGGCTCAAGGCGACGGGATGCCCGTTTGCGTCTTAAACTTCCGCGTCCATGACGAAGTCAGGGGGGCCGTACCTCAGCCCGAAATTCTGCAACCCCATGTTGGCCTGATCATACCATAGACGCCATCGCGGAGGACCAAGACGACGAGATTGAACTTCAGCCGTGTGGCGGTTTCGCAGTGCCTGAGAGTTCATTACGACGCCAATGTCACCGCAGACCGCGATGAGTTGCCGATCTGCATGAACCCGTTTGGCCGCCATCCCGGTCGGCATTCCGGTTCGCATTGTTGCTAACGCGTTGTCGAGCCACACCGTGTTCGGCGCGGTGGTCCGATCGTTTTGCGAAAACCAAAACGGGGAAGGAAACAAAGGGGCAAAAGGATTTCGATGGTGGAACGGCGGTACGCCATCGATCAGAATTGAGGTGTCGCTTGTCGTCCTGCCGCGTCAGCCGGTGCGTATGGGGTTTGGTGTTGCCGTTTTTTTCTAATCCGAAGTGGTCAGCGAGGGAATGTTGCTCATGACTAGGTCCCTCGATGATGCTTGGGGTTAGGGACGCTTGGGGTTAGGATTTGCTGGGAACAACGACAATCTCGCGACTTCAAACCGTTGGCGTTTCTCTCTCCTACTCACCGCCGAGAACCCTAATGAACCACATCGACGGAACTTTCTGGGCCAGTCTACTGCGACCGCAATCGGTGCATCCTTTGCCCTCACGCTGGACGCCACGTTTGCCGACGACAATGCGAAACCCAAGCGGATCCTGCTTCGCTCGTCGTGGCAGACGGTGAATATCGGCGACATCGCTCACACTCCGGGGGTATTGAGGATCTTGGAAACGCATCTGCCGGATATTGAAATCGTGCTTTTTCCGAGCAACGTCGATAACGGCGTGGAAACGCTTCTGCGTTCGCGGTTTCCCAAATTGAAGATCGCCCAAAAGGAATCTCAGGAGCTTGAAGAAGCGTACCAAACGTGCGACTTTCTGCTGCACGGTTCAGGTGCATCGCTTGTCGCGGAGAAGGACATTCGCATTTGGCGAGAGAAGACGGGCAAGCCGTATGGCATTTACGGGATCACGCTTCCGCCGAAAATGTCACATGCCACCCGAGCCACTTCGGCCAGCTCGCTCCAGAAAACAGTTGACGTTCTCAGTGCGGCAAGCTTTGTCTATTTTCGCGATTCGAAATCGCTTGCGTTTGCTAAACAACTTGGGGTGAAAAGTCCGGTGATGCAGTTCGGTCCGGACGCCGCCTTTGCCTGTGATCTGCGAGATGACAAAAAGGCCGAAGCGTTCTTACAGAAGCACAATCTACGAACTGGCAAGTTTTTGTGCTGCATCCCAAGGCTTCGTTACACTCCGTACTGGACGATTAAAGAACGCGTCAAGTTTGATCCCGACAAACATCAACGTAACGAAAGGATGAAGGAGCACGATCACGTTCTACTACGTGAGGCGATCATCGAAGTCGTGAAGCAAACCGATCTCAGCGTGTTGGTTTGCCCCGAAGACCGCACGCAAATGCAGGTCGGCAGAGAGATGATTTACGACAAGTTGCCAGCGGAGGTTTTGCCGCGAGTCGCGTGGCGGCCCGATTATTGGTTGACCGGCGAAGCGATCAGCACGTATGTCCGCAGTGCGGGCTTGTTTGGTAACGAAATGCATTCTCCGATCATGTGCATCGGTCACGGAGTCCCTGCGATCGTATGCCGCTTTGACGAACAAACCAGTAAAGGTTTCATGTGGGAAGACATCGGGCTCGGCGATTGGTTGTTCGACCTCGATGACGAATCACGCCGCCAACAACTGGTCGCCACCGTTTTACAGATGGCCCAAAATCCCGCAGCGGCAAAGGCCAAGGCGGCAAAGGCACGCCAGTTCGTCGAAATGCGACAACGCGAGACGATGGAGCAACTGCGAAGCGAATTGGGGTGACGGCAGGCCCGGGAGATCCAGGCGGCATGCAAGCGATCAAACCAGAACGCACGGAGTGATATGGGACGCCGCTGGGGTTCTGGCCTGTTTTTATTGCATTTCCCGGGGCGTGCTGTGCGCCCCCGGGCTTTGTGTTGAACCGCGATGCGGTCGACCTCGGAAAACGGCGTCGGTTCGGTGACACGCCGGAGCGAATGGGGGTGATGGGTTTGCGTTGCTGTAGTGGTTATGATGCATGGCCTTGTTAATCCTCGACAATGCCTTTTTCAACGCTCACGGATCCGATGAGAACCTCGCCCCTGATCTCCGCCGCATTCTTATGCCTTTTGATAGTCCCGCCGTTTAGGATTGGCATGGTGGCGGGTGAAGAGACCGCTTCTGCGCCGAAACCCACTCGTCTCGCGCCGTCGCCTCCGTTGTTAATCCACTCTCCCTCGCAGGACGCCTCGAGCTATCTTCACAATCGATTGCAATTGTCGGAGCGGATTTACTCGGGCGCCCAACCCGAAGTGGATGCGGCATTCGCTGAGATTGCCGAGCTCGGAGTGCGCACGATCGTTAGCGTCGATGGGGCTCGGCCGGACGTGGAAGCGGCGAAGCGGGCGGGTTTGCGCTACGTCCATATCCCGATTGGGTACGACGGGCTCGATCGGAAAGCCAAAGAATCGATCGTCAACCTAGTCAAAACTGCTGACGGTCCCTTTTATATCCATTGCCATCACGGCAAGCATCGAGGCCCTGCGGCCGCGGCCATTGCTTGTATCGCCGAGGGGTCGGCCGACAATGATTCCGCCCTTCAGATCCTGGCCAAGGCGGGCACCAGCAAGAACTACGCGGGACTGTACCGCGACGTCAGCGAATTTCAGATGCCGCCGGCCGACGCACCGCTGCCGAAACTCGTGCCGATCGCCGAGGTCAACTCAATGGCGTCACTGATGGTCGTCATCGATCAAGCCCACGAGCATTTGAAAATGCTAAAGAAGAATGACTGGGCGCCCCTCGACCGGCATCCCGATTTACGATCACACACCGAGGCAAACCTGCTTCGTGAAGGGCTACGCGAAGCGATGCGACTGAAATCGACTCAGCCCCCAAGCGAAACCTCGAAGCACGACGAGGCTTACTGGATGCAAATGGCTGATGCGGAAAGGTTGGCGGAACAACTTGCCGACGCGCTCCAGCAAAAGGATTACGCTTTGGCAACGAAGCGGTTGCACGCGACCGGCGTGTCATGCACAAAATGCCACGATGAATATCGCAATTGATTGCCGCCCGAACGCTCACAGCCAAACTCGAACGATCGCAAGCAGCCGCTCTTGTCCCTAGCATCGTTTGAATAAAACGGCAAAAGCGAAGCGGGCCGAACTCGGCGCCACTTCGCTTCTGCGTGCTTTCTTGTTTAGACCGCGACCGTTGGACGCGGAATCAACCGCCTACAATTCGCGGATTTCGACGTTGCGGAATTCAACGGGATCGCTGTGACCGGCGAACCCAAAGAATCCCGACTTGCGATCCTTGCCGGGGTGGGGCGAGTCGGCCATGAATTCTTTGACCTCTGCAATGTCGGCGTCCAAGATCACGCTACCGTTGAGCTCGACCTTGATGCGAGTGCCATTGACGGTCACTTCTTGGAAATTCCATTGGCCAACTTCACGCAAGTACCCGCGTTTGGCAGCGACCATTCCGTACGCACCGCCGTGATATTGGCGTGGATCCAGTTTGGCGTACTTGGGATGCTCGGAGTCGAGGACCTGCAATTCGGTCATGGCATCGTAAGCGGGGTTGCCCTCGAGAGGGGCGCGAATCGCCAAGCCGTTGTTTCCAGCCGGTGGCAGACGAAATTCAACGCGTGCTACGAAATTGCTGTACTCGTCTTTGGTCAACAGCATTCCGCCATGACCTTGTTTGCAACGGATCGCTCCGTCAACCACTTCGTAGTTCGCAACGGCGCCGTGCCAGCCGTCCAAGTTTTTGCCATTGAACAGCGAGGTGAACGAATCATCGCCCTGTTCGCTGAGCAGTTCATTGGCTTCATCGGGAGTGAATTCACGAATGAACAGATTGCGCCAACGGATTTCACCGCCGTGCGTTTGCAATTGAATTGGACCGGTGACGGCGAGCGGCGATTTACGGTCCCAGTAATTTTCCATGATGGCGTTATCGACGACTTTTTCGCCATTGAGCCAGACGCTGGTGCGAGCACCGATTTGACGAATTTTGAACGAGTTCCACTCGCCAAACGGCTTGTCGGCAAGCTTGGCTGGATCTTTTCCGGCGGCCCCGGCGCTGTTGTTCCAAAGTCCACCGCTGCCAAGATTCGCACCCAGCTTGAACTTGGCTTCATCGGTGTAATCCCAGATTTGGACCTGCGGAGTGGCCTTCAAATAGATGCCACTATCGGCGCGAGCGACGGTCTTGTACTCGAGCAAGAATTCGTAGTCGCGGAAGTCGTCATTGGTGGTCAGGTAGGCGCCGTGGCCATCGTTGACCAATTCGCCATTCTCGATCGTCCAATGCTGCTTCGCATCGGCCATCCACTCGGCTAATTTCGCTTCACGCTCGGCGGCTGGCATGTCGGCCAACTTGGTGGGGTTGAAGTGGGGGCGTGCGTGCCACCCTTCGAGTGTTTTTCCGTCGAAAATCGCACGAAAGCCTTCGGGGGGAGCTTCCGCTCGAACGGCGCTGATTGCGACGAACGCAAGTAAAGTAAACGTAAGAGACGCAAACGTTTTTTTCATCAGGGGGTCCTAGGTGGGATCAGGAAGGTTGAAGATGAACAGTTTAGTCAGATGGGGACGATAAGGGCGTGTTGATTTTGTCGTTCCAGACAAAACAAAGTCGCCTTGCGCTTCGCGAATGCCGTGTTTCGTGGCGTAATTTTTGCGGGAGCGAAAAACGACGATGATTAATACAACACGCCCGTAAGCGAGCGAATCTCTATCTTGGCTCGGTCCCTCGCTTACGCGTCGGGTTAGGAATTCGACTGCGTCCATCACTTCAATGCCGTAACGCTTTGCTGAGTAAGCGGTGAAGGCACTTTGGGGCGTTTGGATGCAATCCAAGCTAAAACTCGCGGCACGATCCGCGCGGTATTCAGTCCGGACGCGGTCTGAGTATGCAAAGGGAGTACGCGATACGGCGGAGCCGGACATCGATATTCGCCCCATCGCAGGGGAGTTTAGCGATAAATCATGCTTTGCAAAGTGCCAGCGATGCCGGGGAGTCTTCCGCTACAGGTGGGCCAATGAGGCAAGTTTCTCTTTTGCGGCGTTCGAATCGATCGTTTCGGCTGCCCGCTTCACCCCATCGGCGACAGTGTCAGACACCCCCACTAAAACGAGTGCTGCGGCGGTGCCCGCCAATACGGCATCGCGGCAAGGTCCCGGTTCTCCGGCGAAAATACGCTGAATGATTGCGGCACTTTCGTGTGGGTTTGCCGCAGCCAATGCGTCACGTGTGGCGGGTAGCAAGCCGAAATCCGTTGGCGTCCAATCGTAGCGGACTGCCTCTGCGTCGCGCACATCGATCACATGTGTCGCTCCCTCAAGCGAAACCTCGTCTTGGCCATCCGCAGCATGGACGACGAAGGAGCGGGTCGTGCCGAGCGAACCGATTGCCGCCGCGACCATCCGCTGTGCGTCGGGGGTCGATGTGCCCAGCAGTTGGTGGGTGGCACCGGCCGGATTGCATAACGGGCCGAGCAAATTAAACAGCGTCTTAACGCCGAGTTGTCGCCGCACGCCGATCACATGCCGCATCGCGGGATGGAGTTTCGCTGCGAAGCAGAAGCAAATGCCGTGTCGATCGAGCCGCTCGGCGACCAATTCAGATTCGGATTCGATCGGCACTCCCAAGACTTCGAGCACATCGGCCGATCCTGATAAACTTGTCGCTTTGCGGTTTCCGTGCTTGGCGACCGCCACGCCTGCGGCCGCTGCGACAATCGCCACGGCGGTACTGATATTGAAGGTCCCACTTCCGCTGCCGCCCGTCCCGCAGGTGTCCAGCAACACAGCGTGGGAGTGGGGAATTTGTGTCATATGGCGACGCATCGCTCGGGCAGCCCCGACTAGCTCGCTGACCGATTCCCCTTTTTCCCGCAGCGCTAGCAATAGGTTCGCGACATCATGCTCTTCCGCCTCACCACGAAGCATGGCGTCAATCAGTTGGCTTGTTTGATCTTCGCCTAAATCGGTTCCCGCATTGGCTTGGGCGATGGCGGTCTGAAAAAGAGAGGGCATGGCGAGATTAGGGGAGCTAAAGAGGAGAGGGGTAAATGGGGAAGGATTTAATTTGGAGCGAGTGGATTGCCAAGCTTGATCGCCAAGCGAAGTTCCCACCCCGGCGCGGCGGCGGCGTGGGCCGTTCGGTTTTCAAACTGGCATTGGGAGGCCATGATACGATATCTTCAACGTTTATGCTGCCACGCTCCCCCTCGTCACGCCACGTTATTGAAACGAAAGCATTTCCATGACACGCAAGATCATCATTGACTGCGACCCCGGGATCGACGACGCCATCGCACTTTGTATGGCTCTGTTCGATCCACGGTTGGAGGTTCTGGCGATTACCGCTACCGCCGGTACGGTGGACGCGGACCAAGCGACTTCCAATGCGATTGCGATTGTCGAACAGTTGGATCCCAAAAAGTACCCGCGCATCGGCAAAGCCTCGGTGCCCGAAGATGCGCCGGTGATCGATGATCGCCACCTCAACGGCGCCGATGGGCTCGGGGGGTGCCACTTTCCCGAGTCCGCTCGCCAGCATCTGCCGCTGAGCGAAAAGGTGATCGCTGAATTGGTGCGAAAGTTCCCCAATGAAGTGACCGTGGTCTGCCTTGGCCCGACCACCAATCTGGCTCGCATTTGTCGTGTCGACCCCGGTGTGTTGCCGTTGTTGGACAAAATTGTGATCGGCGGGGGATCGGTCGCTCATGTGGGGAACGTGACCGCCTCGGCGGAATTCAACATGTACTTCGATCCGATGTCGGCTGCCGATGTTTTCGAGTCGGCAACGACCAAGAGCATGGTGCCGTTGGATTTGATCGATGCGATGAGCTTCGGCGTCGATTTGTTAGAAAAGTTGCCCCCCAAGCATTCGCGTGCGGGAAATTTGTTGCACAAATTACTGCCGTTTGCGTTTCGGGCTGCCCATCAGCGTTTGGGGCGCGAATTGATTCCGCTGAGCGACGCGACGACGATCCTTTCGATCGTCGAGCCCGATTTATTCACTTGGAAATCGATGGCCGGCCGAGTGGAAACTCGCGGCGAATTGACTCGAGGGGTTACCGTCTTCGATCAACGACTGCGGCCGGAATGGCCCGTGAATATGGAAGTGGCGTTGGATGTCGATGCCGACGAGGCGCACGAGATGTTGGTGCGTGGTTTGCGTTACGCAGGACAGCAAACGTGATCGGTTGAGGCGGCCAATCGCCGGGATCGACGGCGCGTGACGAAACCGAGTTCGGCATTCCGCCTCGACAGCACGCGGGCAGCGGGAAACCATTATACTGATTCGAGCTGAGTTCGTTTCAGTCACTCGATCCTCCGCCCCCTCGATGTTTCTTTATGCCTAGCGACAAACCCTCCTCGGCGCAACCGGTGGTCCCCAGTCGCATGCTGCCGCGTGTTTCCTTTCGGCTGGTGTTTGCGATCACGACGCTTTCGGCCATTGTGGCTGCATTGGCACGCCAAGCGGGAGACGGAGGCGCATTGGCGACCGCCGTGATGACGGCGTTGTTGGTCCCCGCGATCTGCTTTGCCCTGTTTGCCATGCTGTTCTTGTTTGCCTGGGCGATCACGTCGCTTTGGTTCCAGGGGGACGACCAAGACACGCTGCACGGCAGCCCGTTTGCCGCTGGCCAATTGCCGCCACAAATCATGCCCCCGCGAGAGCACAACGCATGATGCGAAGCAACGCATTTCTCAGGCCGCGAATCGTAACGGCGATTGTCGCAATGTCGATCGTTTGGGGATGGTTGATCCTTGTCACGCCCCACGGCTGGGCGGATAACGCGGAGTCCCTACGTCAACCGGATTCCCCGTCTGAACTCGATTCCACGTCTGAACTCGATTCCACGTCACGGGCAATTTCCGCTTCGCAGGCAATTTTGCCTCCCACCGCCCCCACGGTTCGCTTGCCGACCACGAAAGTGAACAGGCTCGGATTGACGATCGACATTCAATTGGCGCGGCAACAAGCCGCGGGAACCATCGCGGTCAAAATCGACGTTTGCTCGACCAGCACGTTTGCCGCCGACCGTGAATTGACTCTCCGCTTCGTTACCGATCCCAACGGACAATCGCCCCCCACCAACGGATTGCGAGTGGACGTGCCGATTTCATTGGCCCAGGGCACCTCCGCAACCACTGTGATACGGTATTTACCCAAATGGTCCGTCGGTTACCTGTACAACGTCTCGGTATATGAACAGGACCGAGCACTGGAGAATTGTTTCGCCAAGCTTGGTGGGAACGAGATCAACTTTGCGGTGGACGATCCCGACTTCCATTGGTTGTTGGTTACCGAATCGGAGGAGGTGGATTACGCGAAATTGCCGGATCTCCGCTCGTTATTCTCAAAGCCTTCGCCGCAGCGGATTTCTCGGGTTCCAGGCGAGCTTCCTGCGCCGGAGCAAGACCCTCATTTGTGGGCATCGATTCTAAGCGACGGCCCCAATGTCGCTGCGGGGCAAGCTGAATTGCCAACCGATTGGCGTGGTTACCAGAACGTTAGTCTACTCATCGTTAATCTTGCGGCGTTAGAGTCCGCCAAGCAAAACGGCAACTTCGAGGCGATTCACGATTGGGTCCTCAACGGGGGATCGATCGCGTTGTACGACGCGGCCTCGGAACAGCAGTTTGTCGAGGCTTTGGGGTTGCTCCGCGATGCCCCTGCGGATTCAAAACTGGCCGTGCCCATCCCGGAGATGCCCATCGCGGGGTTCCCGTACAACGTACCCGCTGGCGACTTGAAGCCGTTCGTTGACGCCCATGCTGCGGAGTGGGCGAAGAAGACGTGGGTTCGTCCGCTCGGTGCGGGATTGGCGTTCGGGTTGCAGCGATCAGCGGACAAGACGTTCCCTAGTGCAATGCAATGGACCATTGTGGAGAAAACGCTCGGCTATCGCGTGTCACCGATGTTACGGCGCGGGGTCGACCCGATCCTCGGCGACCGACGCTTTGGCCGTTGGTTGATCCCAGGGGTCGCTCAGCCGCCGGTTTACACCTTTATGGGACTGCTCGCTGTTTTCGTAATCCTGGTCGGACCGGTGGCTTATCGCAGTACGGCAAAACGTGGACGCACCTATTTGATGTTCTTGATCGCTCCGGTGCTGGCGATCATTACCACGGTCGCCATGTTCGCCTACGGGATTGTCTCGGATGGCTTCGGCACGCTGGCGCGGGTGCGACAATTGACTTGGGTCGATGGGGCGTCGAGCAAGGCGGGTGAGCGAATTCAGTCAACCTATTTTGCGGGATTGAGACCGATCGACGGCCTGGAATTCTCAGGCGATGCCGAAGTGATGCGTTATACCAGTGGCAACGCCGGAGCTTGGGAAACATTGAACCAACTTCCGCCCGCAATCATCGGCAACATGCGTATCGAAGATCAAACCCAGCGTTTCAGTAGCGCCTTTTTGCCTTCGCGACAGCAGCGGCAATTTGTAGCCCATCAATCTCGACACGCGATCGGTCATCTGTCGATCCAAACCGACAAATCGGATCCAAATCGCTCCGCAGCCACGGTCGGTAACCGATTCGCGTTTGAACTTCGTCAATTGGTGATCCGAGATGCCGATGGCGAATATTGGTTCGCGGAGCAGGTCCCCGGCGAATCGAATGACGTCCCTTGCGTCCTGCTCAATTTGAAGGAGGCGTCAAGCAAACTTGCGAGTCACTACAATCTCTATCGTCCGCTGGAGGAAGACACCTATCAAATTTCACGACGTTCCTTTCGAGGCTTGACGCAGGATCTGATCGTGCGGGCCTTGGACCCGCGTCTTAATTCAACGCGAGAGAACTGGAGGGTGTCAACCGGATCGTTCGAAAACTGGCTCGATCGACACCTCCAATTGGATCTCGATCTGCCTCTCGCTCACTTCGTTGCAATCTCGGACGTCAGCGAGGATGTGATTGCGGTGCCCCAAGCGGAATTGGTCGAGAGCGTTCGTTACGTTTATGGAACTTTGAAATGAACACCGATACGTCATCGGCCGTCGACGATCGCAAACCCACGGGCGGCGAACTTGCTGGCGCCATGGAAACGAGGGGCGGAGTGCATCGTGGCGCCGGCGATTGCATTGAACTTCGGCGACTGCATCGGTTCTTTGGTAAAACCAAAGCGGTCAACGATATTTCGTTCTCGGTCGCTCGAGGGCATGTGTTTGGCTATATCGGTCCCAATGGCGCCGGCAAGACCACTTCGATGCGAATTCTTGCAACGCTCGATTTGCCCAGTTATGGCGACGCGTTCATCGATGGGTTTTCGGTGATCAATGATCCCGAACTCGTCCGTCGCCGGCTTGGGTTCATGCCCGATTCCTTCGGCACCTATCGCGATGTGAATTGCAAAGAATATCTCGACTTTTTTGCGCGTGCGAACGGATTGGTCGGTCGCGAGCGGAACCAACGCCTTGAGTGGGTGCTCGACTTTACTGGAACCGCGGGGATGGCAAGCAAGCCGATCCGGGGGCTGAGCAAAGGGATGAAGCAACGTCTTTGTTTGGGACGCGCCCTGATCCACGATCCCGCCGTGTTGATTCTCGATGAACCCGCAGCGGGGCTTGATCCCCGAGCACGCATCGAGCTGCGCAAGATGATTCGCGAATTGGCGGACCGTGGAAAGACGGTTTTGATTAGCAGCCACATCCTGACCGAATTAGCCGAGATGTGTGATTCGGTGGGGATCATCGAGCAGGGGTGTTTGTTGGCGACCGGCAGCGTAGAGCAGATCCAGCGTCAACGTGAAACCCATCGCGAATTAACGATTCGGTTGCTCGATCGCGCGAGCGAATGTGCCCAGGAAATTGAAACGAGGACGGGCATCGACCGGACCCTCGTCGACGGGACGCTGGTAAGGTTTGAATTCGAAGGCGACTTGGAAGCCCAAGCCGATTTGGTCGCCTGGATTGTCGGACGCGGCTATCGAGTCGCTGAGGTCGCGTCGCACAAAAAGAGCTTGGAAGACGTCTTCTTGCAGGTCACCGAGGGGCTCGTGCAATGAATGAAATGCTTTCCATTGACCCCGCTTCGGTTACTCCCGCGACAAACGCAAATCGTTGGGAACGATTCGATGCGTGGTGCGAACGGAAGGGCGATCAGCTCAATCCGATCCTCGTCAAAGAGACTCGCCAGGCGCTGAAGAGCCGTCAATTCGTGGTCACGTTCTCGGTATTGCTGTTTGCCTCGCTGGGGTGGACGGTCGCGGGCAGTTTGTCTCAGATGCCACAGATCTACACGACTCCCTCGGCAGCCCGTTTGATGATTGGCTATTACGTGGTGTTGGCGATTCCGATGCTGTTGGTGGTACCGTTGGCGGCTTACCGATCGCTCGAAGGCGAGATCGACGATGGCACGCTCGAGCTGTTATCGATCACCGCGCTCAGCCCTTGGCAAATCGTGCTCGGCAAACTGGCCAGCGCGTCGCTACAAATGATGATGTATTTTGTCGCCCTGTTTCCCTGTATGGCGTACGCCTACACGCTGCGGGGGGTGGACTTGCCGACGACCTTGATCATCATCGCGACGTTGTTGGTGGCGGGTCTCGTGCTGACGGTGATCGCCTTGTTCTTGGCCCCGTTGGCACAGAGCCGGACGGGCCGCATCGCGACGCTACTAATGCTGATGATGATTCTGTTGATCGCCGAATATTCGATTGGCTTTTTTGTGATTAACTTGATCACCTATGGCAACTCGTTGTCCGCTTCCTGGGTGTTTTTCTTAAGCGCATCGACAATCCTGTTGTCGCTATCGGTCTCGCACTTGTTATTGACCGCGACGGCGGCCCAGTTAACGCCGGAGAGTGAAAACCGCTCGACCCAGCTTCGCATTTCGATGATGGTGTTGTCGATGTTGTTGGTTGGAATCGCATGGTATTCCGCCAACGCACTCGAGGGCAGCGTGGGCGTGTTTCTGATCACGTCGCTCGCGTTGGCGGTGTTGTGGACTGTCTTCGGAAGCATGCTGGCGGCCGAATCCCCGGTGATGACACCGCGAATTCGGCGTGAATTGCCGCAAAGTTTTTTCGCCCGTGTGATGCTAACTTGGTTGACGCCGGGCCCCGCCACCGGCTTGGTATTTGCCACCGTGAATATTGTCGTCTTGACCGCGACAATGCTCTTCGGGCTTGTGCTCTACGCTTCCCAGATGGGCAATGTTCGCCCCTTGGAGATTCAAGCGTTCATTCGAATCAGCATGCTGTTTGTGAGCTATTTAGTGGGCGCGTTGATCGCCGTGCGATTGGTTGTCGCGGTTGTCCGAATCAACAATCATCCTCGCGTTGAAGTCGGCATGGCGGCGATGGTCACCGTGCTCGTGATGTCCGCCTTGGTGCCTTATTCGATTGGTTTGCACCTCAATGATTACCGTGGTTATTCGTACTCGCGTTGGCAGATTGCCAATTGGGTTTGGACGCTCGCCGAAGCAGGTCCCAATGGATCGGTGCGGACTTTTGAAGTGGGGATGGTGCTCGGGTGCGTCTCGATCGCATTTATTGTCTGTTTGCTAACGATGCCGCGAATCGTCATGCCCCGACGTATCGCGACGCCGGAACAGGTCGAGGCAGAGCAAGCCAAGGCCGCGCACCCCCTGAAGCTCGCCCCCTGAATACAGGGGTAAAATCCACTAGAATTGGTTTTCACCTCGCTAACGTATTGGCTTTCGTAAGCCCGCCTCGCTACAACAGCGGTCGCTTGATCGACACGACTCGATGTTGACAGCCACCGCGTCGTCTCCCGCATCACGATTTTTAAAAACAAAACGGCTTGTATCGCATGACTTCTGAATCTGGATCGTCTCCTGACCGCCCCGATCCCGCCGACGCTAACCCCGCCCTCCGCGCGCGGGTTCCAGACCATGTCGCCGAAGGTTGTTTTAGCACCGGCGCGATTGTGATGACCGGGCCGAGCGAATTCATTATTGACTTTTTGCAAACGATCGGCCGACCCCATCGTGTTGCCTCGCGGGTGGTCATTCCTCACCCTGTCATGCCTCAATTCATCGAGGCGTTGCAGACCAATCTCGATCTCTATCGCAATCGTTTTGGCGATCCCCCGTCGCCGCCCGCCAACCCGCCACAAAACCAAGCTCGCCGCCCGACGCCGCAAGAGATCTATGATGATTTGAAAATGCCCGATCACGTGCTCAGTGGCGCGTATGCCAACGGCGTAATGATTGGGCACGGCGCCAGCGAATTTGGCTTGGACTTTCTGACCAGTTTCTTTCCGCAAAGCGCCGTCAGCTCGCGAGTGTTCGTGGCGGCAGGCCAAGTCCCGCGGCTGCTCGATTCGCTCAAGGGAGCTGTGCGTCAACTGGAACAACGACGACAAGAGCAAGGTGGTGCTGCCGGGCCGTTGCCTCCCACGCCTCCGTCGCTCGGCGATGGCCCGATGGGAGAGCTCGATCGCGGCAACAGCGACCTCACCTCCGATGGCGGACTCGAAAATCGTGGGCTTGGTCGCAATGAAACCGAGGGCGATGCGGAAACCGAGGGCGATGCGAGAAAAGAGGATCCTCCGCCTCCTGCTCCCCCCCGCGACAACGATCCCCAACCTGGCAGCTAGTGCTCTGTCTGAATTGGAGTTAGCAGGGAGGAAGTGCTGGCCAGGATATTGCATCCGGCCAAGCAAAAATGTCCGAACCGATTGCTCAACAACGGGTTGCCTACTCAGTAACGTGTTACGCATTTTGAGTGGCGTACGCAAGCAAAATTATCACGCGACGCGTGAGTGAGGGGGTTTACGAAGGGGGCCTCGCTTACGCTGCGGGTGATGCAATCTCCGCCCTCGTTGCTTCACGGCGGATTCCCCCAAGTGGAAATGGTGAAATCTTTCTGGGGTTGAGATCGCCACGGTTTCACGACGTTTTCTTGAGTCTTTTTCGACAAAACAGGTGAAGTGGGCTGAGTTTCACACTTTTCTCTATTTCCGAAAAATGGCGATTTCGACTAAAGTCCCACTCACATACCGCAAATGTACCTGGACGACTCGCTCTTTGAAGGGCTTCTTGCCACACGATGATGGCAACGCAACGGAGTCGCCCCAATGAATGACCCACGTGGCCATGGAGGAGCCAGACCATGTTATTAGAACGAATCGATATCGACGCACACGGTCCCCTGAACCGTGTAGAACTTGGACCGTTCTCAGAACATCTCAATGTGGTCTGTGGCCCCGAAGGCTCGGGAAAGACAGCAATCGCACGCTTCATTCGCGACTCGCTCGTCGAGCGTGATTACCCGCTGGGGATGATGAGCTCCTCGTCGGGACGCGTCGTTTGGGCCGATCGCAATGGGTTGTTGCATTGTCGACGGGAACAGGATGGATCCAAGCAAGGTCGCCGCAGCGTCGAATACGAATCACGCGGTGTTGCTTCACAGGACTCCGATTTCCAAAAGCATGCTTGGCTGAACACACAGTTCCCTTCCGCAGAGGGCTATCATTCGAGCGACGCGGTGGGCGGTTATGGTCGCGACTCTGACGCCACCCGCGCCCTACACTCGATCCAGTTGCCCGAAGCGATCGTGGATGCTGTGATCACCGATACCGCGATCACGCATGTCGCACGAGTTGTCTCGGCGTGCCTGCGAAGCGGCCTCGATTCGCGTCAAACCTATCGCGGACTACCACTGGACGAGACGACTCCCTACTCCAACCGCGACGGCTACACGGCGCAGCAATCTTCCGCCCACGAAGAGCATCGCCGATCGCTTCGCGCTCAGTTGGCAGATGTTGAAATGGAATTGGCTCGCATCGAGCCCGATTCTTGGAACGAGCCCGCATTGCTCGCTCGCCGTGATGAGTTGACGAATCGTTTGAATCGTCGCCCGGTTCCTCGTTCGGAATCGTTTGACGAGCTCGAGCGGGCCGATCGCCAGTTGCAAGCGTTTTGTGACCGAGCCAATCACCTGCGTGCTCGACAAAGCGAGTTGCGTCGTTGGGTTGCTGACCTCGATGCGCAATTGCGCACCGGTGATGTCCCGCACCGCGATGAAGTGACGGGCAACTACCAACAACATTGGGCTATCCGGGATGAATCACTCCGCCGTGAGCTCGATGATCTCGACGCTCAGATGATTCGGTGGCGTCGCGCTTTGCTTGAGGTTCGTGGTCTGCGCGATGCGATTCTCGCAACACGCCAAAGTTTTCGTAAATCGGGGCACGTCGACTTTGTCGATCATGGTCCCCAAGACGCTGCGATCCAACGTCGACGTCGTTTAGACGGATTCCTTGACGCGATCGATCGCTTTGACGCTTCGCGTGGTTGGAAAGAATTCTACTCGGACTCTCCGTTTTCGGACGACCTTTACCACGCATCACGTGTACGTGATCGAGCGGAAATTCAAGCTTCACAGGAGGGGCGAGTTGTCGATCCGATTCATTCGCTCGATCACTTAGAGCAACGCGTTGAATCGGCTACACGTCAAATCGATTGGTTGCTGCAACGCTACGCAAGTTCTGAAGATTTGAGCCATGATTGGTACCGAGCCGCTCGTGAGTCGACCGCATTTGGCGGCACGACGCTCGCAGAAACCTTGCGGACGATCCGAAACGATCTCGTTCACGCGTCACGCCACGCCGTCGCGGATAAATTGGCCTCCGTCGGGGTTCAATCGCTCCGTGCGGGTGCTTCCGACGACCTGCGCGAACTTCATCGCAGCGAACAATGGTTGGTGTCGGCGATCGAACAACTGATGCAGCATCGCGAAGCGATCTTCAATCGCTACACGCCAACGGAGATGAAGGAAACTCAGGATTGGGCGCGTCAGCGTGAAGTCCTTCATTGGCGTTATCAAACCGAACGCGCTGAACGGCTCTCGGAACTGGATCGGACTTCGCGTGAACTCGAAGCCTGTCTGGCCGAAGCGGCCCGGTTGCGGCGCGACGTGCGTGCCGACCAACCTCGCCAAAATGATCGTGACGACGCCATCGCTCGCGAGGCAATGCTGCGGGAACGGCAGCAAATCGACGGCAAACTATCGAATCTTTCCCGAGTTCGCTGGCTTCGCGACCGAGCTGAGCAATTGCGTGACCAACTCCGTGTCGTTCACGCTCCGATCGAATCGACTTCGCCGCTCGCTCAAACCGCTAGCCGTTGGTTGGTTCGTTTGTCGGGTGGACGACTGCGTCACCTTTCCTGGCGAATGACGGCGGCATCGAACACGATCCCGCACAATCCCGCAGTCTCGAATCGTGTAGCGGCATCCTCCTCGGCGTACGGTGACGTGCACGTCGCCATTGATGGACGTGATGAATCCGCTTGCTCCCTAGCTGACCGCGGCTTGGCTGTGATGGCCGTGCGAATGGCCGCGGGCGAATTGCTCGCACGACTTGGCAAACCGGTGCCATTGGTACTCGAAACGGCGCGTTCCTTGGTCAGCTCCGTTGCCGATCACCCTCAAGGTTCCGCATCCGATGCGAATCGTGACTCGGCATTTTATCACCACAGCGGTGATGGGCGTTTCAATCATCCGGTTGCCTCGGCGCTTCGCGACTACGCCACATCGGGTCGGCAAATATTGTTGCTGACCAGTGATCGATGGTTGACCGAACAAATCGCACGCGGTGGCGGGCGCACGTTCACGTTGAGGGCGGATCGAGTGGTGCACGCCCACCGCCCTGTGTGGCGACCCCACTACGCGCCCGAACGCTATCACGGACCGCACCCGCATACGTACGGTGACCAAATCGTCGGAGAACCCTCTTCCTATCGCTCCCGCGAGTTTTTAGTCAACGATATCAATCGCGATTTTGACATGGCTTGGCGTGAAACCTATGGTCTCTACGACCACGGTGACGCGCGTCATCCTCAACCGACACGCGCGGTCCCCACGCCGGGACATGTGCACTCCTCGAGCATCGGCGATCACACAGCCCCCACCCCTCGTACCAGCACCGATACCGCTCGTGGCGGAGACCTGTTCCGCGATGGCTATTATTACGCCGACGCCTACACCACCGCGCCACCCCCGGCAATGGATGCAACCGTCGTCCCCCGTGGAAACGGGGCTTATCGGGATCGCTCTCTGATCGACTCGGGACAACTCAATACACTGCGTCGTTCGGACCATACTGAGCCAGCTTTTTTTTTAACGGTGGATAGTCCCATCGATCAAGCTCCGTCGATTGACGCGGTCGCAGCCGCACGGTTGCGTGGTTTACAGGTCACTCATATCACGCACTTGATGCAACAAGATGCCAACCGGTTGTCCGATGCGTTGGGCTTGGCAAGTGTCGACGCCGCGACGATCCGGCGTTGGAAGAGCGAATGCCGATTGGTATGTCGAGTGCCGAAGCTACGCGGCTTTGATGCTCGCGTTCTCGTCGGTTGTGGAGTCACCGATCCCGCTCAATTGGCATCGATTCATCCTACCGACTTGCTGCAACGTGTCGAAGATTTTCTTGCCACGGAGCAAGGACAGCGAGTTTTGCTGAGCGGCAGCAGTCGCGAGCTATCGCGGATCACAAGCTGGATCGCTGCGGCCAATAGCTGGGGGGCCGAGCAAGGTTCTCGCTATGTCGATGGCCGTGCCGTTCGCAAATCGGCTCAACAAGACCGTCGCGCCAACGAGAACCGCGGCCGATCGCGCGATCGACAAAACCTTGGCGACGACTCAATGCAATACGCGGGCATCCGTTACGGGATCCGCCCGATCGGTGGCGAAACGCGACAACGCGAGGGCATTCGTGTCACACGAGGACGCCCACTGGCGGGACGCTCCACCTTGCAAATGCGAAATGGCGACGGCAGCCGGCGTCGTCGCTCAGGACTTCGCCGTTCCGACTCGGGCCGTTCCGACTCGGGCCGTTCCGACTCGGGCAGCTCCGAGTCACGCAGCTCGCAATCTCGCAGCTCGCAATCTCGCAGCTCGCAATCTCGCAGCTCGCAATCTCGCAGTACCCAATCTCGCAGCTCGCAATCCAGCGGTCGTGATGTCGTTCGCATGGAACCACGAGAGGGTGAACGCTCCGAACGAGCGTCGCGTGAATCGCGGAGCGAGCGTGAAAACCGCATGAATCGCGAGCCTCGTGACAGCGAAAATGAATTGCGATTCTATTTGCAACGCGATAGCCCCGTCGTCGACGCCCCCTCGATCGGACCTCGCATGGCAGATCGATTGAATCGGATCGGCGTCTACAGTGTCGATGACTTGCTCAACGCGGATCCGGATGCCTTGGCCGAGCAATTAAGAAACCGCCGCATTGACGGGGAAACGATTTTGTCTTGGCAACAACAAGCCACCTTGGTTTGTCGCATCCCAATGCTTCGCGGACATGATGCTCAATTGCTCGTTGCGTCGGACATTACCGCTCCCGAAGAATTAGCGATCCAGGACCCTGCGGATTTGTTCGGTCGCGTCGACCCGGTCAGTCGCAGTCGTGAAGGCAAGAGAATCCTCCGCAGTGGCAAACTTCCTGATTTGGAAGAGGTCACTCAGTGGATCGCCTACGCCAAAGAGAACCGCGAACTTGTGGCCGCGTGAAGGGATCCCCCGTTTGCGTAACTCCGCTCTAAGAAGCGAACCAAAAACCGCGAAGAAACCCGCGGTTAGCCTGGATCAAAAAGTGGATGAGGAGTGTCGGGCCGCTGGTTCATGCCACTCCCCCTGGCACAGGTGCACCGAGGTGTAGCTAATGTTTTTAGGTGGATTTGCGATGTCCCGTTTCACGTGATCGAAACGGTCGCATGGCTTTGCCTCCTTTTGATTCTTAATCGTAATCTTACTCTTGATCCTGATCTTCTCCGGCTGGTTGCGGTCCAGCGTGGTTGCGGAGACGGGATGTAAGATTACGAGTTGCTTGTTCCAGGGTTAGCTTAGAGACTTCCTAACCCGATGCGTTGCGTTAGGGTTTTGATTCGAGTACCATCTGCGGCGGAGGTACTCGATCGATCATTGCTCCTCTGCTTCGATTCGCCGGAGCGAGACATGACCGGGGGGCGACTCGATCCGAATCGCTCCAGGCAGCATACAAGCGTCGGTCTCGATCCCTGCGATCTGGTCGTAGATCCGTTGCCAATGCGTTTGCGACATGCTTTGCATCGGCCAACGCTGTTCGGCCCACAATTGCTGCATCCCTGCAATGATCACACTGCGGTCGGTTTCATGGTCGCGTTGAATGGAAATCGCGTCACCAAACTGGACGTGCCGTGTGCTCCACTCTTCCGCTTGCGATTCCATGTTGGTAACCCAATCGCGTTGGGTTCCGGAGGCTCGAGAAATCGCGTCGCGAGCATCAGGATATTTTGATTCGATCATCGGCATCAGTTCATGGCGAATCCAATTGCGGCGATAGTCCCGGTTGGCATTGCTTGAATCTTCGCACCAAGATTGCTCGATCCAACGCAGCGCGGCGCAGATGCGTTTCCGCGTGATGCCAAGCAGCGGACGGACTAACACCACGTCCTGGCCAAGGGGGCGGTGAGGACGAATCCCAGCCAGCCCGGTGGGCCCCGTGCCACGCAATAGGTGATGCAGCACGGTTTCGACATTGTCGTCGGCCGAATGGGCGACCGCGACGTAGCGGGCTCCCATTTGCTCGGCGGACGCGCGCAGAAAGTCCAGCCTCATGCGGCGTAACGATTGCTCGTCACGAACGCCGACGCGTGTGGATCGCTGACGCAGAAACGGGACGTCAAGCTGGCCCGCCAACTCAGCGACAAAGGATTCATCTCGCTGCGATTCCTCCCCTCGTGTGGCGTGATTAAAATGTGCCACTGCCAATAAACCTGGCGGCAGAGCGACCTCGGACCGCTGGACCAAATCATGCAGTCCGCGGATCAAGGCAACGCTATCCGGGCCTCCGCTACAGCCGACGACCACGCCCACGCGTCCCCACCGCGACAACGGCCAAGCAGCATCGATCGAACGACAAAAGGCGCCCCAGGCATCGGAGTTGGGTTTGCGTTCCATTGTCGAGAGGGCTTCCTAAAGGGGGGGGGGCAGCGATCGGTTAGTTGAACGGGGTGGGCTGCGCCTAGGTGCATGGGGTGGCAAGGATTGGGCCCGCCGCCCCTTGATGCGCCGCATTTTTAAGCCAAGACCCTCCATTCGCGGGGTTCTGTTTTTTGATTCCGCGGCTTGCGGTTTCCCTTAGGGGGAGGTGGACGCATGAATAGTGACGAAGGGGAACTTGGGCCCATCTCTCAAACTTTGGTCGAGCGTTGTTTCGCGGTGACTCATCAGCTGCTAATCTGAGTCGACCTGATCACCCCCGAGATCGAATCATAACGAATACGGGAGAGTTTTCAGAGCTGACCTACAACAATCAAGACTCAACATCGACTCCTCTGAACAACAGAATCACCTTCCTTTCGATCATGTCCCCCCTCCTCCTCTTACTGCTAGTCGCTCGAGTGACGAGATTGAAGCAACATGTTTGCTCGATCGGTTGCTTCATTAGAGCTGAGTCAGCAGCAAAGCAAATCCTGGGCTCGATTGAGCTTAGAGTGGTGAGCGGGGCTTGCACATCGAGGAATCCCACTGAACGCTGCAAGATTCTTCAGCGTTCAAGGCATCGCATGGACTCTTTGCGTGCGGATGAATTGGGGTATCCCCATGGCCGATTCTCTTGTTCTCGGTACCGAGGACATATTCATGCTCGCTGCTTCCGAAACCACCCTCCTTTACTCTGGCTTCTCCTTTCTGGTAGGAGCCGCGATCGTTTGGGGCATCACCCAACGGGTCAACTCCGTCCGTCGTACGGTGCAACAACAGGCAGCTGAAAAGCTGGTTGAAGCAGCGCGTCGTGAAGGCGAAACGTTACGAAATCAAGCGATCGTGGAGGGCAAGGAAGCGGTCCTGAGTATCAAGGCGGACGCGGAAAAGGAAATCGCGATCGAGCGCAAACAGCTGCTACAGCGTGAAGCCAAACTGGACCGACGCGAAGAAACGATCGAGCAACAAGAAGACGGATTGCGCAAACAGCAACGTGGGCTTGAAAGCACTCAGACGCGGCTTGATACCCAATTGCGTGCCGCTTCGGAGCAGCGCCAACGACTCGACGACACAATCAAGCAACAACAAACGCTGCTCGAAAAGGTCAGTGAGATGACGCGGGAAGAGGCATCCCAAGCGTTGCTTTCGACGCTCGAGCATGATCTCGAAGGCGAAGTAGGGTCGGTGCTGTTGAAGCATCAAAAGCGACTCAACGAGACGGTCAAAGCGCAAGGCCGCGAGATGTTGTTGACCGCGATCCAGCGGTTCGCATCGGCACATACCGCCGAGAGCACGACCAGCACGGTCGATGTCCCCAGCGACGATATGAAGGGGCGCATCATTGGTCGCGAAGGGCGAAATATTCGCGCGTTTGAAAAGTCAACCGGCGTCGATGTGATCATCGATGATACACCGGGCGTCGTGATCGTCAGCGGGTTCGATCCGGTGCGACGCGAGATCGCTCGTCTGTCCCTAACCCGGCTGATCAGTGACGGACGCATTCACCCATCGCGTATCGAGGATGTGGTCGAAGAAACGGGCAAAGAGATCGATGATCTGATCATGCAAAAAGGACGTGAAGCGGCGGATGAAGTGAATGTGAACGGGTTGCATGACCGCGTCATCCAAATGCTCGGTCGCTTGCACTTCCGCACCTCGTATAGCCAAAACGTGCTGCGGCACAGTGTCGAGGTCGCGTTCATTTCCGGCATGTTAGCCGAGATGTTAGGCATGGATGGTGACTTGGCTCGTCGCTGTGGATTGCTGCACGACATCGGCAAAGCAGCCGACCATGAACTCGAAGGGGGGCATCCCAAAATTGGGGCGGACCTGCTGCGACGCCACAACGAAGGCAGCGAAGTCGTTCACGCAGCGTTGGGACACCACGACGACATCGTTACCGAGCACCCTTACACCATGCTGGTGGCGACAGGCGACGCTTGTAGTGCTAGCCGTCCGGGAGCCCGACGCGAATCGCTCGAGCGTTACATCAAACGGATGGAAGAGCTTGAATCAATTGCCACCCGTTTTGATGGGGTGCGCCAAGCGTTTGCGATCAGTGCGGGACGTGAACTTCGCGTGATCGTCAACAGCGACAAAACCTCCGATGAAGAAGCGGCCACGATTTGTCGCAACATCGCCCAAGCCTTCGAAAAGGAACTCACCTATCCGGGTGAGATCAAAGTCACCGTGCTGAGGGAGTCGCGTTTCATCGAGACCGCCAAATAGCGAACGCCCAAGAAACGGGACGTTTCGAGGCCGCCGGCGGTGTGCAGAGTTGTTAGAATTCAGGAGGGCCGCTAGGTGAGCACTTTTGAAGTGGCGTGTTTTTTATAACCCGCCGCGTCAGCGAGGGAGTGTCACGCTTAGCTCAGCCGCTGACTTACTCAGCCGTTTGCTTACTCAGTGGTTTGCTTACTCAGTGGTTTGCTTACTCAGTCCCTCGCTGACGCGTCGGGTTATGATTTGCTAGGTAAAACGGCAATAGCGCAACTTCGAAACGGCTAAGTCCGGAGACCATAGTTCTTGGCTTGGTCGCATTCTCAACTCTTTTCTGGCGGAGCGTTTTTGCCTTGGTCGCAAACGAATGGGCTTGGTTGCCAACCCCACGAAAAGAGATTTTGCCGACAATCCAAGCCGCACTCCGCGAGCGGTTCGTGTTTTGTGATGTGATCGCTGACCTGCTCTCGGCGGCCTGTTACGAACCCTGCAATGTGTTGTTGTGGGGCCCCGGCGGACATGGCAAGTCAGAGATGGCGTTGACCGCCCTACGTGCATTGGGATTGCAGGACGAAGAGATTTTTATTCAATCCTTTGGCGAAGGGATGAGTGAAGATCGGCTTTGGGGCGGGCCCGATATGGCTTCGCTCGATACCTGTGTTCGCTATGACACGACGCGATCGTTTTTGGCGCCGCAGTACAAAGTCGTGATTTTTGAAGAACTGTTCGACGCCCCGGCGCAAGCGCTCTTGCCACTGAAAGACGTGTTGACGCGGCGTGCCTTTATGAACGGCAACGAACGCGTCGAGATGGCTGCGAAGGTTGTCATCGCGTGCACCAACAAAGACCCGCGAGAGTTTGCCGAGGGCAGCGACGCGGTCCAAGCATTGCTGGAGCGTTTTTTGTTGCAAAAGGAAGTGCGTTGGCCGGGTTACGAAGCAAAGCACTACCGCGAACTGTTTGCCAAGGTCCATCGCAATTCAAGCATGGGTGGCAAGCAGTTGCAAACGATGCTTTCCAAAGTGATCGCGGGTTTGAATGAAGCCAAAACCTTCATCATGTCGCCACGCATGGCGATTCAGTCGTTAGAGGTGGTGAGCAATGAAGCCAAGATCCATGGCGATAACACCGTTACCGCCGAAGCGTTTCGGAGCATTCGCTTTGTCCAAGGAATGCAGTCCTACACGGCTGATTTATCGCGGCGGATTGAACGGCAATTGCCGAATGAACCGATTCACATTCGACTTACCGATGCCGACTTTTCTCACCACGACGACGGACCCTTAAAAACACCTCGCGGCGAGGTGCCCGCACGGATTTCGCAAAGTTTGAAGTCGCGTTTCATCCATTGTGATGAAATCGTGCAAGTGTTGACTCACGCGTTCTTTCAGCCCTGCAATGTGCTGTTGTGGGGGCCCGGGGGTCATGGCAAATCCGACATGGTGATGACGGCGCTCCAAGAACTCGGCTATCTCGAAAACGAGATTTTTTTACAGTCGTTTGGCGAAGGGATGACCGAGGATCGACTGTGGGGCGGTCCCAACATTGCCAAATTGGACCTCTGTTTGGAATACGATACTGACCGCTCGTTCTTGCCGTACGAGGTGGTGATCTTAGAAGAAATCCTCGATGCGTCATCGCAAGCGCTGTTGCCGCTCAAAGATGTGTTAACGCGCCGCGTCTTTATGAATGGCAACCGACCGGTGCCGATGCGATCGCAAGCGATTGTGGCCTGTACGAACAAGGACCCACGCCAATTTGCGAAAGATAGCGACGCGGTGAAAGCACTGCTGGAACGATTTCCGCTGCAATTAGAAGTCCGTTGGCCGTCGTATGATCAAGCCGACTACGAAGCCCTGTTTCATAAAACCAATCCCGATGCTGGGCCCGACCGTCGCAAACTCAACCGCATCTATGCCCATGTGATCGCCAATTTGAATGATGATCGGGAAAGTGGTTTTCAGGTTTCTCCGCGTATCGCTCTGGGCGGCCTGCGATTGGCCGCCAACAGTGTCGGACGGCATGGCCGCAAAAAGATGATCGTCGATGATATTTTGACGATTCGCAACATCCAAGGCATGGAGTCTTATCAGCGGGATGTCGAGTCCTTGATTCGATCGGCGCTGCGTGAAGGGGGCGTGGAGGTGTTGCTCAGTGACATTGATGAACGGGCCCACCAATTGCAGGGGAAAATGCAGGACATCAATCGCAAATTCGCTGCGGCCAAAGACCTCGATGACGAGGCGCGTGGCGATGTGAATGACGAAGCGATCTCCGACATGGTCGATTTGATGAGTAGCATGGACGCGTTGAAACACGAGCTGCAGAATCTGCAGGTCTCCGATCCGATGCTCGTCAAATGGAAAAAACGCTCCGAGCTAGCGGTGGATCAAGTGGCGGCGGAAATCGAGGCCGGGAGATAGGTGATGAATCAAGTTCGCGTCGAGCGGAAGTTCCGCGATTTCATTCGCTTTCACACCCATATCACTTATCCCGAATCGAGCGAACGAAGGCAACAAATCAATACCGCCGAGGTGGTCAAGAAACTCGACGCGATCGGAATGGAGCATGTGCATGTCCCGATCATTTGGGATGGGGTGCACTTGGTCGACGAAGGGCGGTTGGCGGGCGCCAACGAAATCGAGCGTCGCACGCGGCTAACCTATCGGATGCGAATGTGGAAGTTGATGACTTGGATAGACGACGTCCTGGATTTTTCACGGCGCGATGTTGAGCTCTACCTGCAACTTGCCCAGACGCTTCGTGAGGTGGAATTCCAGAACATCCAGGGACGTACCGACGTCGATCGAGCGATCGCCAATATTGCGATTATCGCGACCGCCAAACGCGCCCTTGCACTCGGCATTCCCCCCGAGACGATTACCTGGCAAATCAATTGGTCGCTGCAACAGGTCGGCGGCTTGGAGGCGGATGAAGTCGAGTTGCTCGAATGTTTGCCCGACGAACGGATGCTGAAATCGGCCGACAAGATTGATTACGAACAAATGTCGCGAGACCGCGGGATTTCAGCAATCGTGTTGGTCGATAACCTCGAGACACGCGGCAAGATCGCGTCGCTGTTTGCCGATTGTTTTGGCGGGGTTCGGCGTGCAACTGAAAAGAAGGAAATGCATCCGTTGTCGGTTCGCCGCTTGGATGTGGCCTCGCGATTGTTAGCCGAACCGGGCATGGAAGCCTTGTTGCGGATTTCGCGGATCGCCAACGAATATGTTGCGTTTCAGCCGCGTTTTGAAAAGAAGATGATTCCGGCGGCCGATGGCGACCAGACCCGGATGCGGATGATGCAATCGTACGATGAATTGCCAAAACTAGCCCCGGCGGCGTGGGCCTTGAAGGTAGCCGCCCCCAAGTACTTTCGCTATCGCTTGGCCACCAAGAGTTTTATGGTGCGAGAGAAAATGAAAAGGAGCGACAAAAAACAGTTTTTCTATGCGATGCTCGACCGTTCCAAGTCGATGCAACAAGGCGAACGCATTTACAAGTTGTTGGCGATCTTGCTGAATCGATTACGCGCGGTCGGCCGCCGCGAAGCAATCTTAGGATACAGCTTTTTTGATTCGGTCGTGCATGACGAGGTGCTGGTGCGAGAAGTCGCCGACGCGCGGGAAGAGATCCAGCGGATGCATTACGAGTTCTTTACCGGGGACGATACCGACATCAACTTGGCGCTGCGTGAAGGAATCAAGCGGATCAAGAACTTGGTCAATGACCAAGAGTCGGAGCAACCCGAATTGATCATTGTGACCGATGGTGACCACGGCATTAACGTCCGCCCGGATGAGCTTAAAGGGATCATCCTGCATGTCTTTGTGGTCGAAGAGAAGAATGATGATTTGATCCAATTGGCGCATCATACCGGCGGCGTCGCACTCGACGGGCTGTAGTGGCCGAACGCGGTTGCCATGTTTTACAAAAGTTACTTTGGGACGGGACTCGGCCATCGCCAAACGGTGCGGTAGAATTTGGCACTGCGGGGTGAACCCGCCGCTTGAACCCCTGCCCCCTTCACCGGCGTGAACCGCGTCCCACAATTGCAACGTTAACGGAGCGACAACGATGAACCACCCCGTTTCACTGGGCCTCGACTTTGGCACCGAATCGGTCCGCGCGATCTTAATCGATGCTGCGGGGCATCAACTCGGGTTGGCGTCGAGCGAATATGCGAACGGGCAAATCACCGAGACACTTCCTGGGGGGGATACCCTCTTGCCGGCTCGTTACGCGTTGCAATCGCCTGGGGATTGGCTCGATTCGGCTGCGTCGGCAACGTGTGCCGCGATGGTCGAGGCGGCGGTCACGGGCGACAGGATTGTGGGAATCGGTGTCGACTTCACCAGTTGTACGATGCTGCCGACACGATCGGATGGCACGCCGCTATGCCAATTAGATTCATTGAAATCAACTCCCTTGGCGTGGCCGAAACTTTGGAAACATCACGGTGCCCTGGAGCAAACCGAACGGATGAACGCCGTGGCTCGCGAGCGTGACGAGGCGTTCTTACAGCGGTATGGTGGGACGATCGGCTTGGAATGGTTCTTTCCTAAAATGCTCGAAACGATTGAGCAGGCTCCCGATGTCGCCGCCGCAGCCGATGTCTGGCTCGAGGCGGGCGATTGGTTGGTTTGGCAATTGGTCGGCGGTCCGGCGGAGTCGCTGACTCGCTCGACTTGCCAAGCTGGCTACAAAGCGATGTGGTCGGCCAGCGACGGATACCCGTCGGACGCCTTTTTCTCGGCCGTCCATCCTCAATTGGCCGCAGCCGTGCGCAGCCGATTGCCTGGGGTGATGCGGTCGCCCGGTGAGGTGGCTGGTGGTTTAACTCAAGCGATGGCAACGCGCTTCGGACTTCGTGCGGGCACTCCCGTTTCGGCCGCCATCATCGATGCTCACGCGGCCGTTCCCGGCGTCGGGGCTGCCGAACCAGGAACGCTGGTGATGGTGCTGGGCACGAGTAGTTGTCACATGCTAAACGCAAACGTCGCCGCGGAGATCCCCGGCATCGCGGGGGTGGTCGAGGGGGGCATTTTGCCAGGCATGTTTGGATACGAAACGGGCCAAGCCGCGGTCGGGGATGCGTTTGCATGGCTGCGCCGTTTGCTTGGACTCGATTCCTTCGATTCGCTTGCCGAAGCTGCACTTCGCTTGCCCCCAGGGGCTCAAGGCGTGATGTGTTTGGATTGGATGAACGGTTGCCGTACGCCATTGATGGACGGGAGTCTGCGTGGCGCCTTCACTGGGCTAGGGCTCGAGCACGGTCCGGAACACATGTACTTGGCGTTGATGGAAGGCTCGGCATTTGGGCTGCGTTGGATTGTCGAACTGCTTCGCGATGGCGGCGTGCCGATCGAACGACTCGTGGCGACCGGCGGGCTGCCGCATCACAACCGCGCCTTCGTCGAAGTCTATGCTGATGTGCTTGGCAGCGAGATTGAAATTCATCCATCCACGCAAGGTCCGGCCGTGGGGGCAGCGGTATTGGGCATGATCGCGGCAGGCCCCGAAGCGAGCGGATTCCAATCGATCCGCGAAGCGGCCGGCGCGATGGCGAGCGTCGCCAAGGGGAGCCAAGACATCGTCCGGCCTCGTCTCCAACGCACTCAGGCATACGATTCGTTGTACGCCCAATACCGGCAACTTGCCAAACGGTTCGCCAACGGCACTTGCCTTGATTAGTGCGAGCTTGCGTCGATTAGCGTGAGTGTGTCCTGCGTGAACGTTGCACTTGGGTGCGGCGGAGCGTGTTGCGTCGATGCAATACTGCTAACTCTTTGGGGTTGTGAAATGTCCAGCCTCAGCCTGCCTCGGACGTGTTCACTTCCGTTTCGGGCTCCGCATCGATTTCGAGCAAGGAAGCCTGCAACCCATTGCGGATATGATCCACAGCCGCTTGGCATGCTTCCTCGGCATCGCCGGTGCGGATCGCTTCAAAAATACGTTGGTGGTCTTTGCAGGTGCGTTGCATCGCTTCGATATCATGGCGATGCCGTCGAATGCCAAACACACGTGTTAACACTTGCGACTGGGAAGCCGTGCGCACGAGCGCCTGGTTGCCAGTGGCTTCGATGATCGACATATGAAATCGATAATCCGCCTTGTCAAATCGCCCCTTGATTCGTTTGCCCGCATATTGGGCCGCAGATTGTTCATGCTGTGAAGTCAATTCCAACATTTGCTGCAACTCTTCTTCAATCACCAAGAGTTGCTCGGGGCTCGCCCGCTTCGCTGCCATCGCCGCGGTGGCCGGTTCGATCACTTCGCGAACCTCGTAAATTTCGATCAAGGCGTTTCGATCGAGCCGGCGTACGATCGCTCCCATGTTGGGAACCAGATCGACGAGTCCCTCGTTGGCCAATTGCCCTGCGGCCTCTCGCACCGGCGTCGCACTGACTCCAATCTCTTTGCCGATCGGTCCGTAGAGCAATCGCGTTCCCGGTTCAAAATCGCCCGAAATTAATTTGTTTCTTAGATGCAGGTAGGCACGGTGTGCGTTTGTTTCAGTCCTCATGCTCTAACCTAATTCAATAACAGAAAAGTAGCTCTCACTGCGACGCTTAGCATTCTAACCTTTTCTTCACGTTGCGAAGAGGTGATTCGGTCAGGAAACAATGAATGAAGCTTGCGCTTTGCTGCGGGGAATCGAAGTACAACATAAAATACCAAGCCGACGGCGATGCATATCGCGTTTCCCCTGCGGGGCGAAGAAATAAGGGCGTCCTAGGTGCCAGCGACCGGCGGCCGAATTCCCTATACTTTGGAGCGGTCGGTTGGAGCGGAACTGGGGCGTTTGGATTCATTGTCGTTTGGATTTATCGCTCTCGCAGAATTCGGCCGCAAATCAGTTCGTTTCTTGTCGCCTTTTCTCAGTCCACGCGGACGACACTCGCTTGCCGGCCTCCGCGCGGGCCGAGCGGTGACCGTTTCCATTTCCTTATGTGTTCCGTTTCCTTTTGTTTGGACCTCCTCCGTGATGCCACACTTTCGCAGCCTCCTAACGGTCGCCGGATTGCTACTCGCGTGTGGCGTCTATGTGTTGTGCGTGGACGGGTTTGGGTTGGAACACGCCGCTGCGGTGACCGCCGCGGTCACCTCGCTTTGCGGCCTATGGTGGTGCACCGAGGTGATTCCGATTCCGGTTACATCGCTATTGCCGTTTGTGGTCTTTCCAATGGCGGGTGTGCTCGACCATCGCCAGCTTGCCGAAGCCTATGGCGACAAGTTTGTCTTGTTGTTCATGGCGGGGTTTATGATTTCGCGCGCGGCCGAGCGATCCCAAACGCATCTCCGCGTGTCGCATGGGTTGATGAATCTGCTGGGGACGAAATCCCAGCGACGGATCGTGCTTGGGTTTCTCGTTGCCACCGCCTTTTCAAGCATGTGGATTTCGAACACCGCAACGGCATTGATCATGTTACCGGTGGCGATTGCCGTGCTCGCTGAACAAAACGATGCGAAACTAAACGTGCCGCTCTTGTTGGCGGTCGCCTATGGCTCAAGTATCGGCGGGATTGCGACCATCATCGGTACGCCCCCTAACGGAATCTTTGTCTCGATTTACGAGCAGCAGAATGCTCATTCGGTCGATTTTATCTCTTGGCTAAAAATAGGAGTCCCGGTCGCGTTGATCATGCTGGTCGCTGCGGGAGTGCTGTTGACGCGGGGGCTTTCGCATGGCTCCACGATGCAACTGCAAAATTTGGGGCCATGGACGAGCGCTCAGCGACGCGTCTTAGGTGTCATTTCGTTGACCGCATTGTTATGGATCACGCGTAGTGCTCCGATGGGCGGTTGGTCGTTTTGGTTAGACATGCCGATGGCGCATGACGCGACGGTCGGCTTGGCCGCCGTGGTCGCCCTGTTCCTGATTCCCAGTGGGAAAACCAGCGAACGTCCCGCGAAAACCGCAGCGGGTCCGAAGCGATTGCAAGCTGACCGTTTGCTCGATTGGGAAACCGCTCGCGACATCCCTTGGGGCATCTTGATTCTGTTCGGAGGCGGGTTAGCGATTGCCAAGGCGGCCGAAGTGACGGGACTTTCCCAAACGATCGGAGGCCAATTTGCCCAACTTTCGGGGCTTCATCCGCTATTGCTGATCGGTGTGATCTGTTTGACGGTGACCTTTTTAACCGAAGTCACCTCCAACACTGCGACCACGACGCTGTTGATGCCGATCTTAGGTGCCGTGGCCGAAGGAGCGGGGTATGACGCCGCGGTCTTGATGGTGCCTGCCGCGTTATCGGCAAGTTGTGCGTTCATGTTGCCGGTCGCGACGCCGCCCAATGCCATCGTCTTTGGCTCGGAACAATTGACGGTTCGCGAGATGGCTAGAGCGGGCTTGGCACTGAACTTGATCGGCGTCGTTGTGATTTCGGTCAGCTGTTATTTCCTGGTCGATTTTAAGTCAGGCATTGGCACCGCGATCGCACCGCCGGACATCGCGATGGAATCCATTGACGACGCAACCGTTGACGGCCAAAGGCCCTGAGCGGTGACCCGACTGGCCTGGTGTCCATTGACGTCGTTGGCGTCAGGAAACGAGTCTAACGCACGCACAATCAACGTCAGCGAGGAATGGTCACGCACCGTCGCAGTAGCGAGCATTGACGGTCACTCCTCGCCCTTCGCTTGCAACACAATGTCGCGTGTCGTGGTTTTCCTTTCCGGCCACAACGCTAACACGTTTGCCAACATGACCAGCGATCCGCCGGCTAATAGCGGCATACTAAACGACTCGTTGGCGTAGTGGATTGCGCACATGGCACTGATGATTGCGGGACAGAACATCGCCCAGGTCGACGCGAACAACGGTTCAAGCGTGTAGATCACGGCAGCTTGCCCCGCAGTCAATCTTGGCTGGTATTTGTTCATCCACATAAAAGCAACCAGCGACGGAAAGACGCATAAGACGGCCAATAGGAAATAGAAACGTGGCTCGCTCGCCAGTCCGATCCACCCTCCGCTGGCGACCTCGGGGACGTAGAAACTCGAGCAGCCAAAAACCGCGAACGCGAAAATCGACGTCGTGGCAAACATGCTGGGAGTGAACAATACTGATTCATAACGTTTGCCGAACACGTCGATCAGTAAGATCTGGGCGCTGAAAAACAAAGTGGCCACGGTCGTCAGCGTATCTCCGTGGGTCCATTGGGCGAACGCATCCTTGGCCAAGGATACCTGGCCGTTCTCGATCGCAATCAAGCCGGTCAACGTGGCGACTCCAATCACCGCCACCAAGGCCCCCAAGATGACACACCGCCGGGGCAACCGCTTCCGTACCAGCGTGTTCATCATCGGCGTAATGATCACCACCAAGCTTGTCAGAAAACCGCTGCGCGAAGCCGGGATCGTGGCGAGTCCCATGACTTGCAGCAACAAACCGCAACAAAACAGGAATCCAATCGCGGCACCCGCAAGTAGATGCGGCCATTGCACGCGGGCCAGCATGCCTCGTAACAGCAGGACCAAGAGCAAAAAGGCCATCCCAAACCGCATCCCGATCAACCACCCCGCCGAACTGACGCGAAGCCAGCCCGAGGCGGTCCACTGGGTCACTCCGAAGTGACCATCGATCTGTAGATTCAAGGCCTTCATGATCGGAAACGAAGCTCCCCACATCGCATTGACCAAGACGAGCGCGAGGATGGCTCGGCGACGATCGGACGCGGTGAATTCTTGGTTCATGTTCGTTTTAGAGGTTCGGATGGGGGGAGCGAGTTCTGGGAATCCGAAATCGCAGTGGGGTTTACGGGCCGCGTCGCAGCGGTGAGTCGGTTTGAAGGGGGAGACCGCTCCATGGCTGCGGCGACGAAACACTACGATGCTTCACGCAAACCAATCCAAAGCGTATATTCCGGCACTTCGTTTGTGAATGAGTTCCCCCCTTTGTTTGGAGTGTCAACGTGTCGACCGATCTACCGAATATTCTTGCTTCACGTTATGCGAGTGAAGCCATGGTGAAAATCTGGTCGCCCGCCAACAAGGTGGTCTTAGAGCGTGAATTGTGGATCGCCGTGCTAGAGGCTCAAAAGGACCTTGGTGTCAACGTGCCCGACGGCGTCATCGAAGCCTATCGCTCGGTGATCGATCGTGTTGATTTGTTTGCCATCGATGCGCGTGAACGTGTCACCAAGCACGATGTGAAAGCACGCATCGAAGAGTTCAATGAATTGGCCGGTCACGAACATGTCCATAAAGGGATGACGTCGCGCGACTTGACCGAAAACGTCGAGCAACTGCAAATTCGCTCCGCACTAAATCTCGTGCGTGATCGCATCGTCACCGCGCTCTCGCTGGTGGCGGGACGAGCGGCGGAGTACAACGAGCTTGCGATCGCCGGTCGCAGCCACAACGTTCCGGCTCAAGTCACGACCGTTGGAAAGCGTTTTGCCAACGTCGCCGAAGAGTTGTTGGTCGCCTACGACCGCATTGAAAACTTGCTCACTCGCTACCCGCTTCGCGGCATCAAGGGGCCGGTGGGCACTCAGCAAGACATGCTCGATCTGTTCCAAGGGGACGCTGGCAAGCTAGACCAACTTGACAATCGCATCGCGACCAAACTTGGCTTTGAGTCGTGTTTTGATTCGGTGGGACAAGTCTATCCGCGATCGCTGGACTTTGACGTTATTTCAGCCCTGACTCAGCTTTCCTCGGGGCCTGCGAATTTTGCTCGCACGTTGCGTTTGATGGCGGGGGCGGAATTGGCCACCGAAGGCTTCAAACCGGGGCAAGTTGGTTCGTCCGCGATGCCTCATAAAATGAACGCGCGGTCGGCCGAGCGTATCGATGGATTCAACGTGATCCTACGTGGCTATTTGACGATGGTGGGTGGGTTGCTTGGTGATCAATGGAACGAGGGCGACGTCAGTTGCAGTGTGGTCCGCCGCGTGGCGATCCCAGATGCCTTCCTAGCGATCGATGGACAATTGGAAACCTTCCTGACGGTGCTCGTTGATTATGGTGCCTATCCTGCCGTGATCGATCGTGAACTGCGTCGTTATTTGCCGTTTCTGGCCACCACCAAAATCCTCGTTGCTGCGATCAAAGCCGGCGTCGGACGCGAGCTTGCTCACGAAGCGATCAAGGAACACGCCGTTGCCGCAGCGCTTGCGATGCGCGAAAGTGGCCGCGACGACAACGATGTGATCGAGCGATTGGCGGGCGATGATCGCATTCCGATGGATGCCGACGCCCTTCGCGCTGCCATCGGCGACCCGAAACTCTTTATCGGCAATGCCACCAATCAGGTGCAAAGTGTGATTGCAAAAATCGACGCGATCACGAGCAAGCATCCCGAGCTCGCGGAATACCGTCCCGGTTCCATCTTGTAGGCGTTAGAAACGCCTCGGCGATGACGGTGAGTCGAGGCTCGTTGCTTTGCTGAACGGGACACGCTAGCGGTTGGATTGATCACTTTACCCGCGTGCCTCACGACTTTCCCTTGCCGTTAGCACTAGGCTTACCGCAAGGGATCGCGTTCGAGTTCACTGGCCGTGTCTTCCCTGACGCGACTTCACTGGCGCGTCTTCACTGGCGCGACTTCACTGGCGCGACTTCACTGACGCGACTTCACTGACTGCGCCGAGTTGATCAATAGGGGGGGCACGTCGCAGCGAAGTGGCCGAACGGATTGTTCCGCTTGGTACGGTGTTACTCCTCAGGTAGCACGCAATTGGAAATCGTCGATTGACTTTCACTAAGGTTGCCTTAGTCTGTGCCTAGGTTCACGCTTTCATTTGAAATCGCTCAAAACACGTGACACTGTTTGGCAATACGCCTGACGTCATTTTGACAGCGAAATTTTGACTTCCGGCGTCGAATCATTCTTTGCAGCCCACGTTCAGCGGCGGGATCGCGTTAATGCCAATTCATCATGCTGCCGATATTCGATCGATTCTTTGGGTGATGATCGCCATCACCTTGGTCGTGATTCAATATTCCGACCCGCGCTGGGTGGTTTATTTGAGTCCGATCAGTTGCTATTTAGCGATCGCCTGCGGCACGATTTCTCACAATCACAACCACCGAGCGACGTTCAAGTCTCCGCGTTGGAACACTTGGTTCGGTCATGTTTTGACGCTGTTCTATGGCTATCCGACGCTAATGTGGGTGCCGACGCACAACTTGAATCATCATCAATTTGTAAACCGTCCCGGCGATGCGACCGCGACTTGGCGATACACCAATCAACACCGCCTTTGGGTCGTGCTGACTTATCCCTTTGTGTCAGGCTACTTTCAAAGCTTCCCCATTCGCGAGTACATCAGCAAAGTAAAAAACGGCAAGCCGAAGCTGTACGCCCGCATTCGGCTTCAGTACACGATTTGGATGGGCGGCTACATTGGGTTAGGCGTATTGGCGGCCTTGCTTTACCACAATCAACAAACCGGATTGGGGTTGTATTTGTGGTTTTTCTCGGTGATTTTGCCCGCGATTTTGTCGAGCACGGTGATCATGTTCTTTAACTTTGTCCAGCACATTCACACCGACGCGTGGTCCGAGCATGACCACTCACGCAACTTTACCGGATGGTGGTTCAATTTTCTGTTTTTCAACAACGGTTATCATACCGCCCACCACGAACACCCCGGAATGCACTGGAGCCAATTGCCAAAAGCACATGCGGCGATCGCAGCTACGATTAATCCAAAATTGAATGAAGGCAATTTACTTTGGTTTGTATTTCGCCAATACGTATTGTCGCCCGTGTTCCCAGCGTTTGGCACCCAACAGATCGGCCCTTTCCCAGGCGACGAAACAAGCTCCTCTAGTCCTTGACCAAGCAACGCTTCATCTTAATCCCGTCCGCGCAAGCCACACCGGACCGGAGCCAAGTCATGAAGATTAGGATTAGTAATCAATAAGGGGATAAAGGCATGCGACCGTTTCGGTCACGAGAAACGAGAGGTCGTCATCCACCTGAGATCGCCAGCTGCACTCGTGCCAACGCGGCGTGAGTTACCGGTTCCGGGGCCTTTTTCTCTAAGATCCTCGCTCGTTTAAACGCTGATCACGCGACCTCGCGTCTTGCTACCCGAGATGCAACGCCGCCCGGGCGAGTTGCAACCAACTTGTCCCTGCGGCATCGACTTCCATGTCATAGTCTTTGGTGGGAATGTAGGCGCGGCGATGATCGACGATGCGAATGGCGATCGAACTTTGTCGCCCCAGTTGGTCAATCCGTTTGCGGTCGGAGTAGTGCAGCACGATGAAGCGGGCATCATACGTGATTGCTGCGATCTGCCACGCCGCCGCATCCAGCCGCAACTCCGCAAGTTCTAGCATCCGTTTTGCAGGATTGGGTAGCGGGCCAAATCGATCCCGCAACTCCACGCGAACCTCCTTGATTTGCGCCGCATTCTCGATCCTCGCGATGCGGCGGTAGAGATCGATTTTGTGGCGTAAATCGGGCACATAGTCGTCCGGCAAATAGGCTTCCACGGGCAGGTCGATATCGACGTCGGCCGACAATTTCGGCGGCAACTTCTGAGCCTGACGCACCGCGTCCTCGAGCAATTGGCAATACATCTCGTAACCGATCGCGGCGATATGACCACTTTGTTGGCTGCCCAATAAGTTGCCTGCGCCGCGGATTTCAAGGTCGCGCATCGAAATCGCGAAGCCCGCTCCCATGTGACTGAATTCTTCGATCGCGCGCAAGCGTTTGGACGCTTCGGGCGTCAAATGCTTGTGCGGGGCTACCATCAAATACGCGTACGCTTGATGTTTGTACCGTCCCACACGGCCTCGTAACTGATGCAGATCGCTCAACCCGTAACGATCCGCATCGTCAATGAAAATCGTATTCGCATTGGGGATGTCGATGCCGCTTTCGACGATGGTGGTCGCCAACAGCAGATCAAACTTGTGCTCGATAAAATCGACCATCACTCGTTCGAGTTCCCCTTCGCCCATTTGTCCATGACCGATGCCGATGCGCACTTCGGGAACAATGCGACGGATTTTATCTGCTACCGCGTGCATGTCCCCGATGCGATTGTGGATAAAGAAGAGTTGTCCGCCACGATTCAATTCACGCACGATCGCGGTGCGAATCATGTGATCTTCCCAGCGTGTGACCTTCGTCTCGACCGCCATTCGTTCGGCGGGAGGCGTTTCCAGGTTGCTGATGTCACGAACCCCGACGAGCGCCATGTGCAAGGTGCGGGGGATCGGTGTTGCCGAAAGCGTCATCACATCAACATTGCTATACAACGTCTTCAAACGCTCCTTGACCGCGACACCAAACCGCTGCTCTTCGTCGACGATCACGAGTCCGAGGTTGGTGAAGTCCACATCCTTGCTGGCCAAACGGTGCGTTCCCACTACGATGTCGACTTTGCCGCGGCGCAGTTGTTTGACCGTTTCACGTTGCTCGGCGGCCGTGCAAAACCGGCTCAACTTAGCGATTTCCACAGGGAATTCGGCCATTCGAGCACAGAAACTGTGGTAGTGCTGTTCGGCGAGCACGGTGGTGGGTACGAGCACGGCGACTTGATAGCCGCTGATCACCGCTTTAAAAGCGGCTCGCATCGCGACCTCGGTCTTGCCAAAGCCAACGTCTCCACAAATCAACCGGTCCATCGGCTTGGGCGTCACCATGTCGTTTTTAGAGGCGTCGATGGCGGTGACTTGGTCATCGGTTTCGACATACGGAAAACTGGCGTCGAATTGTCGTTGCCACGCCGAATCGGCATCGAACGAGATCCCGCGTCGCGACGTTCGTTCGGCCTGCATCTCCAGCAATTCGCTCGCCATGTCGGTGACCGCCGACTCCGCTGCTTTGCGTTGGCGTTGCCACGCTTGGCTGCCGATTTTGGCCAGTCGTGGCTGCGTCTTCGTGCCGCCCACGTAACGTTGCACCAGCCCGATCCGTGACGCCGGTACGTAAATTTTGCTGCCGCCATCAAACTCGATCGTTAAATGCTCGAGATGCTGGCCGTTCTTTTCGATCTGCTGCAAACCGCGATACAAACCGATGCCGTGAGACAGATGGACCACAAGGTCTCCGACGTCGAGCCGCAGCAAATCGGCAATCGGTTTGCCACGTGCCCGTGATCGCCCCCGTCGCACGGGGCTGCGATGAAAAAGCTCGGCGCCGGTCAGCACCAAAACCTCGAGACCGGTCAAGCGGAATCCACCGCTCAGCTCCGCGACGGTCAAGTGCAACCGGCCGCGTGAGTTCGCCTCGGTGTCACGCAGCAATTCGGACAACCGTTCGCTGTCCGCCGCCGTGTCGCCCACCAACACGATGTCGTGGTTACTGGCGACCGTATCGATTCGCTTGCAGGCCTCGTCGAGCGTCACCGCAAACCCATCGGCGCTGGCGGATTGCAAATCGATCACCTTGCCATCGACCGCCTCGTTCAGCGAGCTGGCCATCGCGATGCGAAATTTTTGTAGCGAGCCCACGAGCTCTTCAAAGCCAACAAAACGTGGGTCGTCTCCCGATCGATCGATGATCGCGTCGGCCGAGGCCTTGCAGTCCTGGGGATCTACCAACACGACCAAGGTGTCTTCGGGCAAGTAATCGGCTAGCAGCGCGAAGGAGTCGGTTTCGGTATCGGTTTTCTCTTCGACATCCTCGCCGCTGATCGCGGTGATCTCGACCTCCTTGACCGCTTCGATACTTCGCTGGCTGCCCAAATCGAAGCGTCGGATGGATTCGATCTCGTCACCGAACCACTCCACCCGGAGAGGATGGGGTTGATCGGCCGAAAAGATATCCAAGATCCCACCGCGGGTGGCAAACTCACCCGGAAATTGGACCGCCGTGGTCGCTGCGAACCCGGCTTCGGCCAACCACCGCCGAATCGCTTCGGGATTCACCTGTTCGCCCACCTTCAACACCCGCGTTGCGGCGTCGAGCCGTTGGCGTGAGGGGACGCGTTGCATCGCCCCGCCGATATATGCGGTCACCAACAAGGGGGCCGCGTCGTCGGGGGATCGGTCCTGCAGCCGCTGTAGGACCTGCAACCGCTCCGCAAATTCGGCGTCACGGTGGTGGTGATTGCCTGAGGATTGTCCGCCGGAGGAGAGCGGCAACGAGATCGAATCGGTCAATCCGAATGCGATCGCATCGCCGGCGACAATGTCAGCTTCCGCCGCATGAGGCAGCAGGAATAGCAAATTGGGGCTGTGCTGGGAGAGCGTGGCAGCCAAAAGCCCTCGAATCGAGCCCCAAACCCCGTCAAACGCCAACTCGACGTTGGTCGTTCGCCGCGATGGCTTGCCCGAAGCGAGTTTGCGGGGACGCAATTTTTTGACCTGCGCAGCAATCCCCGCAGCCTCGTTCAACAAACGAGGTAAATCGTGCAAACTCTTGGCGGTTGTGACAGTGGCGTGAGCCAAACAGACACCGGGATTGCAGGTAGTAAAAAAGCTACAGAAAACGTATCGTGTGCTGTGCATTCTGGAAACACCACCTCAAGATACATTTACGCAAGATAGGGAAACAATAACGATGACGATTGGAATTGGCATTATGGGTTGCGGCATGATCGCCGGCTTTCACTCCAAGGCGATCGCGGATGCGGCAGGAGCCAAATTGGTCGGTTGTGCCGACCGTCGAGCTGAGAAGGCTGCCGCCTTTGCTGCCGAAAACAACTGCAAAGCCTACGAGTCCTTGGAAGCCATGTTGGCCGATCCAGAGATTCAAGCCGTTTCGATCTGTACCCCCAGCGGGGCACACCTGGAACCCGCTTTGCTCGCCGCCAAAGCCGGCAAGCATCTGTTGGTCGAAAAGCCCCTGGAAATCACCACCGATCGCTGTGACCAAATCATCAAAGCGTGTGACGACGCCGGCGTGCAAATCGGGGTCACCTTCCAAAGTCGTTTTCACCAATCCAGCCAATTGATGAAAAAAGCGGTCGAAGCGGGACGTTTCGGCAAAGTCACGATGGGCGATGCCTACGTGAAGTGGTATCGCACCCAAGAGTACTATGACAGCGGTGCTTGGCGTGGGACTTGGGATCTCGATGGCGGCGGCGCCTTGATGAACCAAGCGATTCATAACGTCGATTTGCTGCTTTGGTTGATGGGCGATGTCGTCGAGATCAGCGCGATGATGGACACCATGACTCACGAGCGAATCGAAGTCGAAGACATTGTCGTGGCGAATTTGCGATTCGCCAACGGAGCACTCGGCGTGATCGAAGCAACCACGACCGCCTACCCCGGAGCGCTCAAGCGAATTGAGATCAGCGGCAGCGAAGGCTCCGCCGTCATCGAAGAGGAAGACATCCACACATGGAAGTTCCTCAACGAAGACGAAAGCGATGAAGACATTCGCCAATCGATGGCTGACAAAACGTCAACCGGCGGTGGCGCCGCCGATCCGTCTTCGATCGGGCACCACGGCCACATGTTGCTTGTCGAAGAGCTTGTTGCGGCGATTAAAGAAAATCGGCCGTGTGTGATCGATGGTCGCGAAGGCCGCCGCAGCGTGGCCGTGATCGAAGCGATTTACGAAAGCGCACGCAGCGGCAAACGAGTGAAACTGGGCTAAGAATCGGGTGAAACTGGGCTGGGAAATCGCAACTGGCAAAATTCGCAGCCACCTTCACTCGCCAATGAACCCTTCGTAACAAACGGGCCCCCTCGGGGCTCGTCGTGGGAGCCACGAGCGAATTGAAAAAGTTAAATTGAAAAATGTAAAGCGGCAAAACGGATCAGAGACTCGCGATGCATCCTCGCGTCCTCCAATTCAAAGTTTTCAGTTTACCATTTAGCTTTTTCAATGGTTCACGCTGCGGCCGAACCGTTTCGATGTCGCTTCTCGCTCGGGACACCGATATCGCTCGGGACATGGAATTTTCCTCCAACGGATCGACCGCACGTCCCGAACGAACCGCGGCATTCACGCTTTGCTTTTTAGATCCGCCAATTGTTTGCGTTCGGGCATCGCTTTGTAGAAAGGATCCAAGGGATAACATCCGCTAACGATGCCGTTGCGTGGCGCGGTCGTGCAGTCACTAAAGGTGCGGCACACTTTCTTTCGCGTCATCACGTTACCGTCAATGACATCGGCGGGCAGATCGGGATACGACAACACCATCCGTCCCAAGCCAATCGAATCGGCCATCCCGGTTCGCACCACGGCTTGTGCCACGTTCGGTAACCAGTCTTGCAGATAGGTGTACCCCGAACCCACGAGCGTCAAATTCGGATGCATTTGTTTGATCTTGGCCGTCGCTTGAATCTGGCGAACGACGCCGACCAAGGGATCTTCAGGAGGCTGATACCCATCGCTCGGTGGAAAGTAGGCGGGGCGTTGGATATGAGGATTGTAGTACGGGCTTCCCGCCGTGGTACAAACCAATTGGATCCCCAGTTCTTCGAAAAGCTGCATCAAACGCGACGGTTCCGCCAGATCGATTCCGTGGCCTGACCCATCGCCGCCGAAGGCCAATCGGGGATCCGCTTTCTCATCCGGCACCCCGACGCGGTCCTCGCCCGGGCGATAGGGAACAAAGTCAAACAGACTGATCCGCACGCCTAGTTCAAGTCCGGCAGCTTCCGAGCGAATCCCCGCAACAATCTCTCGCAGGAACCGTGTGCGATTTTCAAACGAGCCCCCAAATTCGCCCACGCGATCGAAACCACTTAACAACTCGTGCCCCAGATACCCATGGCAATGCTTGATATCGACGAAGCGATAGCCCGCTTTTTGCGACCGCACGGCGGCCCCGATGAAGTCGTCGATCAATCGTTTCAGATCGTCATCGCTAAGTAACGTTGAATCATCGGTGATCCCGAGACGCGGGTCGAGCGCAGGGTTGTGCTGCGGGATCAACGGCTCAGCGCGAGCTTTTTCATTGGGTCGGGCATAACGTCCCGAATGGGTCAGTTGCAGACCCACCAACAGATCATCGCTGTTGCCAAAACGCGACTCGTGAGCGGAAACGAGGTCCAAACGCAGCGACTCGATTGACTTCAGATTGGCTTCGGTCAAGAGCAGTTGGTTGGGGTTCGCCCGTCCGTCGTGGCGCACCGCGACCGCTTCCCCGCCCCAAATCAATTTCGCACCACTGATGCCAAAATTCTTCCATCGGCGACGTGTCAACTCGCTCGGTTGACCGTCGGTCGTGCCGTCCCAACCTTCCATCGGCAAAATGCAAAAACGATTTCCAATCAGATCGTGGGTCAGCTGAATGGGTTGCGCGAGCACCGATGCACCGCCCTGTTGGACGTTTTCATCGCTTGGCAATTCCAGTCCAAGCTCCGTGAGTCGAGACAGGAATTGGTCGTGCGTTTTTAAACTTGCAATGCGAGGGTAAGCCATAAGTCACCTTTCTTTGAAAATGGATCGACCCCAAGACGACGTCGATGAACCTGTCTGCGCGGCGGCGTTAGCCTGGGTTTTTCGCAACCCGACGCGTCCGCGAGGGACCACACTTGGACGGTCGTGTGCCAGCGGTCCCTCGCTGACGCTTCGGGTTAGGATTCGTTGAGCTAAGCAGGGAGGCAGGAATGATTGGGTGAAATCCCATTAGCCGCTTGAGCGTTAGCCCCGGTTGAACCACTTGAACCGTGGCTAACGCCAAAGCGGCTAATCTACCGAAAGACTCCTGCCTACCTGCTTAGCACCCTGCGGTGCATTTTACGGAACAACTCTTTCCTGGGTGCTTAGAGCAACCGCTCAAGGTCTTGCAAAATGCTCTCCAATACCTCGAGATCCGAGTCGGGGCGAGCGGGAGATTGAGCGTGCGTGAGGTTGGTTTGGATCCAACCACGCAAGTGCATGAACATCGCTGCGGAATGCTTGTACGCAGGAACGTTGGGGCGAAATGCAAACGCACCGAGATATTGCAGCAAATCGTTCAATTCATAAAACGCTGGATCCCCAGCCGCCCACAACGCATCGCGTTTTGCAAACGCATCCGGTGCAAACGTACTTAGCCCCAGCAAGTAATCGCTGCCATACATCACCATGTCGATGGCGAGATCGTTACCGGTCAAAACCATGAAATCGGGACGCACGCGATTCTTGAGAACCAATCGCTCCCACTCTTGCAGGCGACTGAGTGACGAATGCTTTGCTCCGGCACAATTCGAGATTCCCAACAGTTGCTCGTACACTTCGAGCGAATAAATCTTGCCGAAGGGTGCAAACATGTGGCCAAGCTCAAAGGCCAAAAACGAGTCGCAATGTTTGCTCAGCTCGAGATAGGAGTTCACGATCTGTTGATCGGATTGTTCCACCAAACCGTAGCTTTGAAACAGAATCGGAGTGCCGTCGTGCGTTTGGATCTGATTCATGCCGGTGGTATAAGCATCAGCGTTGAAGTGGTTGCCGGGCGTATCGTTTACGAACACGCCGGCGACGTACTGCTTTCCTGAGGCGATCGATCGCGTTCGCCGCAGCACTTCGGCACGGGTCTCTGCATCGATCAAATGGCCATAGCCGGTATCCATATTGACCGCGGGAACTAGGCCGGCCACCAGCGTCCGCGTCACGTGGGCATCAAACCCGCTCCAATCGACCTGGCCGTTTTCCAAAAACGGCAGCAGGATTGCCGACATACCGGTGATTTTGCGGCGCGGGGTTAAGAGCGAGAGGGGATCCAATTCAGCCACGAGCGATTACCTGATTGCGAAATGGGCGTTTTGTCCTTAATGAACAGTGAAAGCTAACAGGAATGCAGTAATTCGTCTTTGGAAATCGGGTTATACTTGGGTTTGCAAATCGGGCACCCTTGTCGGCAACCCTGGAGGATAAAGGCCATGGCCCACGAAAGCCAACCTGCGTTAACCGATCTCGCCCTCGACGAGACGCTGCCTCCGTGGGGGGTTTTGGTGTTAGAAAGCCATCACTCGCCACGCTTTACGATGCCGTGGCGGTCGCATCAATTCGTCAAACTTTTGTACGTGCTCAGCGGTCGCGGGACGCTCTACGTCGATCCGCAGGATCAACCGACGATGCAATATCCGTTCGAAGTGGGCGACGTGATCGTGGTCCGCGGCGGTGACCGGAATCGGATCGTCGATGATCCCGCTTCGGCGTCCAGCTTGTATGTGGGCTGTATCGCGACGGAGTTGCTCAGGTTTGACCCCAGTATTGACGCGCATTTGCGTTCGGAGTGCTATCGCCGCGACGGACATTTGGCCAGCCGAATTGCCAGCCGGCTGCGGCGAATGATCCACTGGCAAAACCGCGAGGATGCTGCGCGAGCGATCGCGATGGTGACCGATGCGATGCAATTGATCCAGTGGATTGTCGAACGACAAAACACGCGTGAGGATGATTCGGCAAAGCCCTTTGACGCCGTACAGGATGGGGACGCGAGCACTCGACTGTCCCCGGTCCCCCCAACTCCCATTCGCCAGAAAATCCAGCGGTATGTTAAGGAGTTGCAGACTCAATTCTATGAAGCGACCACGATCGAAGCGGCCGCTCGTCACTTGGGGATCCCACGCCGCCGTTTTACCAAGCTGTTTGCGGAGATCACCGGAGCGACGTGGTTGGGTTACGTTCGCTCGTTAGCGATTGAACATGCCAAGCTTCGCTTGCGTGATTCGGACATCCCGATCATTTCGATCGCCTTTGAATGCGGTTTCAATGACTTGTCGACGTTTTATCGCCAATTCAAACGCCAAGTCGGTTGCTCGCCCCTAGCCTATCGCGAACGAGTATCCCAAATGGAAAGGGGCTCCCAAAATAAAACCGACTTAGGACGGCACCAGTCGGTTGATCGTTGAGCAGGCTTGGTCGAGTGTCAGTATCCGTGCATAGCGATCACGCAAAGTGGCCAACGAGGCTTCGTGCAACTCAGGCGTCACCGTGGCGCAACAATCTTCTACGACCGTGACGAGGTAGCCCAAATCGCACGCATCGCGAACGGTCGTTTCGACGCACTCATTGGTATACACCCCGACAATGAACAACGATTCGATGCCGAGATTCTTGAGCACGTAATGCAGGTTGGTGGAAGAGAATACACCACTCGCCGTTTTGTTGATCACGATCTCGTCTCGCTCGGGAAGCGGCGCGATGGCTTCAAGGAAGTCCGCTTCACGCGAACCGGGGGGGGCGAGCAAATGGAGTCGTTTGTGCCCTTTGCCGCGGTCACGCCCGTCTTGAGTGAGCGATTGAATCCGCGTGTGAATCACTTCCAATTCATGGCTGCGAAACGCATCTTGCAGTTTTCGCACGTTCGGCAATACCGTCGAGTCGAGACGATTGAAGTAGTATTCTTGGGCTTCGGGCGAAACGCCACTTTGAGCTGCATCACGGAACACTCCATGCCCTGGGGCGGCGTCGAGATATTGCATGTCAATGCACAACAACGCCGTGTCGCGATCGACTAGAAAATCACGATGGGCCGGGTTGTCAATAAACGATTCATGATAGACCTCCTTTAGCGGGTCGATGTGTTCGGGATGAGAGTCGTCGGAGGGATGGAAATCGTTCATGAAACCTTGGGGATTAGGGATAAGTAGGGGGGGACGGATAAGTGATGGGGCAAAGCTCGAGCTTAAAACAGAGCAACTTCAACCGTTGCCAAAGCGAGGGAATCTCACGCTTGGCGCAGTCCCTCGCTGACGCATCGGGTTAGGATCGACTGGTAGAAAACTGCAATAGTGCGACTTCCTAAACTGACACGTGCGGGTTATTCCATCAACGGATCCAATGGGGATGTTTGCTTCAACATTGCGATAAATACCTCAGCGTTTGCAACATCACGTTGGCACCCGCTTCGATATCGGACCACGCGGTCCATTCGGCTGGCGAATGACTTTGTCCGTTCTTGCTGGGGACAAAGATCATTCCGATGGGCACGATGCCTCCCATGATCTGGGCGTCATGCGCCGCACCGCTGGGCATGGTTTGATAGTCGAGTCCCAGTTGCTGGGTTTGTTTAATCAGCGCCTCCACCACGTTCGTGTCGCAGGCCACCGGCGTGATGAAGCTTTTTTGTTCGAACTCGAACATCAAATGACGTCGCCGAGCGATCGCCGAGAGGGCTTTGCGAAAGGCGCTAGACAACTCCTCCAGCACCCCCTCGGAAGTGTCTCGCACGTCGAGTGAAAATTCGACCAATCCTGGGACGGTGTTCGCAGCCCCGGGCAGGATTTGCACTTTCCCGATCGTTGCCCGACTGCGATCGCTGCCGTTTTCTTCCAACACGCGAGGGACTTCATGGGCGAAGTCGGCGAGTCCCATGAACGCGTCGTTTCGCATTTCCATCGGTGTCGTGCCCGCATGATTGGCCTCGCCCCGTAACCAAACCGACCAGGTGAACAGTCCCGTGATCTCGTCAACGATCCCAATTGGGATGTGAGACCGATCGAGCACCGGACCTTGTTCAATATGCAATTCGAGATAGCAGGCGATCGAATCGGGGGCCCGTGCCGCTTCGAGTGCGGCAAAGGGATCGTGGCCGTGCCGACGCAATTCGTCTTGAAGCAGCACGCCGTCGAGGTCCTTCATCGTGGCCAATCGTTCGGGATTGATCATGCCCGCAAACGATTGCGAACCAAACATCCCTCCAAATCGCCCCTCTTCATCGCTAAATGCAATCAATTCGAGGGTGCGCTGGGGTTCGATTCCCGCCTCGTGCATCCGCCTCAGGCACTCTAGCCCGACGATGACGCCGAGGGTCCCATCGAGGGCACCGGCACAGGGAACGGTATCGATGTGCGAGCCGACTAAAACGCGGGGTTGGTCAGTCGAACCACGTAATTCGGCGGAAAGATTGAGGGCTCCGTCGGAGCTATAGTGCAGTCCCGCGTCGGTGATCCGCTGGGAAAGCCATTGCTTGGCCTGCATGTCCGCATCGGTAAAGGCCATCCGGTAGATGCCGCGATCTTCGCTACTTTGCCCAATTTCGGCCAAAGTCAAAATGTCCGTTTTTATCCGTTCTAGGTTAACTTTGAGGTTTGAGCCGTCGAGCATAGATACAAAGGGCCTTGTTCGCTGAGGAGGGGGAGATGTTGGCTGAGTCGTTTGGGGCTCGTGGTCGTTTGGGCTCGTTAATGCGACGCATCGGGAGAGCGGGCGAACGCAGCATGTTTGCTGGCATTGCCCCGGTAAACCCGAAGCCCCCCAACCCTAACCGAGGCACCTCGTCCGGCGAGCCACCGATCGTCTCGCCTCCCTACCATAACACGAGGGAACTGGGGTTGGTCTAGACGGGGTTGCTTTGATAAAGGATCAAGATGCCGCTTCAATTCAACCGGATCCGGAATCCGTTCGCCTTTCAACGTTTGAGAATTTGCATGACGATCTGCAGAAAACGCATCACGTTTTCCCTGGGCATGTCGTTTTTGTTCGCGTCGCTATCTTGCTGCTTGAGCGGATGCCAAGACGGCCCTCTGTACGCGCTCAAAACGGTCAATCCTTGGTTTGTGATGAAGGAATGGCGTGAAGACGAAGCTTACGGGGTCACCGATCACGAGCGGCGAAAGCAACTTTCCCAGCTTGCCGATTCGATTGAATATTACCCCGCGGATCGCCAAGAGTACTGGGCCAATCACCTGCAACAAATCTTAGAAAATGACGACAGCGCCGAGATGCGCCGGCTCGCCGTGCTGGCCAGCGGCAAAATCAAATCGAGTCGCAACTTGGCATTGATTGAGAAAGGCTTGGACGACGATAGCGTTAAAGTGCGAATGGAAGCGTGCCGAGCGCTCAGCCGGATCGATGACGAACAATCTTCGCGAATGTTGGCTTCGATGGTCGGCAAAGAATCCAACCAAGACGTGCGTCACGCGGCCATTGCATCGCTCGCCAAACACAAAAACGCGGTCTCGGTTAATTCCTTGCGACTCGCACTGTCTGACCGCAATCCGGCCACTCGGGATTTGACAATGCAGTCACTCCGAGGCGTGACCGGAAAGAACCTTGGGAACGACCCAGAGGTTTGGGTCGCAGAACTCGAGAAGAACGATTTCAATGACCCCAACACTACTGGAACCATGCTCCGCTAAAACGCGGGCTCTCTGCAACGTTTTGCGAGGTTCACTCGGGCTCGCAATCTTCTTGGCATCGACCGTGGTCGCTGCGACCTCGCCCGTTCAAGCATCGGAACCGGTGCGGATTTGGGTCGATGAAACGGGGCTGCACTCAATTGAAGCGAGCCTGCAAAGCATCACGGATGGCGTCGCGCTGCTGAAACGCGCCAACGGAACGAAGGTCAATATCTCCGTCGCTCAATTGAGCCAAGTGGATCGTGATTACATTGAGAGTTGGACCGACCACTCCGCGCTCCGCGAGAACCACCTTCGCTGGACCCCTCCGGTTTTACCCGAGCTTGTCGCCCAACCTGTTTTGGAATTGCCGCCGGCCTCGAGTCTGTTGGACGAAGGTCAACCGCTCGCACCACTGAGTGGCCCCGCCCCGACGAAAAACCAATCGTTTCCGTCGAGTTTGTTGCCCGATCCACAAGCCTTTGCCATCGCATTGCCATTCGGCAAGCAAACGTTGGGGAAAATTCATTCCTACGATTCATGCTCGCCTCCGCTCGCGATTGCCACGCCAACCCAAACATTCCTGGCGGTATCGATCAGCACGGGACTGAGCTCAACGCCCTCTCCCAACGCGAACCGAATCGTCCGCTTTGATCCGGCGACCGGCAACGTCTCGACCGTGTTGCAGTCGAACCAACCGATTACGATTTTGGACCATCACCAAGCCAGTGGACGGACGCTGGTTCTCAACGGACACCGAGTCATGGGCCAAGGGGGCGAGTTGGCGATCGCCAAGGGATGGGACGACGACACGCTCACAATCCAATACTCGCGAGCGTTGCCGAATATCGGATCCGCAAACGCCGGATCGTCCGCGCACACACGCCAACTGCACTGGGCTCGCTGGGTCGATGGCGAGCATGTCGTTGCGTCGATCAACGGCGAGATTGCCGTTTGGAATCTCCTTTCGGGACAATGCCTGCACCGTGTTTGCAACGTCCAGCCGAAGGTCACGCCGGCAATCTCCGCCGGACGACGCTACATCGCGGTGCCTACATCCGTCGGCGTCGAACTCTACCAAACCAGCGATGGCAGCAGCTTGGGCACCATCCCGATCGAATCGGGACGATCCGCTCAGGTGAGTTTTTCCCCACGCGGCGATTCATTGGCGATCATCACCACGTCCCGGCTCCGCGTTTGGGAACTCTCTTCGGCGACGCTGCGGGGCGAAGCCAAATCACAGCGTAGCCTCGGTAAAGGGGCCCCAGTCTGGATCGATACCGACTTGGTCTTGTCCTCCACCGGCGTGCTGTTAAGCATCTATCGCGGCGTGCCGGTTTGGCGCTACGATCTATTGGGTTCCACGATCAATGCGTATGGCGTCGCATCACCTAACAAAGGGATCGGGCTGTTATCGCGGCGCCCCCATGGTGAAATTGGCTTTATCGAAATCCCGCACGAAACGGCGCGTCAATCGTTTGCGTGGGTTGACGAACAACTGATGACCAACACTACCGCCCGCTGGGACCTCCCAGGAAAAAGTGTGCTTGGCGAAGATGGCTGGGCCGATCGTGAGCTCCGCTTTGCTCAGCGGGAAGATGCCAATCGCTAAGGGAGCCTAACCCGCATGTGGTCGCTTTGAAGTGGCACGCTTTTCATAACCCGACGCGTCAGCGAGGGAATATCACACTTGGCTCGGTCCCTTGCTAACGCGTCGGGGCATGATTTGCTGGTGAAAACGGCAATAACGCATCTTCAAAATGCGGCAGCGAGAGGTCACCGTCTGCGGCAAAGGTGTTTTCGTGATACGCGCGGGTTATCAAACTCGCTCTCGTAGCATGTCGTGCCGAACGATCTTGCCACAAGCATCCGGCGTCCGATGAAGCATCGGCGCTAGCGAGCTGGCGCGGCCACCGTTGCCGAACCTTCTTTGGTGCGGTAACGCGCCCAAAGCCGACGCAACGCTTCGGTGATCGGTTGTTCGATTCGATGCGTGACAATGATCGCCAGCGAAAAGGAAAAGATAACGGCCATCAAAAAGCTGATGTTCGCGGGAATCCCGGAATGATTCAAACGGTACATCAACACACACCCCAGGTTGTTGTGACACAGATAGAGTGCGTAAGAAATCGTACTGACATAAATCAGGGGGCGAACCCTTAGTAAGGGCATTTTTCCGTAGGCACACAGGGTCACCAGAGCAATGATCAACACGGTGGCGACCGGATTGTGTTTGCCATGATCGATGGAGTGGAAAACGCCACAAGCAACGACCATTCCTGCCAAGTTCTGCCATTTTTCTCCTGTCCCTGTTTTGATCATGTAGAGCAGAAAACCGATGGCAAACAGCGGCACAAAATCCAACAGCATCAACAAACGAATGCTCGACAAGACGACGAACCATCCTGCGTTGTGATGTACCGCGGTCGCGGCATCCAACAGCGGACAAACGACGAGCGACAGAGCACATAGCGTTCCCCAGCCCACAAAATATCGTTTCAACGCCCCTATTTTGAACAGCACCACGATGGTGATGTAAAACATCATCTCGACCTGCAGCGTCCACATCACAGGGTCGACGCATTCATACCCAAGCACCCGAGGAAGCAAGGTCATGTTGGCAAAGAACTGGGCCGCGCCCAACGGTTCGCTCGACAGCGGCATTTGCCGCGTGATCCAAAGATTGGCAACGATCACCATCAAGAAAATAGGCACGATGCGAATCATTCGAGCGGCGACAAAGTCGACCGGTTTGCCACGTCGCATCAGCGACATGCTGTTCACAAACCCGCTCAGGATAAAGAACATCTCCACGCCGTATTTGCCGTAAGGCCAATCCCAGCCCAACGGCGAAACGAATCCATACTTGACCGCATAGACATACGACAGATGGAAGAGCAGCAAATTGATCGCCGCCAGCGCACGTAGAGCGTCAAGCTCGACGATACGTTGGTGGGGTTTCAAAATCGCTTGAGGTGACTCGGTCGTCATTGCGGTCGCATTACTTGGCGGTAGGAAAGACGGACTTTGCAGGATCATTGAGCTGGGTTTCATGCCGAGCCCCGTCGCAGCAAGCTTGGGTTACTGCGATTACCCAGGTCGAGTCCTACCCCCCTGAGAGTGCGAAATGCGATGCACAGGCGAAGGAAGCTTAGCGATTGTGCCAATTGTGCCGGCAACGTTTGCAACTCGTTTCACATTCTCGTCGCTCGCTACACCGGTTGGGAGGTGAAACGCCGATTGGGCCGCGACTCGCGGTTTCCTCGCTCAGGTCGTGAGGTTCATCGACCGCCGCGTCAATTTTGACGTTGCTGTTTTTCGTGCCGGAGGCACTTTGGGTGATCGCCTTGGCCTGTCGTCCAAGGTTTCGGTTTTTGAGATAGGCATTCAATCGTGGAGCGGGGGATTGTGGCGAACGATCGAATCACGAAACGTCCCGCGGGGACATCGATAGATGTTGACGGGAATTCCTCGGACTGAAGTCCGAGGCGATCGGGAATTGTCACGCTGCGGCAGCAAATAACGCCACTTCAAAATGCGTCCACCGGGGAACGCATGCCGTTGCCACGTTGCTCGATCAGGCTTCCTCGGCCGCAAATTTTTTCAGTTTGCGGTCCAACGTACTGCGTTCGATGCCGAGGATCGCAGAGGCCCGGCTTTTGTTGCCATCGGTGTGCCGCAAGACTCGTTCGATGTGCTGTCGCTCCAGCGCCGCCAACGTCATTTCGACGTCGTCAGCATCGGCAATGGCTTGCATCTCGCTTGCGGTTGCGGTGGGCGAAAGGGCGAGGTCCCTTTCGTCGATCACGTTTTTGGGGTTCAGTACGACGGCGCGTTCGATAACGTTGCGAAGTTCACGCACGTTTCCCGGCCAATGGTATCGCAGCAGCCGTTTTTGGGCTTCTTCGGTAATCCTTTCGATTCGTCGGCCCATTTCTCGGTTAAAGCGTTCGAGGAAAAAGTGGGCTAACAACAAACAATCTCGTTCTCGTTTCCGCAGCGGCGGCACGATGATTTCAACGACGTGCAGCCGATAGTACAAATCTTGTCGAAACGTGCCTTGGGTCACCATCGCTTGTAGATCTCGGTTGGTGGCGGCCACGACGCGGACGTCCACTTGAATCGGTTCGTGACCCCCGACACGTTCAAACGGATGTCCCTCGAGCACACGCAGCAATTTTGCTTGTAGCTCTGCGTTCATCTCGCCGATTTCGTCCAGCATCAAGGTACCGCCATCGGCCATTTCAAATTTGCCACGTTTGCGGTCCGTGGCTCCGGTGAAAGCGCCCTTTTCGTGTCCGAACAACTCGCTTTCGAGCAAGGTTTCGCTCAGTGCGGCACAATTTAAACAAACCATCGGGCCTTCGTTGCGGCGACTGTTGTGATGCAGTGCCGCGGCAACCAATTCTTTGCCCACCCCCGATTCGCCGCGGATCAAAACCATGGCATTGGTGGGGGCGGCTAACTTGATTTTCTCGACGACCGTTCGCATCGCCTCGCTATTGCCGACCATACGCACCTTGTCGCTGAGTTGCTCTTGCAACAGTTCGGCTTTGCGACGGCTGAGCCGAAGCGATTGCGTCAACCGGCGCTGGGCATCCAGACGCGAGACCGATTCGGCTAGAATTTCGGCGACCGCCACGACCACTTGCAAGTCGTCACTTGCAAAGGGGCGAATCCCGGCGGCGGTGGTCAAGTGGATCATGCCCAAAAAGCGATCGCGATGGTCGCGGATGGGAGCCAAAATGATGCTTTCGACGTCGATTTCACCCCGACTGTTTTGCGTCGCCAATTGGTCGTCGCCAGCGATGTTGCGAGCCAGCAGCGCGTGACCGTTTTCGCCGGCGAGATTTTGTAGCAGCGTTTCGGGGGGCCGACGATAACTGCGAGCCCCGCTTTGCCGCGTGGCGACGAGCGGGATTCCTGAAATCGAGGCGGGATGAGGGGAGCGCTCGGAAAGATAAACTCCGGCCGTATCAAAGTGGAGGTGCGCAACGAGGTCATCGAGACACTCGGCGACGGCCGACTCGGTGTCCTCCAATCGCGCGAGCGTGAAGGCGAGCTTCAACAGTCGTCCGCGGATCGCGAGTGCGTCATGGCCGCCGGTTCGGGGGTCGGAGGCCTTGGTTGGGGGCGTGTTTCCAGTGGGAGTGTTTCCAGTGGGAGTGTTTCCAGTGGGAGTGTTTCCAGTGGGAGTGTTTCCAGTGGGCGCGTGTCCCGTGGGCGGGCCCCCGTGCGGCGTTCTTGCTGCGGATTCCAACGAGTGACCGTGCAAATAATCGCTGTGGCGGCGGCGATCGGTGATCGCGTCGGGACTGATTTCGATGGTCTGTTGATCGTCGCTGGCCTGGGCAGCCGAATCGCGGGCGAAATTCGATTCGTTGCCGTCGGTATGGATGGTGTGGGTGAATTGGATGGAAAATCCGGCGATCCCGATTTTGTCGCCGTCAGAAAGCGTGTGTGCAGCGGTAATTTTGCTGCCGTTGACGTAGGTCCCATTTCGGCTGCCAAGATCTTCGATCGCCCATTGCCCGCTGGAATTCGTGAGCCCGCTGGGATTTGTGGGCCCACTGGAATTTGTGGGAACGCCCGAGGCGGCTTGCGGAGGGGTCCAGAAAATCCGCGAGTGTTGGCGGCTGGCTTGCTCGCTGCGAATCACAATCTGGTTGGCGGAGGCTCGTCCTAAAAACGCCTCGGCGGGGGGCGAGAGCCGAAACACGTCACTCCAGCGGCCTGCGGACTGCAGCACGAGGTAAGCACCCGAACGACCGAGCGTCGAGCGAGTCTCGGCGGGGATTGGCGATAGGTTTGTCCGAGGGGCCTTGGTGTTCAAGCTAATCCACGCTGGGTGATAAAGTGAGAAGACGAGGTGATCGATGAAATAGGTTTAAAAGGTGGCGCCCGACCCCATCGGGCAAGCCATGGGGGGGCAGGCGGTGATGGACTGGACCCCCGACAAACCCCGTACGCCCGACAAACCCCGTTCGTGAATTTGACGAGTAGGAGCGATCGGTTAGTAGCGATCGGTGCCAGGAAGACCGACGGGCCGTCAGGAAGACCGATGACGGGAAAAACAACGCATTTTCGTGGTTTCACCCGCGTCCGCCGCTACTTTGCCGCCATCGATTCGATTCGGATTCTACGATGATTCCTGTCGCACCGGCATTTTACCGGAGAAACCATTGGTTTGTGGGTTCTCAGCGAACAGACTTCTGTTGCGATAAGGATTTTCCGCAAGTATCCTGTGAGATAGTTGCCTGTCGGACCGTCGTCACTTGTCGATTTACTGTCGCGGTTTTTATCAAATAACGGGTATCCATTCTAAGCCTTGAACCCTTCCCCCGCCAAAAAAACGCGTGCCGTTTTGCGGGATACCTCGGAGATCCACTCGATGGAATTCGGTCCACTACGCATCCTTCGCTTCGTCGCTTCCGTGATCGCGGTGATCGGCGTGTCCGCATCGCTGCAAGCGGGACTCAATAATATCCAAGGACGTCAGTCCGTCGGGGGGGTGATGATTGATGCCGAAGGGATGGTTCGCAACGCCACCCTCGCCGAGCAACATGAGTTGGCCAATGCCGCCCGCGCCGCGCTGAAGCAGGCTGAGGGCGAGATGGCCGAAGCGACCGAGTTACGAATGATTTCGTTGGCGAAGCTGCAACGCCAATTGCAAGCCAGTCGCGAAGCGGGGGAGCCGATTTCGAGTGAGGTCGAATTTTTGGCCGGATTGCAACGGATCGAGTACGTGTTCGTCGACCCTGACAAGCAAGACATCATCATCGCGGGCCCCGCGGAGCCTTGGAAGATGCTCGACGATGGGAGCGTGGTCGGTACGGTGTCAGGCAAGTCGACGATGCGGTTGGCTGATTTGATTGTCGCCCTTCGCACCGTGGAAGACGCCCGTAACGGTGGCATCAGTTGCTCGATCGAACCGACAGCCGATGGTCGCCAACGATTGCAAAATTTGCTTCGCAACGTGAAGCTACGTCCGGGGCAAAACCCCGCGATTTACGAAGCGTCGATGAAGCAAGCGTTTGGCCCTCAGATGATTCATTTGAATGGCGTTCCGCAAGACAGTCGTTACGCCCGAGTGCTCGTTGCGGCTGACTTTGAAATGAAGCGTGTTGCGATGGAGTTGGCTCCTTCGCATGTCGCCGGGTTGCCGAGCTATTTGCAAATGGCCAAGAACAGCCGTCACAACGCATCGCAAAATCCGCGTTGGTGGATGGCATGCAACTACGACACGATGCTAAAAAGCGAAGATGCGTTGGCTTGGAAATTGTCAGGCCAAGGGGTGAAAACGTTGACCGATCAAGATTTGGTGGGTGCCGATGGCGATGTCAAAGCCGCCGGGCGTAGCGATAAGATCGCTCAAACTTGGGCCGAAACGATGACCCAAAAGTATCCCGAGTTGGCACAAAAGATTCATGTCTTTGGCGATCTCCAGAACATTATGGACATGACCGTCGTGGCAACCTTGATCACCCAAGAACGCCTCGATCAAAAGGCCGGTATCGATCTCTCGCTGCTCAAGCAAGAGAGCGAAGCGGTTGAGTTGACCTCGTACGCCGTTCCCAAAGCCCTGCATCCTCAGTGCAGTTTTGTTCGCGGTCGCAGCGGTTGGACCGTGACCGCATCTGGGGGCGTCGACATCGATGCCTTCTCGGTGGTTGAGAAACAGACCGTCAACGCCGCCGTCGCGACCGAGCGAGAAGCATCGCTCGCCGCCGCAAGCGACCGTTGGTGGTGGAACCGCTAAGTCGACGCCGAAACGACGACGCCAAAACAAAAAAAACGCCCTGCCTCGAATTGAGGAAAGGGCGTTTTTTTTCGGGAAAACCGCAGCTGCCGGCCCCCAGATCCACTCTTGGTCGGCGGCCACCGCTTTGCTGCGGATGCGCCGCGATGGCTACCGAGGCAGTTGGCTACCGAGGCAGTTGGCTACCGAGGCACTCGGCTATCGAGGCAGGTGGCTACCGAGGCACTTGGGCGGGATGACGAAACTCCAGTGGCGGACGGCGCGAATAGCGGCCCGGATAGCGACTGTCGAATTTGTGTTGATCGCGAAAATAGGGATCGTTCATCAGATCCGGTGCGCGGAAGCTGCCCGTTTGATAGGGATCGTAAATGTATCCGTAGCCGTAAAAGGGATAGCCATACGGATTGCGAATATCGCCGCGATCGTTGCGCTGGTAACGCTCCGCACCGAGACTCAATCTAGGACTCAATTGCGACGAGGATGCGTGCGATTGCCAACGAGGAGGGTGCGAATGCGGTCGGTGATTTTGTGATTGAACTTCGCTGCCAAGGTTGACCCAGAGCATCACGGTCAGGGCGATAAAGCTTCGCAACATGTTACATCCATCGAAATAAGAGGAGGTGTTACCTTTGAAGCCTACAACGTTTTTCCCGGAAATCAAAAAAACGAAGCATCCATTTTGAAGTGGTGCGAGTGCTGCCTCAAACTTTACTTTTGGCGTTAGCCACGGTTTTAGCGACAGAACCGTGGCTAACGCCAAAGCGGCTAATCGCTTTAACCCCAATTCCTAGGCTAGACGAAGCACTAGTGCCGTTTTCACTGCAAATCATCACTCGAAGCGTCCGCGTGGGACCGAGTCATGCAGGTGGTTCCTCGCTTACGCGTTGGTTTTTCAAGATCACGCAACATGCCAGCCCACCGCAGCATTGCACTTCATGCGCCCCCTCGTGGTGCGTGGCATGGGTAATCGTGAGCGTTTAGAATGCCAAGGCCCAAGTCCATCGCCAAGTCGTGTCCGTGACGGCACGTTTCCTCCCCTTCGACGAAAGTCTGGCCATGCTCCTTCGCTATCGTACCGCGTTCTTTGTCTCGGCATTGATGCTCGGCGAACTGATCGTCAACGGCCCCGCCTCGCTGGCCCAATCAACGAATGGCTCTCCGGATCGCTCGGCTGCAAACGTGACCTCTCGGGCGAATTGGTATGATCAGCACCAAAAAGGCTTTCTCGATCTGTATCGCTGGCTGCACAGCCACCCCGAGGTTTCGTTCCAAGAGCAAGAGACCGCAGCGATGCTGGCCGGCATCTGGCGCGAGCACGGTTTTGAGGTGACCACGGGCGTTGGCGGACATGGCATTGTCGGAGTGATGGAAAACGGCGATGGCCCCGTGGTGATGTTGCGAACCGATTTGGATGCATTGCCGGTGACGGAGCAAACCCCGTTGCCGTTTGCATCGACCAAGCGAATCCAACTCGAGGACGGCAGTAGCACCGGAGTGATGCACGCTTGTGGTCATGATATCCACATGACCAACATCACCGCCGTCGGACGTTACATGAGTGAACATCGCGACCAGTGGTCGGGAACGCTGATGATGATCGGCCAACCCGCCGAAGAGCGTGGTGCCGGCGCCAGGGCGATGCTGGATGATGGTTTGTTCGAAAAGTTCAAGAAGCCTGATTTCGCGTTGGCCATTCACGTTAGCGCGGACATGGCAACGGGGACGATCACTGTGATGCCTGGCTACACGATGGCCAATGTCGATAGCGTCGACATCACGGTCAAAGGACGTGGCGGTCATGGTTCGGCGCCTCATGGGACGATCGATCCGATCGTACAAGCGGCGGAGTTGGTGTTGTCGCTACAGATGATCGTGAGCCGCGAAGTCAAACCGATCGAGCCTGCCGTGGTGACGGTGGGCGCGATTCACGGCGGCACCAAACACAACGTGATTGGCGATCAATGCAAGCTGCAATTGACCGTCCGCAGCTACAGCGAGGAGGTGCGCCAACAAGTGCTCGCGGCGATCCGCCGACGCAGCTTAGCGGTTGCAATGGCTCATAACGCTCCCGAGCCCGATGTGGAAATCAGCGAAGGCACACCCTCGCTGCGCAACAACGATGCCTTGGCGACGCAAATGGCGGCGTTGTTCGCCGAAACCATTGGCGAAGAGAATCTTGTCCCCGGTGAGCAATCGATGGGGGGCGAAGACTTCAGTCGCTACGGCATCGCCGGCGTACCGATCTTGATGTACCGAGTCGGGACGATTGACCCCGCCAGACTGCAGCGTTTTGAGAAACTTGGCATCCCCGCACCGACGCTGCATTCGGCCCTGTTCTATCCCGATGCCCCCGAGACGCTGCGGACAAGTTTCCAAACGATGACCGCGGCGATGTTGGAATTGATGAAACCGTAGCGGCAATCCACAGCGACGTGTCAATCAGCGACGTGTCAATCAGCGACGTGTCAATCAGCGCATCGCCGGCTCGACACTAGTCTTCGGGACGTTCACCCGCCTCGGCCATCTTCACCAACTTGGGGTCAAAGCGAGCGATCGGTTGCACAAGATCTTGTTGCGCTGCCATCACCGTTTCAATGTCTTTGTAGGCCATCGGGACTTCGTCGAGTCCTGCCGACATCAACGTCACGCCGCGTTGATCGAGGAACCGTTTGACCTCGTTCCATCGGAATTTACGTTTCGCGGCGGTCCGGCTCATCTTTCGCCCCGCGCCATGCGCTGCACTTTGGAGCGATGATTCGACACCCTTGCCACGAACGACGTAGCCGGGGGTTCCCATCGAACCGGGGATGATCCCCAGGACCCCTTTGCCAGCGGGGGTTGCGCCCTTGCGATGGACGATTAACTCTTCGCCCGCATGCGTTTCCTTCCAGGCAAAGTTGTGGTGATTCTCGATATCCAATAAAACCTCGACGCCCAAGTTTTCGGCGATCGCTTGGTGAATACAGGCATGGTTGGCGGCGGCGTATTGGCCCATCAAATTCATTGCTGCCCAATATTCCGCACCCGCTTGGGAATCAAGATCCAACCACGCTAGGTTCACGAGCTCGCGGGGAAGTTCGGGATGCATTTGTTTTGCCACACGGCTGTAGTAATCACAAACCGCCGCTCCGGTGCCTCGCGATCCACTATGGCTGAGCAACGACAAGTAGGTGCCCGCCTGCAACCCGAGATCGTCGGCGTCGAGCGTCAAGGTCCCGAACTCGACAAAGTGATTCCCGCTGCCGCTGGTGCCCAGTTGTTTCCAGGCGCGATCGCGATTCTCTTGGGTAATGTGCGAAACGTTCCAATCGGCGTCCATCACGTCGTGTTGGCGAGGGTTTCGGAAACGAGCTCCAATACCAAATTGAGTCTCTCGCTCAATCGAGCTTCGCAATCGGTCTCGTTGGTTGTCGAGGGCTTGGGGGGGCATATCGAGAACCGTCATTTTCATGCGGCACGCGATATCGACGCCGACCGCATAGGGGATCACACAATTTTGGGTTGCTAAAACGCCACCGATCGGCAATCCATAACCTTGGTGCGCATCGGGCATGAGCGCACCGCGAACGGACACCGGCAACTGACACGCGTTGGCCATTTGTTGCACGGCGGTAGGTTCGAGATCTTCGCCCCATTGTCGCCACGCGGCCGGTTGTTCGCGTCCGACGTAACGGGCTTGAGCGGCAAACACGCCGGAGAGTTCGGTCGCCAATTCTCCCCAAATTTCGTGTTCGAGATAGGCGTTGGGCGTCTCGACGACTGTCGCGATCCGATCACGAAGTTCGCGGTGCCCGAGGCCGGATTGGACCGCCAATGGAATGGCTTTCTTGGCGATCTGCATCGCCGTTCCTTTGGGAACGCCCAAGTTGCACAGTTCACGCGTTTTCATCGTCGAATCCCCTAAAGACAGAGCGATAAAGACGAAGCGATAAGGACAGAGCGATCAGGACGAAAGGAACGTTCCCTTCATCGTCCAAGGACGCACCCCCAGTCGCAAGCCTGGATTGGGAATCGTGGCGATTTGTTTTTGAGGAGCTTGTGCGGATGCACGTTCGCCGAGCGGCTCAACTCGCCTCGAACCCTTTCATTGAACTATCGGAGACAAGAATCGAGCGATAGGCTCACGAGATTCCGTTCCGATTTCCAATTTTTCTCGCTCGCGACCTCACGTCCGGTTTGCCGGACGTGAGGGTGACTTTGATGGCCACTGCGGTGCCGAAGCTCCGCAATGGCCATGGCATTGTGACGACTTCGTCTGCGGTTACGAAGCTTTGATGTCTTCGAAGGAGCGCAAACCGTAGGGGATTCCGACGTAGTCCAACACGCGGCAGAAACCTCGAAGGGCAACGCCGAATCCATCGGGACCACTGAAACCACCGAATTGACCGCCGCCTTTGACGTGCGGTTCCAAGTCCATGAAGACTCCATCGGCACCGCGAGCGATCATTCGCTTGTGAAGCTCTGGTAGGAAGCCCTTCAGATCTCGCATGATGGCTTCATGTCCACTGTCACCGACGTCCGCAGGAACAAAGTTGCTGAGGCTCGCTTCGTCAACATGCTCGATCCGGCCGGTGGGCGATGGATCGTGGTAGTCCTTGATGTGCAACCAACCCAAGCTGGGTTTCATCGCCAGGTATTCGCCGTAGGTTTCATCGGCGGTGAAGCCTTGGGTGACAATGTTGGCAGCATCAAAAATCGTCAACATCGCAGGATGGTTGACCTTTGCCGCGATCGCTTCGAGCAATCGTCCCGATTGGCCGACGAGGTTCCCTTCGACTTCCAGACCGAAAGTGAGGCCACGCTTATCGCACGCTTCGGCGATCGCACTCAATTGGTCGGCGACCTGATCAATATGATCTTCGGGCTTGGTGCCTTTGGGGTGATAGAACGCAAAACCACGAATCAACTTGGAACCGAACGCTTCGGCACGATCACACGCGCGAGCAACGTCTTCTTTCAAGTATTGATCAAATGGCACGAATTTGTTGGCGGTGCCATCATCGACGTCTTTCAGTTTCACTTTCCCGATCGGCGAACCGATGCTGCTGACCTTCAACCCATAGTCGCTTTGCATTTTGACCAAATGGTTGATCTCGGCGTCGCTGAGCATCATCACATTCTTGATTCCCTCGCCAGCGTCGACGAAGCGGATCGAGTAGTACTTCAGCCCCAGTGCGGCGAACGCCGAGTATTGCTGGACCGCAAGTTTTTCGTTGGCGGCTTCGTCAGCAAATCCGCTTAGTAAAATAGGAGTTGTCATAGCTTGGTGTTGAGTTTTTGAGGTTTGAGTAGCAAGAGAGAAAAAACGAAGGGGCGGTTCGAATTGCCCCCAAATCGGTTGGCCGCCTGTGACCCGTTGGGTCGGCGGCAGCTCCACAACATTGCGGAATGGCAATTTGCGGAATGGCAAGTTAAGCCACCGCGACGCCGGAACGTGCGGCTAAATCTAACAAATGGAAGCCTGCAGCTAAATCTATTCGTAAAACGGATTGTGTTGTCGCCGCGGTCGGGGGAGAGCATCCTCGAATCTCAAAACAACCCAAGCGTTTGAACAGGCGGTCGGCCTGGACAAAGCCTGCGGTCTGGAGGATGCCTGCGGTTTAGGCGAGCGGGATATCGGGGTATTGGACGATGATATTGCTGTTCAAACCGCCCCGAGGGGTCCATCGGCTCTCGACGGTCGCTTGCCGCGGCTTTACGACAGCGACAAAGTCGTCCATGATTCGGTTCGTAATCGCTTCGTAGAAAATTCCTTCGTTGCGGAACCGTTGCAAATACATCTTCAAACTCTTCAGCTCGACGCAGTTTTGGTCGGCCACATAGGTAAAGATGATGGTTCCGTAATCAGGTTGGCCTGTTTTAGGGCAAACCGAAGTAAACTCGGGGCAATGGTGCTGGATCGTAAAGTTTCGTTCCGGGCTTGGATTGTCAAAGACTTCCAAAAGCTCGCGAAAATGATTTGAGTCGTTCAATTTTGAGTTCTCCGCTTCGTAATTCAGGATCTTTGCAGGCTTCGTCGGAATCGGCCAGGGGGAGAAAGGCCGAAACGTCTATGCTGCGCATTTCAGAAACATTTGCAAGCCGTCAAGGCGAAGGCCTGTTGACCGGAACGGACAGTTTTTTCATCCGTACGAGCGGTTGTAATTTACGCTGCTGGTTCTGTGACACCCCCTACGCATCGTGGCGTCCCGAAGGCGACCCGGTTTCGCTCGACGCGCTCGTCCAAGCGGTCGCCGAGGCCGACGTTCGCCACGTCGTGCTGACCGGTGGTGAACCGCTGCTGCCCAAGGAATCGGTGCGATTGTGCGCGATGTTACGTGAGCGGGGCTACCACATCACGATCGAGACGGCGGGCACGATCGATCGTGATATCGCCTGCGATCTGATGTCGATCAGCCCCAAATTTCGTACCAGCACGCCGGACGCCAAGGCCCATCCGCGGTGGAGTGCGTTGCACGAGCAGCGGCGGATGCCCATCGAAACGATGCACAAATTGATTCGACAATCCGGCGATCATCAAATCAAGTTTGTCGTCGACAACAAAAGCGATTTCGACGAGCTACAAGCCATCGTCGAGCAACTTGACGTTCCCGCAGACAAGGTTTGGGTCATGCCCCAGGGGATCAACGAAGACGATCTCGACCAGGCTGCAACATGGTTGCGGCCTTGGACGACCGAGCAAGGCTATCGGTACTGTGACCGCATGCAAATCCGCTGGTACGGCAATCGCCGCGGCACCTAAACGCATCTCGTAGGCCCGGTGGGAACCGGGCTGCTTGCGATCGGCCGGTGGGAACCGGCCCTGCATCCTCCATCCCTTTTCAAGAGGCTCGATGAGAGAGGCTCTGCGTGGCCGTAGCAAAAGCCGTTAAGACTTTTGCCACGGCTCTCGGTCCAGCGCAACCGGAGCGTTCTGGAGAACGCTCCGGGAAGCCAATCCCCGCTTAGCTCAGCGATTGGCGCATCGAGACTTTGGCCTGCTCGAGCGCTGCGGGCAACTTCTCAGGATCCTTGCCCCCGGCTTGTGCCATGTCGGGACGACCGCCGCCGCCGCCGCCCACCACACTGGCCGCCGCGCCGACCCAATCCCCCGCTTTCACTCCGCGATCCACGAGCTCGCGACTGACACCGCCAACCAACAACACTTTGTCGCCTTGGATTGAAGCCAAGAGCACGGCGGTGGGTTTGTCGCTCTTCTTGCGAATTTGATCGATCCAACCCCGCATCACGTTCGGATTGGCACCAGGCGTTTCAGCTACGATCAACATCGAATCCCCCACCATTTCTGCGGTCGCGATCAAATCATCGGCTGACAATTTTCCTCCCGCGGTCACTTGGCGAAGTTCCTTGACCAATCCCAAGCGATCCGCGAGTAGCGCTTCGATGCGAGTGACGACGTCATCGATCGAAACATTCAAACGTCGCGTGATTTCGCGAACCGCCGAACGAATCGCGTTGTAATCGTCCGTGTTGACGGGCGTATCCGATTTTTTGACTTCAAACGTTTCGGAATGTTCAATCGGCTTGCCTGCCGAAAGTTCTTTTTTCAACTGGCGCACTTCCGCAAACAATTGTTCGGTTCCGGCCACCGCGTCTGGCAAACGACAACCGAGCGTCTTTGCCACATGGTCGAGCAATTCGCGAGTTTGGACACGATGCGATTCGGCCCGTTCGCCGGTCAACGCTTCGATGCGGCGAGTGCCTGCTGAGACGCTTTCCTCGACGACCACTTCGAACGCTTGCACTTGTTGGGTGTTGGTCAGGTGCGTTCCCCCGCATAATTCTTTGCTGAAACCACCCATCGAGACCATGCGTACGGGGTCAGGATACTTCTCACCAAACAACATCATCGCGCCTGCGGTTTTTGCTTCCGCTAGGGGGACGGTTTTCCAATCGATTGGTTGAGCCGCGTCGATTTGAGCCCACACGTCCTTTTCAATTTGGACGAGTGTCTCATCATCGATCGCATGTTGGTTGGTGAAGTCGAATCGCAAACGATCCGCTTCGACCTTGCTGCCTTGTTGTTGCGCATGATCGCCAACGTTCTTGTGCAGGGCATAGTGCAGGATATGCGTCGCAGAGTGGGCGCGGGACAAGGCGTCCCGTTGCGATTGATCGACCGTCGCGGTGCACACATCACCCTCGTGGATTTCCCCACGTGTCAGTTTGCCGTGGTGCACGATCAAACCGCCGTGGCGTTGAGTATCGATGACGTCAAATTCAAATTTGTCACAGCGGATCACGCCAACGTCACCGACTTGCCCCCCCGATTCGCCGTAGAAGGGAGATTGGTTCAAGACCAAGCGGAGCTCGGCATCGCCAGCGCGATCGAGATGGCTGAGCAATTGCCCTTCATCGTCGCCCTTGCCGCCCACGCCGGTGATAATGCCTTTGACGACCGCCTCGGATTCGATCGAATCGTAACCGAGAAACGGAGTCTCGCGGAGCGCTTCTTTAAGCGTTTCCAACGGTCCGGTTTGGAACAATTCCTTCTGGCCCGCACCGCTCTTGATCGAATGCTCGTGCATCGCGTCGCGATAGCCGGTCCAGTCGAAGGTAAAGTTTTGCTCGGCGCTAAGTGTTTGTAGCAATTCCGGGGGCACGCCATAGGTCGTGTTCAGTTCCGCGGCTTCATCGCCGGGGACCATCACGGCGGATTCCTCACGCATTTGTTCGAACAATTGGCCGATTCGTTTCATGCCGCCGTCGATGGTTCCGAAGAACGCTTTTTCTTCGGCCTCGATCACGTCCGCAACCCGTTTGGTCGTGGCGCTCAATTCGGGGTAAGGAACCTTGGCGCTCTCGGCCACCGCTTCGACCAATTGGTACAGAAACGGACCACGCAAATCCATTTGATAACCGTCCAATACGGCGCGGCGGATCAAACGTTTGACGACATACTTGGCATCCTTGGGACCTGGGTACACGTTTTCGTGAATCGCAAAGACACATGCTCGCGCGTGGTCGGTGATCCGTCGCAAGCGGCGACCATTGTCGCTTTCATACTCGTACTTCACCCCGCACACTTCCGATGCCGCTTGGACGATCGGGAACAGGTTGTCGATGTGGAAGTTCGTCGGCACGCCCTGCAATACACTGGCGGTCCGCTCCAGCCCCATTCCGGTGTCGATGTTTTTGCTCGGCAACGGTTTCAAGTTGTTGGGCGGATCGCCGACCCGATTGAATTGGGTGAAGACCAGGTTCCAAATCTCGACATCACTGCCGTCTTCGAGGTGGTAGTAGATTTCGCTGCACGGACCACAAACGCCATCGGGCCCTTCGCTGGGCGCCGAGGCAGGCCAAAAGTTTTCGTCCTCTTCCATCCGCGAAATCCGCGATGTCGGCAATCCGATCTTCTCGTTCCAATACTGAAACGCTTCGTCATCGTCCTTGTAAACGGTGACGCTGAGGCGTTCCCCTGGGATGCCGAGCCATTTCTTGTCGGTCAAAAATTCCCAAGCCCAACGAATGGCGTCTTCTTTGAAATAGTCGCCGAAGCTGAAATTGCCCAACATTTCAAAGAACGTATGGTGAAACGCGGTCCGGCCGACATTGTCGATGTCGCCCGTGCGCAAGCATTTTTGGCAGGTCGTTGCCCGCGTAAAATCGAGCTTCACCTTGCCGAGAAAGTGGTCCTTGAACTGGTTCATCCCCGCCGGAGTGAACAAAACCGAGGGGTCCCAAGTGGGAACCAAAACGTCACTCGGTTTGCGGACACACCCTTTGGACTCGAAAAAGGCAAGGTATTTTTCGCGCAGCTCGTCAGTTTTCATATCGCTCGTCTATGTTCGAAGCTTGGTAGAAGGCTTGGATTGAGGCGTTTCTGCCATCGGAGATCCCTTGATAAACGCATCCGGCGTCATCCGTATTCGTACCCCAATATGGAATGATCATATCGAAACGAGTCTTTTCGGCAGAGGGCACGTCTGAGATCCAAGATTCGTCGGTTAGAATCGAATACTGACTCGAACCCATTTACCAAGAAAACGCTGCCGGGGCAAAGTCGCTCCTCTGTCCCGCATTGATGGAGATCCGTTTTGCGGATTTTCGCCTGGGAACATGTGTCCAGCAGCAATCCCCTAACCTTAAGCGAATCACCCCCATGGCAATCCCTCCTTGGACCGTTGAATTATTGCGCCGCGGCCTCAATGACGTCGCTCGACGTGCACGCGAGCCCGAGACGCTGGAAAAACTGAAAGCTCAAGCGAACGAAATCATCCAAGAATTGCCTCAAACCGCTGCGCGCGGCTTCGACGCGGTCATGCGAGCAACCGAAGCGGGTAAAAAAAATGTGCAACGATGGTCGAAAAAGCAAATCGCAATCGCGATCCCGTTAGTCAACGCTTCGGGTACGCTAATTACCCCCCTGGGGACCGGTGTGCCGGTCGCGGAAGACGCCGTCGAAGCCGCCTACGCCTGTCTGCATGGCGACGTTCGCAATGACCATCATGCCGCTCAGCGGCTGACACGAGAGCTGCACCATCATCTGGATGCCTCCGCGGAATTGGAGATCGCCGTCGCGGCTAACTTTAACGCGATCCTGACCGCACTGGTGATCGGGATGAGCCAAGAGGAGATCCTCGTGCACCGCAGCCAAGCGATTCGTTTGCGCAGTGGTGGTTCGCTCGTCGACGCGCTCAATTCGCTGGTCCCGATCGTTCAAGAAGTCGGAGCCAACGATGCCATCGAAGCCTCCGACTTTGATGGTTTTCAGTCGTTCTGCTTGATTTTGGCAGATGATGAAACTCAAGCCGATGCCCCGAAACCGTTGGAGTTTGGCCGAGCCGAGGTCACCCAGGTTGTCGTGCTGCCCGTGGCGACCCTGAAGCAGACCCAAGACTCGAAATTGCCGTCCGTCGAAGCCGCGATCCAGGCGGGGGCCGATCTTGTGATCGTGGAAGGGGGCGGCATTTTTGGAGGCCCCGAGTGCGGTCTGGTTATCGGAAAGCGAGCACTGGTCCAAGCGATCACCCATTCAAGCCTCTGGAAGTCTCTCGAAGCGACCAGCCCCGTCCAGGCCATGCTGGTCAGCACGCTCGGGAAGTACTCATCAGGCCAATTGCCGATCGATGGATTGATGCAAACGAGCGAGGAAAACTTGCGGGCCAGAGCGGAACGCTTGGCGATGCGGTTGAGTGCCAGCGATTCCATCAAAAGCTGCCAAGTGACTGCCGAAGACGCCCGCATCACCCCCAAAGGGCGGTGGCGCTATCCGTCCAGACAAATTCGTGTCGAGCATCGAACGCTCAGCGCTAAAGAGTGGGCCGACCAGCTGCGAGAAGAGTTGCCGTCGTTGCTCGTTCGCGAAGATGGACAAGCGATCATCGTCGATTTGAAGTGGGTCACGCCCGCCAGCGACGGGAAAATCGGCGAGTTGATCGGAGGGCTGCAATCCGCATCCGAAAATCCGGCGAGCCAACCCGCTTCTTGATCGCTACCCAAGTGTCTGGTCCAGCATCGGGGCCAGTCGTGGTTTTGCTCGGCGTGCCGAGCGTTGGGGATCAAGATCAGAGACCGACGTGTCCGCTTTGATGTTGCGCGATGGCAGTTCTACCTAGCCAATCATAACCCGACGCGTAACCGAGGGTCCGAGTCAATTGTGACTTTCGCCCTTAGGCTTACAGTGGATGGCACCGAATCCCGAATCAAAGCGTGGTCCACCGTCGGGCGACGGCAGCGACCTCAAGGTCGAATCCAAGCGTGATCTAGGGGGGCTAGCGGATTTAGAGGGGCCTGAGTTTAGAGGGGCCTGGCGAGTTTAGAAGGGCCTGGCGAGTTTGGAGGGGCCTGGCGGCGCTGTGCAAAAATGCAGGGGGCGCCGCAGCATCGAGGCGGGGGGCGTGTCGCGCGAGCGTTCGCGGCCGGGTACTCCATGTACCCGGCCCGTGAGGTTCGTGATTTATCGATCGACAATTGTTAAACAATTGCCAAACGACGCATCGACGAGTGTCAGCCCGTGGCCGCAAGCTGACCGCGCAAACCCCACGCGAGGCGAACTCGCGGAAGACGCAGCTGAAGGCAATCCGTTGCCAGCGCAATATACAATCGGAAGAGTTTGGATGCGTTTTCGCATTTCAAACTCGTCCTTCATAACTTGTAGTCTATCAACAACTTAGCAGCAATTGATGTTCGCATACATCCCCCACGTTAGAGCCCCGCAGAAGAACGGCGGATGAGTGATGTGTCGACACCGTTAGATTACGTTTTGCGGGTGACGGGTCAACCACAGTTTTCTCAAATTCGTTTCCCGCGCAGGGTGGCTCAAGCCATAAAGTCTTCCGCTTGCGGCAGTTAAAAAAGTTTGAGCGGATGGGGCTCATTCCCCAGGCCTCAACGAGCGACCGCCAAATGGGTTGTTTTTCGCTTGCAAAACGATTGTCTAACGAGGGCAAGGGATTGAGGGATGCCCCTCTGTGGAGTTGTTTTGTTTTGTTTCGTGGGTGGGGTTGGCGGGGTTGGGCGATTCCTTTCCGGCACGGGATGTTTTGCGGCGAAATGCGCAATCCGACGCGTCAGCGAGTGGCCGAGATAAAATCGATCTTCCCCCGCATACGCGTCAGGTGGTGAGCGGCCGGTTTGTGGTTGTGGAGGTCATTGCCGTGGCTGGCCTCGCCTTATCTAGATGCCCCCAGCCTTTTTAGGTGACCCTGTGTCTGCAGGTTTGCACATTCGCCCTGTCTTGAGCCACGCTTGTCCTGATTCCCACAGGAGGGGGGGGCAAGGTCGGTGGCTGGCGGTCCCTTGACCTTCTTTTTTTGATATCCTTTGCATCTCCACCACAAAACTAGCGAACTTGGGATTCACGAAGATGAGCTCGACTCCGGTCCATTTGGCAATCGATTTGGGTGCCTCCAGCGGCCGTGTGATCGCGGGGTCTCTACAGAACGACTTGATCGAACTAGCCGAAGTCCATCGGTTTGCAAATGATCCCGTCACGATCCAGCGATCGATGCATTGGAACGTGCACGGATTGTGGGCGGAAATTCAGCAAGGCCTACGCGCGGCGTCACAACAGTTCAGCGAAGTGGCCTCGGTAGGAGTCGATACGTGGGGGGTCGACTACGTGTTGGTGGACGATCATGACCAAATGACCGGTCCGGTTCACCATTACCGTGACGCGCGGACGCGCGGGATGATGGAGCGTGCTTGGGAAATTGTGCCTCGCCAGGAGATCTTCGCGGCGACAGGGCTCCAGTTCATGGAACTCAACACGTTGTATCAATTGGTCGCGGCCCGGTTAGCGGGCGAGCGTTCGTTGCCGATCGCAGACGGCTTTTTAATGATGGGCGACTTCTTCCATTGGTTGATGACGGGGACGCGAAGCATCGAGGCGACCAATGCATCAACGACCCAGTTGTTGGATCCGAGAAACCAGACTTGGTCGAGCGATTTGCTCTCGCGTTTTGACTTGCCTGCGAAAATTTTCCAGGACGTGATCGAGCCAGGTTCCCAGCTCGGCGTCATTCAACCCTCGGTCGCTTCGGCGACCGGGCTCGACGATGTCCCCGTGATTGTGCCGGCGACTCATGATACCGCGTCGGCGGTCATCGCGGTTCCGGTGAATGACTTCGCTCCGGAACATCCCAGTTGGTGCTACATCAGCTCGGGAACATGGTCGTTGATGGGATGCGAATTGGCCAAGCCGTTGGTGAACGACAAGTGTGCGGAGTTGAATTTCACCAACGAAGGTGGCATTCAAGGCAGCACGCGGCTGTTGAAGAACATTGGTGGACTGTGGATTTTCCAGCAAATTCGCAAATCGCTCGAGCGACGCGGAACCGCGGAGCCTTGGGATGTGATGGTGGATCGCGCGTTAGCCGCGAAGCCGTTTGAATTGTTGGTCGATCCCGACGACGCTGCCTTTGTCGCTCCGGACGACATGCTCGATGCGATCGTCCGTTATGCCGGGCGGACCGGGCAATCCGCTCCCCAGAGCAACGGGGTGCTCTATCGCGGCGCGCTCGAGGGATTGGCGCTCCGTTATCGAAGTTGTTTGGGGATGCTAGAAACCTTGGTAGGCAACCGAATCGACGTGATTCACATTGTCGGCGGCGGTTCCCAGAATGAGTTGCTTTGCCAGATGACCGCCGATGCGTGCAATCGCGTTGTCATTGCCGGCCCGGTCGAAGCGACTGCGGTGGGAAACATTGCGGTCCAGATGATGGGGACTCAGAAGCTGGGCTCGATTGTCGAGGCTCGCAATTTGATTCGCACCAGTTTTGGCACTAAGCAGTTTGACCCGACCAACGCAGCCGCTTGGGACGACGCAGCCGAAGTCTTTCGTAAACTTGAGCAATAAGCGGCTAGGCACGAATCATTGGGGGCAATCCCATTAGCCGCTTGGACGCTCGCTCCCGGTTAACGGATGCTTAATCAAAATCATAACCCGACGCGTAAGCGAGGGACCGAGTCAATGTCGATCTTCCCTCGCGGACACTGTGGGTTAGGAAGAGCACGCCAGGGGGTAGGAAAAACACCCCAGCCTCAATGCTAACACGCCCTGGATGCGAGTCGTCCGGGGTAGCGACGCCAGCAACGTTGTGCGATTTTTCTAAGCCCATGGTCTGCCTTTGATCTTGCCCCTTCGGTCTTGAAGCTCCCTTTTTGCATCGCTTGTTGTGAGTGCGTCCGTTATGAGTGCAAAGCCCCGTTATGAATGCGAAGAACTGAGTGCTATGAACGACGCTGCTCTTTCCGCACAGAAGCTAGGGATCCGCAAAGCGGCCCATCTCGCTCGGAAGGCTCAGCCCGACAAGGAAGCTGTCTCTTTGGCGATCACCGACCGCGTCCTGCAGATGCCGGAATATGTGGCCGCTCGATATGTGATGTGGTACGTCGATGCTCGTGACGAAGCGCGCACGCGCCAAGCGATCCCTGGCGAGGTGGCAGGCGACAAAGCCATCGTGGTTCCCTACTGCGCCGATGGCGAACTCAAGTTGTTTCGGCTCGAGTCGATGGATGAGTTGGAGGTTGGGATGTACCAAATTCTGGAGCCGCGCGAGCCGCTTCGCGAGATCGCGGCGAAGAAGATTGACATCAATCAACTCGATCTCATCTTGGTGCCGGGGCTCGGCTTCGATGCTCGCGGTGGACGTATCGGACATGGCAAAGGCTACTACGATCGGTTGCTTGAGCACGCCAAGCCCGAAACGTTGCTCGTTTCGCTCGCTTTCGAATGCCAAATGTTCGACGACGTTCCGATGCAGCGCCACGACATTTTTATGGACAAAGTGGTTACCGAAAAATGTGTCTATGAAGGAATCGGTCGAAGGGGGACCTCGTGAGTGCGAGTCCATAATTTCGGGTGAGTGGTTGGTTTTATCGGGGCTTCAAGTTAACGTTGCCGCAGGCTGCGTTAGTGTCTGGTTAACGGCTGGGAAACGGACGCTGGTGGAGGGCGTGTGGATTCAATCGAGCTCGCGTTTTGCCGCGGCGAATGCCGCTTGGATCTGCTAAGTTCCGGTGACCCCAAAACGAGGATTTGTGTATAAAGGACTCGTAGCCGTTCCAGGCTCGCGAACTTGAAGATTTCCGCCAGACGCAAGCAGCAATGAACCGTGTTGATCATTCGGCCTTTTTGCAACGCAGACTTACCGCGACTGGTGAATGTGTGGATCGAGCACTGGTCCTGCTTGGGCGCCTCGCCTCCCGTGGCGATGGCGACGATGGAGCAGGCGATTTTGGCGCGGACCTTTTTTGATCCCGCCAATTTGTTGATCGCTCAATCCGATGGGGACGTTTTGGCGTGGTGTCACGTCGCGGTCGATGGCGCAGTCGATAGCGAGATCGATACCACGGTGCCGAAATCGGGCGTTCCCGAGGAGAGCGTCGCGACACGATCGGGGCGGATTTTGGCGTTCTGTTTTTCACCTGATGGGGGGCTGGAAGTCTGCGATTCCTTGTTGGCCGCTGCCGAGGCGCGGGTCAAAGCGTTGGGGGCGGATGAGTTGAACGTGGGGCTCGTTCGCGATTGTTTTGATGGCTACGTTGGATTGCCACCGATCGGACATGGCATTGGCGTCCCTGAGGGCGACACTCGTATGACCGCCTTGCTGGCCCGCTCGGGCTACACCTTGGGCGAATCGATCTCGCGATTGGTGGCTTCAACGAGCCCCTACCGTCCTCCCATCAATCGAGAAGCGTTGCAGTTCCGGCGAACCACACGGGGAGTGCGCGAGACTCAGATTCCGACACAGCCACGGCTTGGTTCCGCGATGTCGCATTTTGATATCGAGCGGCATCAGGTGGTGGATCATCGGACCGCCGAAGTGCTTGCCGAGGTCGGGCTGTGGTGCAGCGATGTTGAAGCCCAGGTGATGGATGGTGCCCACGCGATCTTAGATTTGACGCCATTGGCCGAGGCGGGGCAGTTGAAGTCGGTGGAAAGTTTTTTGATTGGCAGTTTGATACAAACGTTGGCCGATCGCCGCATTTATTCGGTCGAAACCGCCATCAACAGCAGCCAAACGGAGCTGATCGGCCAATTGGAGAGCCTTCAGTTTGAAAATACCGAAAAAGGTAACTCGTGGAAAAAAAAGCTGATTTAATTGGTACTTTGTTGACTTCGTCCCTCCTAATCGCTCGTTAGCGAGGGAAATCGTGGCCCTAGAGTGGCTGGAAAATTTTGTCGCCTATTGACGAAATTTATCTATTTCGACTATTTTCTTGGGACTCGTCATTCTTTTGGCACAGTTTTTTGACAAGCTTTCTGAGCTTGCGTCCCGGGTGCCCTTAACGAGTGAACGCCAGCGTAGCTTCAATTGGCAGAGCATCGCATTCGTAATGCGAGGGTTGCGGGTTCAAATCCCGCCGCTGGCTTCTAGATTTAGACAATTCTTTTTCAGCGTAAGTTTTCCCCAAACTTACATTCCCAGCTTAAATAGCTCGCGACAGGAGATGCTTCTCGATGAGTGATATCGAACTCGATGTGCTCGATTTGAAAGAGATGGTTCTGGCAAACAATTCGTTTGGGCCATCCGATGTCGCAGCCATTCGTTCTGCGATCACTGAGAATTACGGCCATTTTGCTGAACTTCGCGACGCCGTAAACGAGATGGAAGCGGACGAGGCACTTAGCCCCGCTACGAAAACCAAAATGGGCGTTTGTTTGTTCTTGCTCGGCAAGTTCAAAGCTGCGCTGGAAATTCTTGGCAATGCCGACGGCAGCGCGATGGCGTTGTTCTATCAAGCTCGCGCCCAATTTGAGCTGAGCCGCTACGAAGAGGCGATTCCGGTTTACCTGCAGGCGCAAACGTCCGGTTACAACGCCGACGAGTGCAATATCCGTATCGCCGAGGCACATCGCTACGCGGGTCGCACCGAAAAATCGCTCGAAATCCTCGACAATATCTTCGGGCCTGCAGAGCAAACCTCGGAATACATGTACCAACGTGCCGCCACCGTTTCTGCGGTCGGCGGACGTTTGGAAGAGGCGTTGGCGTTGTACCAACGCGCCGTTAACGCCGATGAGAACCACGCCGGGGCACTGTTTGGACTGGCACTCGAAAACGACCGACTCGGCAACGATGTCGAAGCGCTGAAGTTGTACGAGCGTGCCGCCAAGGCATTCCCAACCGGCATCGGTGCCCTGATCAACCTCGGCTTGATCTACGAGGACAACAATCAATTCGATCGCGCCCAAGCGTGTTATCGTCGTATCCTCGAGTCGTATCCCGATCATCCGCAAACCAATTTGTATTTGAAGGATGCCGCAGCGACCGGCAACCTGCTCTACGACGAAGAAGCACAGCGCCGCAACGATCGTTTGGCACAAACGCTGAACCTGCCCGTGGCCAACTTCGAATTGAGCGTTCGGAGCCGAAACTGCTTGCAGAAAATGGGCATCGACACCATCGGTGACCTCACTCGCACCAGCGAAGCGGAGCTGCTTAGCAGCAAGAACTTTGGCGAAACGAGCTTGGTCGAGATCCGCGAAATGCTGACCAGCAAAGGGCTCTCGCTGGGACAATTCGCTCACGAAAAGAAGAGCAACGATCCGCCGATCGACACCAGTCACATGTCGCCAGACGAGCAAGCGTTGCTCGAACGCCCAATCTCCGACTTGAACCTTTCGGTTCGAGCACGCAAGTGCATGGCGCGTTTGCAGCTCAACTCCATCGGTGAGTTGGTTCGCAAGACGGGCGACGAGATGCTCGAGTGCAAGAACTTCGGGGTCACCAGCTTGAACGAAGTCCGCGAGAAATTGACCGACCTCGGTTTGAAATTGCGTGGCGACTGAGCCAGGCTCGCTTTCCAAAATGGATGATCATCAGAGTCGGCGAAACGGTTTATCCGCTTCGCCGGCTCTTTTTTTTGGGCGCTCGCACGCTGGCGCCCATGGGGCAAAGCGAAGTTGGCGAGCCGCAGTGGAGGCTGCTAACGCATTTTTAATTTTGATGCAGCGACCACGCAGCACAGTGGGCCGCGTTCTTGCGAACGCAGCTACGGTAGGTATCTCGCGTCATTGTCGAATTGCTCTAGCCACCATCACAACCGAAGGCGACTGGGGCTACGAACGGGCCGAGCGAGTGTCGACGATGATGTCCGAGAGTGCGTCACGCAACGGGTCGTCGTCGGGGCCACAGAATCCCCAGTGTTCACGGCGACGCCAACCTTCGGCGTGAGAGAACTTGCCACTCATGCGACCCATTTGGGCACTCGAATCACGCAGGGTTTGTAGGTAGCTGTCCATCCCCTGGCTCTCGTCGAGCCATTGTTTCTGGCTGGCGTGACAAGCGAGTGCGGCGACCTTTTGCTCAATCACGTCGGTTTCGTCGACGTAGAGGTGCGGCGTGATCAATTCTCCCAACGGCGTGCGATGCCCTGGGGGTTGAGCGTGATAAACCGTCACCGGGTCCATGTAGACCGGTAACTCAGGATCGCTTTCGAAGTTCGGCATGCCGTGCGTGAACGCAGCGGTGACCGCCAAACGGCACGCCGTTTCATGGTCTTCCATGTAATCGATCGGCGAATGGGTCAGCACGATCGTCGGCTTTGCCATGCGGATGATCGCGGCGACCTTGCGCACGTTTGCCGTGTTGTAGGTCGCTTCCATGTCGGGATAAATCGGAGGATAAAATGTCGCTCCAATCGATTTCGCCGCGTTGCGTGCTTCTTCTAATCGAACCGCCGCACACGTCTCACGATCCATGGTGGTCGAGCCACGTGAACCGTCACAAAGATTGACATAGTGCAAATCCCAGCCGCGTCGGGCAAGTTGCAACATGGCCCCGGCCATTACGAATTCAATGTCGTCGGGGTGCGCCGCGATGGCAAGAACGGACGGCATAATTGGGTCTCGTTAGAAAGAATCAAAGTTGGAAGTGAATCCGTTTTACCAAACTTGAGTGTGGTCGGTAACGGGAGCGATCCTCGTTCAAAAAAAAATCTCGACCAGGAAACCGGTCGAGATTGATTGGGAGGATGCCTGCCGCATTGCCAGGGGCTTAGCGGCGTGATGAAGACGTCGAATTTCGCGACGCCATCTGCTGTTTCGGTCGTAGCACATAGACCTTCGGGTCATCGACAATAAACGACGTGCTCCAACGATGACCGTCATCCGCACTGCAGATGTTGTAGAAGAACGTTCGGAAGCGTTCGGCGCGGTAATCGTACGGGAATTGGCTGGTGATGTAATCGTCCTCGGTCAAATCATCCACCCCTTCGGACGCATAGTAATGAACCATTCCATCGGGGGTCACGCTCATACCGAGCGTCCACCATCCCGTCGTAGTGATTTGGGGGCCACGAAAGTCGCCTCCGCGACGGTTGCTGCGGATTCGCAAGTAAGCGTAATCGTTGGCGCGGTGATCATCTCCCTTGCTCTCGAACTCGATAAACATGCCCGGCCAATAGACCTCGTTCCCCATTTCTTGGGTGGTCCGTTTAAAGATTCCGATGCCGACCTCTTTGTCGACCATGGCGGTCGTTTCCAAGGCGAGTCGGAAGCCGAAGTGCGGTCCACTGCGGTTTTCCCAATCGGCAACCGGTGGCAAGAAGACTCGGGTCGTCACGCTCGGCACCTCCGCAACATCGATTCGTCGTTTGAGCCGGTATTGAACATTGGCGACAAAATCGTCTTGATGCATTTTGCCACTCGGATTGCCGGGGATGCCGGTAAAGCGAGAACGCATTAGCAAAGCCCCTTCGCTGCCGGGCACGCCTCCGGCTGGCGTGGGGACGCGTTGGACGATGTCGGGGTGACCGCGTTTAATTCCCTCGTACCAACGACCGTTCGTCGAACGTCCCATCGGACTGCGTTGATTTTCGTCGATATCTTCGGTGCTCTTTGGGTCGTTGGGAATGTACGACCAATTGGGATCCTCGAAGTCGTCAGCAATGCCCACGATCTCCGACCCCGTTCCGGGGACGACGGCCCGTTGGGCGTGTGCCGATTGCAACGCCGATCCACTCAACAACAACACCGCGATCGCGCTTGCGATACGAGGATTCGAGATACGCATGTTTCGATCCATCCCTTGAGGCTCCGTTGAAGCAACGAAAGCCAAGTCATTTTTTGGAAAATCTCGCACACGCATCCACGTGCACGCCGCTCCTCCGCCCTGAAAGGGAGGAATCGGCATAATCGGTACAGGCTCTAAAGCGATTCCGCGCCGCTTTTCGTGGATTCAAGCTAGACCGCGTTGCCCCCAGTTTGGTATTGAGAATGGAAATCGTAGGAGTGCCCTTGGTGATCGCGTGCTAGCAATTTCGAGTGGGCGTCTCCGCCACGGCAGGTTGGGTTCGTTCATCGCTCGTAAATCGCCTGTAAACAGACCGTTCCACGTTCACTCTTTCGTCCCCCGATAGTTCTATGGCTGCTTCCGAATCGCGATTGTTACTGTTCGACGACAACATTCGGTCGATTGGCGGTCACTTCCTTGAATTGGCTACACTGTTGATGGAGGGGGCAGCCGAGCTGGGCTACCCCGCCAAGCTAGCGACCCATCAAAGCTTTGCAGGGTTTGATGCCATCGACACGACGCTCGACGTCGAAGGTGGGTTTCTCGCCCGCCGCATGGTCGATTGGTCGCTCGGCGTGGATGGCCACTCGAGCGTGCGGCGAAACCTCGAAGGTCGAAATGTCGGCGGTAGCGTGATTCAAAACACGTTGCAGAATCTTCGTGATCCGCTGTCGCGGTCGGAACGGCGCCCCACGGTGATGTTGCAACGGTGGTCTGATGATTTTTCGAATTTGCTCGCCCGTTGGAACGTCAACGCGAGCGATACGCTGCTGATCAATACGGCCGATGATTTTGTGATGCTGGCGATTGCCAACGCCTTGAAACAAATCCCCGATGAAACCCGTTTAACCATTCACATCGTTTTCCATTTTGCTGTGTTTGATCAACACAGCTCCGCGTCGCGGAAGCGGCAATTTGGTGCCCAGGTGAACGCCGCGCTCCAGGAAATGGCGTCCCATCGTGTCCATTTGCATGCTACGACCGCATCGTTAGCGCAGCAACTCGAACAGGTCGGGGTGACCGCCAAGGCGATTCCCTATCCCACCCGCTATCGCTCGCCGGTGACTCAGCAAAACTCGCGTGGGGATCGCTTCAAGATTGTGCTCGCCGGGGCCCCGCGAGCCGAAAAGGGGCGTCGCGTAATTCCCGCTGTGCTGTCGCAGATCCATGAGTCGCAGCTGTGCAGCGGCCAATACCAAATGTCGATGCAAATGCCCGCCAAGCGGTGGAAGCGGATGGTTCCCAAGCAGATGCAATCGACGTACGAGGCTGCGTTGGCGGCAAGCGATGCTGCTGACTCTTACTTTGAAATCAAGTCATCGGACATGCCGTCGGTCGACTACCACCATTGGCTCGACACGGCCGACGTGGGGCTTTTTCTATACGATGCGTCGCGTTATGTCGCGCGATGTAGCGGTGTGCTTTTGGAGATGTTCATTCGGGGAGTCCCCGTCATCGTGCCGGATGGATGTTGGTTGGCGGACCAGGTCCGGGCGGCGGGGGGCGATGGTTCGGTCGGATACATCTACAAATCGATTGATCAGATCCCCGAGTTTCTGGAACAAATGTATCACGATTATCGTGCCCTGCGTTGGCGGTCCACGCATCACGCGATGGCGATCGCGAAACGTCATCGCGGTGCCAACACGTTGATTCAGATGGGAATCCGTCCGTGCACCCAGAGCCATGGCAAGTTAGTGGCGTAGTGACGCCCCAGGAAATGGAATCCATTATGCAATTGAAGAATATCGTCAGGTTTCCGTTTGGCATTCGCCGTGCGAAACAGATTTTGGCAAGCAAGGTAGCGACGTCCGAATCACTGCGAGAACGCCCGGTGGTCTTGGATCTCTACACGCCGCAACTGTTGTTTGATTGCGCCCGCCATTTCGCCTCGCTGGCACTTCACAGCGCCGAGATTGGCTCGCCGTTTTATGTGCGAGGAAGCCGGTTGTTGCTTGCCAGCGTGGCGCGGAAAGGGCTAGGGGCCGAGATGTTGGCCGAGGGACATGCGACTTGGCTGTATCCGAATGAGCCGCTCCCTGAGGATGCGTTTGTCTTGTGCGACGTGCCGCTGGAAAACGCATCGCGAGTGGGGAAGGGGTATCGCCAAGTCGAAATGTTGATTGGTCGCGATATCTTGCCCGACCGTCCCGTGATGCCTTACCCCATGCACCCGGCGACCCTGCGCCGTTCGAATCATGCGTCGCGAGTGGCACTGCGATCCGCGTTTGATCGCGAAGCGATCTTGTTTGCGGGCAGCCAAAAGTCGCGATACGGACGGGCAAAAATGGAGGAATCCTTTGGCGTGCTGAGCCGGTTGGACATTCTCAACGTGCTCCACGATTGCTCGACCGAGAACGCGAGCATGCCGATACGATTACAGGACAGTGCGGTAACGCCGATTTCCTCTGCACAATGGTTGCCGTTTTTGGCACAGCATCGTTTCTTTGTTTGCTGTCCCGGGGCAGCACAACCGATGTGTCATAACTTGATCGAAGCGATGAGTGTCGGAACGATCCCGTTGATTGAATACGGCGACCGCATGCGTCCCGAATTGAGCGACGGTGAGAACGCGATTTGCTTTCAGGGTAGCGGCGGTTTACGCGACGCGGTCGATCGAATTCGCCGATTATCACCCACACAGCTCGAGGCCATGTCGCAGCGTGTGACGCAGTACTACGATGCTCATCTGTGCGGCAAAACATTTCTGGCGGCCCTGCGCGACAACGCGTTGACGTTGTCCTCAACGCAAGTGGTGATGCCGTTCCACAGCGATAACTTCTATGCACCCCAGCGCGCCAACGCGGCTTGACGTTGGTGCGTTGCCAGGGCGTCGCCCGAACAAGGGCTGCACTTTTACAACGCTTCGCTGCCTTCGAGTATCGGCATTTCGTATCCGTCTAGGAAGCTGACAAGCGATTTGGCTCGATAAGGCTGTTGCAGTTTGCGAACCGCTTTGCTTTCGATTTGACGAACGCGTTCACGGGTGACCTTGAAAATCCGGCCGACTTCTTCCAGCGTGTAGGTGTAACCATCGGCCAGGCCGTAGCGAAGTCGCAAGATTTCACGTTCACGATAGTTCAACGTTTCCATCGCCAAATCGATCTGGGTTTTCAACGCTTCGCGGTTGGTTTCCAGCAAGGGATCGTCGTGGCGATAATCTTCAAGGAATTCTCCGAAGACGCTCTCCTCGTGATCACCGATCGGTTGATCCAGTGACAAGGGTTGACGACTCATCTTCAAGATCACGCGAGTGTCTTCAAGGGCCAAGCCACTTCGCATCGCGACTTCCTCGGAGGTCGGTTCACGCCCGTTTTCTTGCACCAAGTCACGCGTGATTTGACGGATCTTGTTCATCGTGTCGATCATGTGGACGGGCACACGAATGGTGCGGCTTTGATCGGCGATCGCACGGGTGATCGCTTGACGAATCCACCATGTCGCATAAGTGCTGAACTTGTAGCCTCGGGCATGTTCAAACTTATCAACCGCTCGCATCAAACCGGTATTGCCTTCTTGGATCAGATCCAGGAACGACAAGCCACGATTGCGGTATTTCTTGGCGATCGAGACGACCAAACGCAGGTTGCCCGCCGATAAGACTCGCTTGGCAGCATCGTAGTCTTCGCTGTAGTGATCACATCGTTTGACACGGCGACTGAGGGTGCGAGGGGTTTCAAACGTCAACCGCATTAAGTTGTGCAGTTCGCTGTGCAGTTCGTCGGCGGCGGGCATGCCTGGCATCGCTAATCGTTTCTCGTCCTTGAGCAGCGATCGGATTTCGAGCATTCGATTGGCGGAATGGCGAAGCTTTTCGAATAGCGGTTGTAGTTTATTGGTTCGCAGGTTCATTTCCTCGACCAAGCGGACCGCTTTGTTGCGGCGTACGACGAGGTTCTTCCAAGCGGCACGTCGTTGACGCATGGGCAATCGCTTGTTGATGGCCACCATGTAATCGGCGCGGTTTTGGCGTAGCAGGAACTGCAACGTTTTCACGTTGGGAACGATCCGTTTCATGATCGCTTTCTTTTCCGCCGCATTGGTAACGCTGACCTCGATGGTACGATCCAGGCGAAGTTGTTTGTCGCGGACTTGCTCGAGCAGCTTGAGGGCACCTTGCAGCATGAAGTCCGTCGCCAACATCCAGTGGCGATAGCGCTCACGCGTCTTTTCGATCTGTTTTGCTGCTGAGACTTCTTGCTCTCGCGTCAGCAGTGGAATTTGACCCATCTGCATCAAGTACATGCGGACGGGATCTTCGGTGGGATCGGTATCGGTTTCAACGCGGCGACGGCTTCGCTCGCTGTCCTCTTCGCTTACCGGGACCGCATCTTCATCTTCGGCATCCACATATTGTTCACCCATCACGCGGGTCCGACGCGAAACAGATTCCTCTGCGTCATAAGCATCATCTTGTAGACTGCGACGGCTGTTCTTCTTTCCCATCAAGCTCTCCTCGGCACCCGTGTCAAAAACGTCGGTAACGTGGGGGAGGAACCAAGCAGTATCGGTACCAGCGGTTAGGCTGGGCGTCGCATAAATCATGGCAAACCGTTGTCAGTGAATAGGTTAGGTGAAATAGTGGGTTCGTTTTCCGAGTCCAGCGTGTTTCCCAAAAGCAACACCTTGATGTTGCACAAAGACAACCGTGTGTTGCGCTTCCCACACTCTGGCGGGTGTGCTCGGAGCCATCTAACGTCAAAACTCCCCCGTCACTGAAAGTTAGGTTACGATTTGGCCGCACTACACGAATCTCACGAAAGCTTTTAGACTTACAGACGCGGCAAATCCGCTTGTCGTGAATTTTCAATGCCTTCCCCCGGCGTTCCTCCATCTTGCTGCCCGATGGTCGTCACTCTCATGGACGCCGCTCCCCATTCCAATCCAGCTATGCAAGATCAATTCGAGTGGATTGCTTCACCGACCTTCGCAGCCCCCGAAGTCGCACGCCAACACGCCCACCAGATTTGGCAAAGCGGGGTTGCGGGCGATTTACTTGCCGCGTTGCGAGAGCAATTGATTGAGCAATTTCCTCAGCTGGACAATCCCGATGCGATGCTGGAGTGGTTGGCGCGGATGATCGCGTCGGCCACGACTGCTGAAACGTTACTCGCGTTATTTAAAAACGATCCCAGAACGCTCCCGGCACTGCTGCAACTCTTGGCCACCAGCCCCACGTTGCGAGAGCGTTTGATCGCCGACCCGCATGCCTTCGAGACCCTTTGCGCGCAGGATGGGCAACCGCTCGATCGCTCGCGGTTGGTGGAAGAGTTGCGGGCGAGTTTGAGTGAGATTACCGATTTCGAGCAAGCTTCCCAGCGGATTCGTGACTTTTTGGTCCGCCACACGAGCCGGATTATTTATGGCGAGTTCGTGCGCTCGATGGTCCCCGAAAAAGTGGGACGCCAATTGACGTATGTGACCGATGCGGTTGTCCAAGCGAGTCTCGATTTTCTGATTCGCTATCTCGACACGATCCGTGACACGCCAGTGTTGCCGAGCGGAAATACACCCCAAGTCACCCTGATTGCACTCGGCAGCTTCGGTGCCGAAGAGATGAGCTATGGTGACTCGTTGAATTTGATCTTTCTTTATGACCGGATCGATCCGTGGAATGTGACGCATCGCGAATTCTATGACCTGTTGGTCACTGAGTTCATCCGATTGCTGCGGACGGAGGATCGCTTTGACGAAGGTTTTAATATCGATCTTCGTCAAAGCCCCAAGTATGAAACCGGGACCCGGATCTGTAGTTCCTTTGAAGCGGTGCGTGTGTTTGAAACCTCGGGGCGCATTTGGCAGCGGCTCGGGTTTATCAAAGCACGCGTGGTTGCCGGTTCTCGGGAGCTGGGGGACGCGTTCCTCGATCGATTGCAGCCGTGGATCTTTCGACGTTTCATCAGCCGTTCGGATTTAGCCGAAATACGGACGCTGCGGCATAAGTTGGAACGTCGTACGGTTTCGTCAACCGAATCGTCCACCACCGCCGCCGGTGAGGAAGACGCGGGCCAGCGAGCGTGTAATGTCTTGCAAGCACCTGGGGGCCGACGCGATATCCAGCGGACGATCCAATTTCTGCAACTGCTGCATGGCGATCGCTTGCCCGATGTCCGCAAAGCGAACACCTATGATGCGTTGATCGCGCTGGAACGCTCGGGATGCGTCACCCATCAAGAGGCGGCGCTGTTATCCGAGAATCATGCGCGATTATGTCGTCTGCAACATCAACTCGCGGTGATGTTCGAACGCCTTGACAATCAAGTCCCCGGTGACCGCGATTCGACTCAGCGGATTGCGTGGCAATTGGGAATCCGTGACGCCAAGTCTAAACAGGGGGACGCCGATCGTTTCCGCAAACAATTGGACGAAGTCTTCGACGTCAATAGTCGCATGATCAACCACTTGATGCTCGATGCGCCCGATGATGGTTCGTCGGTCGCTGTGGAAACCGAACTGATGCTCGATCCCGATCCCAACGCCGAGACGATCGAGCACGTCTTGTCTCAACACGGTTTATCGGATCCACCGCGAGCGTTCGAGGATTTGATCGCGCTGAGCCGCGAATCGGTTCCGTTTCTGTCACCGCACCGCTGCCGCCATTTTTTCGCACAGCTGGTTCCTGCGCTGCTCGCCGAAATTTCGCTCACCCCTCACCCCGACCAAACGCTTGCGTCATTAACGCGTGTTGCCGATTCGATTGGGGCCAAGGCGACGTTGTGGGAATTGCTGGGCACCAATCGTCCCACGATGCAATTGATGGTGCGTTTGGGGGCGGCGGCACCGTACCTCGTTGAGATCTTGACTGAAAATCCAGGGATGATCGATGAGTTGATTGATTCGCTGTTGATGGATCGTTTACCGTCCGCAGAACGACTCGACAGCCAATCGATTGAACTGTGTCGCGGCGCCCAAGAGATCGACCCGATCTTGCATAGCTTCAAGCAAAGCGCTCATTTGACGATTGGGGTACGTAACATTCTTGGCAAAGAATCGTTGGCCTCCACTCAACAAGCGATCGGTGACACGGCCGAAGCGTGTCTCCGCCGTGTGATCGAATTTGAACAGGAGCGGTTAGCGGCTCAGTACGGGGATCCGGTGAACAGCGAAGGGGAAAAGGCCGAGATGATTGCGGTTGCCCTTGGCAAATTGGGAGGACGTGAACCTAACTATCACAGCGACCTCGATGTGGTCTTCCTCTATTCCGCCGATGGTGAAACGTGCCGCCGCGTTGGGGGGCCGCGATCGACGACGACCAACCGCAGTTTCTTTAATCAACTCGCCCAACGAGTGATCCAACGCGTCAATGCGCCCGGTCCTAAGGGGCGATTGTATGAACTCGATGGACGCCTACGGCCGAGCGGAGAAGAAGGCGTTTTTGCCGTTTCAACGGTAGACTTTCTCAACCGCTTTGAGCAGCGTCACGCGCCCCTTTGGCAATGGTTGGCGATCTGTAAAGCACGTGCGATCTCTGGATCGCGACCCAGTCGTCGACGTTTTGATTCGGCCATCGCGAGTTTGTTGACTCAGTCGCCATGGCAGCCGGAAATGGTGAGTGAGATCCAACAGATTCGCCAGCGAATCCAAGAAACCGCGACCCCCGATAATCTAAAACGAGGTGAAGGAGGGACGGTCGATGTGGAGTTTGTCGCCCAGATGTTGACCCTAAAACATGCCGCTGAATCGCCAAAAATTGTACACTCCAACACGACGATTTCGCTGGAACGACTGGCCGCCGCAGGCCATCTTCCCCAACACGAAGCGCTGCAGTTGATCGCCGGCTACCAAACCCTTCGCGGAGTCGAAATCAATTTGCGATTGATGAAAACACCTCAGCGGCACGCGCTGCCCGAACAGGATGCTGCGATGGAAAATCTAGCCTTTCTGATGCACGAGAAGGATCCCAAGATGATTCAAGCGGCATGTAGCCAAACGCGTCAGCGGAACCGCCGACTGTTCAATCAAATTTTGGCCCGTCCGTAAACGTTGAGTCCCACGTGATTCTGCCGATTTGTGAGTTTGCAGTTCGTAAGTTTGCCCATTCGTGAGTTTGTTGACCTGTACCCGCTTCTCCTCCCACTTGATTGCCAACGTCGATGCCAACCTCTTCCTTGATCTGCTCGCCGAGTGACAAGTCGATGCATCAACTGTGCGAGACGCTACGCCAGTGGTCGCTGCGCTGGAATGGCGTGTCCGATTGGCCCGCCGAAGCGCTCCGCGCGTGCGCCGATGCAGGCGTCTACCGCTGGTTCTTGCCGCCGTCATCGGGCGGTTTGGGGTGGAGTGATGAGGATCAAACTCGCGGCTACCTACAATTGTCGGCAGCCGATTTAACGACCACCTTTGTGATCACCCAATTGGTGGGCGCGATGCGGCGGATTGCTGGCAGCGAGAATCCAACGCCAGCCTCGCGGTGGCTGGAAAAATTGGTCGCCGGAGAGGCCTTTGGGACAGTCGGGATCAGCCATTTGACGACGAGTCGACGGCACCTCGCGAAACCCGTTTTATTGGCGACCGAGAATGCAGACGGCTTTGTGCTCAACGGCATGTCGCCTTGGGTGACGGGAGTCCCGCACGGGGATGTCTACGTGGTCGGAGCGAGCTTGGACGATGGCCGAGAATTGTTGGCCGCCGTCCCGCGATCGCTACCCGGTGTTGATCCTTTTCCCGGCACCGAATTGGTCGCGTTATCGGCCAGCTGTACTGATAAACTTGTCTTTGATCAGGTTCAAATCGATGCCTCCATGTTGATTGCCGGACCGATCGAAAATGTGATGCGGACGGGCAGCGGAGCCGGTACGGGGGGGCTGCAAACATCGACCCTGGCAATCGGGCTCTCGACCGCCGCCGTGGACTTTCTTGCCGGCGAAGCCAACAAGCGGCCTGAATTGCAAAGCGTGGCTAACGAGATGCAATCCGAGGTGAAGTTGCTTGCAAACGACTTGATTCACGCGGCATCAGGCGACACGAGCTGTGATGCGGCGGAACTTCGAGGGCGAGCAAACCGCATGGCACTGCGATCCACTCAAGCCGCATTGACTGCGGCCAAAGGGGCGGGCTACGTCCAAGGGCACCCCGTCGGCAAGTGGTGTCGCGAAGCGCTGTTTTTTCTGGTCTGGAGTTGTCCGCAACCGGTCACTCAAGCCTACCTGTGCGAATTGGCGGGAATTCAAGACTGAGCCGGGGGTTCCCCAACCCCGATGCGTCCGTTTTGAAGTTGCGAGTTTGCTGTTTTTCCCGGCAATGCACTCGTTTTCCCAGCAATGTACTCGTTCACGCTTCGAGGGGTGGAAGACATGCCACTTCGAAACGCGGCAAACGAAGCCCTCACCTCAAGCGAGGATCCGGCTATAGCTGGTGACAAACAAGACGAGATGCACGGCTAACAAACCGGCAGCCGGGACGCGTAAGTGCGAGTACAGCCCGAGGATGCTGAGCAGACACCCCAGTCCCGCGATCATCGTCCCCCCAACGGGAAACCAAGCGGTCGCGGCTACCGCGAAGAATACGACCATCGTCGCCGCGACCACCGCACCGATCGAGGTGTAGCGGAGCGGTGTCGCTTGGAAATAGATATCTTCGGCCTGAACCGCCTGCGGATTCGGTTCGGGCTCGGTTGCAAACGGCGAACCCACACGGATTTGCTGCTCTCCTGACGATGCCGTTCCCCCCACCGAGTTCGTGGACGCAGCCGGTTGAGCCGTTGGGGCCGAATGAGTCGAGTCGGGAGAGTCCGTGGAATCTTGCGTCACCAACGCTGCGATCACGATTCGATTTGCATCGCTAGCGGAGTCGTTTGTTGACACCCCCGCTCGACCGATTTGATCCCCGTTCGGGGTGCGTTGTGTCTCGCTCGAATCGTCTTTCATCGCGTTGACTCGCACCTCCGAAATGCAGCAAAAATGGGGGAATCGCTGGTGGTTTTCCGAAACAAATGGCCCGTAAATGTTGCCAGGTTTGGGTCGATCCGGCTATCTTAGGTCTATCGGGAATCCATCCTACACTTTCTGCTTGAATGAGACCGCCTTGAAATCGTTTAAATATTCAATCTCACTGCTTGCGATCTTCGGGTGTGTCATCGGCTTGGGTCTGAATCCGATCGTCAATGCCTTGGAAGCAACCGCGACCCAACCCCTTGAGCCGGAAGTGGCCGAAGCTTCGGACGAAGCCGCTCAATCGATGCAGGGGATCGCAGTCAAGCAGGGTTGGACGATCGATTTATTTGCGGCGGAACCGTTGGTTGCCAATGTGGTCTCGTTTGATATCGATCATCAGGGCAGATTGTTTCTGTGCGAATCGTTTCGACAAGATCGAGGGGTGACCGATAATCGAAGCCACAACGACGAGTGGGTATTAGCCGATTTGTCGGCCAAAACGGTCCAAGATCGGATCAACTATCACCGCTCGCTGCTGGGTGATGCGGCGATCACCTATGCTCAACACGATGATCGGATTCGACGGTTGGTCGATTCCAACGGCGACGGTCGAGCCGATCGCAGTGATCTTTTTGCTAGCGGCTTTAATCATTTGGAGGAAGGGACCGGAGCGGGCGTTTTGGTCCGTGGCAACGAGGTCTTCTATACCTGCATTCCACGTCTTTGGAAGCTGACCGACGACGACAACGACGGCGTGTCGGATCAACGCGTCGCCTTGTCCGATGGCTACGGGGTGCGCGTGGCCTTTCGCGGCCACGACCTACACGGATTGGTGATGGGGCCCGATGGACGCATCTATTTTTCGATCGGTGACCGCGGTTATCACGTCACCACGGGGGATGGAAAAGTACTTGCTAATCCGGCCGAGGGGGCTGTGTTCCGCTGTGAGCCCGACGGCAGCGGGTTGGAGGTTTTCTGTAGCGGTCTACGCAACCCCCAGGAGTTGGCCTTCAATGAACTTGGCGATTGGTTCACCGTCGACAACAACAGCGACAGTGGCGACAAAGCCAAAGTCTTTCATTTGCTCGAGAAAGGCGACTACGGATGGCGGATGTATTACCAATATTTGCCCACGCGCGGTCCTTACAACGAGGACCGTTTATGGGAACCGTTGCATCCCGAGCAAGCCGCCTATATCGTTCCCGCGATCGCCAATTTTACCGATGGACCGAGCGGTTTGGCGTACTATCCCGGCACCGGATTTGGCGACGAACTGAAGGACTCGTTTCTGGTTTGTGACTTTGTGGGTTCGTCGGGCCTCAGCGGGGTGCGCTCGTTCAAGTTGAACCGCCAAGGGGCGTCCTACAAATTGACCGAACCGGCCAACCCCGTCTGGTCGGTGCTGGCAACGGACGTTGCCTTCGGCCCCGATGGAGCAATCTACGTCAGCGATTGGGTCGATGGATGGAGTGGTACCGGGAAAGGCCGAATCTATCGCGTGACCGATCCAGAGCATCACGACTCCGAAATCGTCCGCGAAGTCTCCGCTGTGCTGGCAAGCGATTGGTCCCAACGAACCCCGCAGAACTTGGTCCTCGATTTGAGTCATCTCGATCAACGGATTCGACTCGAAGCGCAATGGGAACTCGCCCGCCGCGTCGATACCGCGTCGTTGCTGGGGATTGCGACGGATGCCAAACAAACGATGCTCGCACGCCTGCATGCGATCTGGGGAAGTGACCAGATCGCGCGGGTCAACAACGACCAAAGAGCCGAGGTCGTGGCGGCGCTTCGGCCGTTGCTGGCGGATACCGATCCGGTTCTTCGCGGTGCGGTTGTGAAGGTGTTGGGCGAACGAGGTGACCAAGAATCGGTACCAGAGCTGAGCCCCTTGTTAGCCGATGAATCTCCTCGCGTGCGTTATTTTGCGGCCATGGCGTTGGCAAAATTGAAGGCGTCATCCGCCATGCCTGCGGTGATCCAAATGATGCTTGAAAATAATAATCAAGATGCGGTGTTGCGGCATGCCGGCCAAGTCTTTTTCACGAGTGCGTGCTCGGCTGAGTCGATTATGAAGTTGCACAAGCATGAAAATGAGTCGCTGCGGCGAAGTGCCGTCGTGGCCCTACGGCGGATCAAGAGCGGCGAAGTCAGCAAGTTTTTAGCGGATGAAAGCACGTTGGTGGCCTTAGAAGCGGCGCGTGCGATTCATGACGAACCGATCCCGGTGGCGCTCGGTTCGTTGGCGGCATTGATCGAAAAACCATCGGCGAATTTGCCGCTGCTGCGACGCGTGATCAACGCCAATTATCAGCTCGGGACGGCCGCGTCAGCAACCGCGTTAGCCAAGTTTGCCTCGCGGTTGACCTCACCCGAAGCGATGCGATTAGAGGCCCTCGATGTGCTAATGAAATGGGACCAATCGGACCCTCGCGACCGTGTGCTCAACGACATTCGTCCGTTAGGGGAACGGGCCGCAACGGATCCCGTCGCCGCGTTGGATGCCCATATCGATACGTTGATGATGTCCAGCGAAAACGTTCGCGAAAAAGCGATCGAGGTCGCTTCGAAGCTGGGGGTCAAGAAAATTGCACCTGCCTTGGTGACGCGTGTTAATGATGCCAATCAAGCGGCTCGAGCTCGCGCATCGGCGCTGCGTGGTTTAGCCAAACTCGATCCTGCCAATGCGGTCAAACTGGCCAAAGAGACCCGTTTAGTGCCCGCCGACGCGCTCGCCGAAGCAGCGCTGCGAGTGCTCGCCGAGCATGACCTTGCCGCTTCGATCGAAGTGATGATTGCCGCCACGCAAAGCCGCAACGCGTCGCTCCAACGCATTGCCTGGGACACGTTGGCACAATCGACCGATCCGCGTGCCAGCGAAGCGATTCAAGCTGCGCTCCAGAGCTATTTAGCGGGGACGCTCCAGCCCGAAGTGCAATTGAATGTGGTCGAGGCTGCCGAGTCGTTGCTCGCCCAGGGCAAGTTGCCCGATACGGTGGCAGCGAATTTAAAGCAGTTTCAAACGTCGCTTGCGGAAAACGATCCGCTTGGCAAATGGTTGTTGTCGCTCCACGGTGGCAACGTCGCCAAGGGAAAACGACTCTTTGCCAAGACCGAGTTGTCGTGTGTGCGATGCCACAAAGTCGATCGCACCGGAGGCGAGGTCGGCCCCAATCTGACGACGATTGGTAGCGACAAAGATGCACGCTATTTGCTTGAGTCGATTTGTTTACCTAATGCCGCGATTGCCAAAGGCTTTGAAACCGCAGTGATTGCGGACGAAGACGGGCAAGTGGTCACGGGCATCGTGAAATCGGAAAGCGATGAGGTGATCGAAGTCATCCAAAGCGATGGCGTCTTGAAACGAATCGATCAAACGCAAATCGTCGCCCGTCGTTCAGGGAAATCTGCGATGCCCGCCGACTTGATTAAACAGCTCTCCGCACGCGAGCTACGTGATCTGGTCGCCTATCTAGCGAGCCTGAAAGATAAGTCTCCGGCCGCGGCGGGGCATTAGAGACCACGAGTCATTAGAGATTGAGTAGAGCACACGGCCCGACCGATTGTTCGCATCCAGCGCGTGCGCCTAACAAAGGGGCCGAGCCCTTGGCCGTGCTTTATCCACCACTTCTTTTTTGAGCCCAATGCCGAGCGGGATTTCAGCAATTAGCGGGTGGTTTGAGGGTAGCGAACTCGACCGGAAAACCTAAGCCAACCTCTGGATTGCCCCAGAAAGGGTCGCAGACAACCGGGCGACGCCCCCGTCAGGGGCGAAAGCGATTTTGCACTCTCGCATTGCGCAGCGGGCGCTTCGCTAACCTACGGCTAATCTCCTCAATCCCTATTGGGATAGGATCGAAGACCCGTTTTTGAAAATTTCTTGCTTCGTGTACGAACGTGACCTAGGGTTTTGTAATTCGTTCTGTTGTAACGAGCACGTCGGGGGGCCGTGGTGTTCGAGGGTGCAAGGAGCGATCGAATTGCCGTGTAATCATCGTCAAGCCCATTCCTTGACCAAACGTTGAGGTGGACCGTGCGTTCAACTTCAAGCCGTTTGGACAGAAATTAATCTCTCATGACTTGTCACGAACTCGCCCAGCGAATTAATGCCATTCACCCCGAATTGCCTCCTGCGGAGGTGGCGCGGTTGAGTCTGTTGATCTTGACCCAAACCACGGATACTCGAGAGTTGGCCGAAGAAGCATCGTTGATGCGAGCTTGGAAGAATGCAAGTTTTCGTCTCGAAGCCGCGGCGGATCAACATGCCGCGGTCGCCGATGAATTGGAACAATTGTGTAACAGCGGGCCGATTTCCTTTACCCCCGATCAATTGTGGATCTTGCTTCGCGCGGTGAAGGTGCAAAGCCAATTGCTCGATCTCTACACGGACCAACCGGCGTTGGCCTAGTCGCGTGGGAATCGTCCCTCACGCGGTCATGCGGTCGCGAATCTCTGCTGGATGTTTGCTCTTTTTGCACTCGTTTTTTCATCGTGGCATTAATTGAGACCTAAGTTTTTAAGTAGTGTTTAAAAACTTTCACGTTGAGACTCGTTATGTCAGCTGCTCCGATTCCGTGGAAACACGTTCGCAACGTTCTGGTCGTGTTCGCTCCCTTGTGGATGGGGGCTACCGTTTTATTCGCCTTTTTTGGCGTCTGTGTCGCCTTGTTTAGTAGCGACGTCTATTCGGCACGACAACCTTTGGTCGTGCGAAACGAAGCTTCCACTTCGCTCGATCGATCGGGACGATTTAACAGCCAAACGGAGTTGAAGTCGGCACAAGAAACGATTCTTGAAATGACTCAAAATCCCGAGGTGGTTGCCGGAGCGTTGCGCCAAATCGGCCCTCCATCGGGAACCAGCGACACCGCTTGGCCCACGACCAAAGTGGTCGACGCGATTGCCAAGGACGCCGTCAACTTGCTCGCTCCCCAGGGATCCGAGTTTGGCAGCACGGAAATGGTGTATTTGCAAGTCAAAGCAAAAGACCAACAACGCGCCGTCGAATTTTGTAAAGCGTTGTTTGATAACTTGACGTTGCACTTGAGGACCATTCGCCAAGTGCGAGCCGACAGCGTGATTGCTGAATTGACACACGCACGAAACTTGGCCCAGCACAATTTGGACGCGGCCGCCTCGCGAATGCGAGTGTACGAAGTCAAATTTGCAGCCGATCTCGGTGAACTGCGAAACCTCAACGATGCGATTGCCGGGGACGGTACCAACCGGCGAACGCTCGAGGAAACCGTCCGCGAGCTACAAGTCGCGGAACTCGACCTACAAAAACTGCATTCGTTGGAGGCACTTTTGGTCGCGGGATCGGAGAACCCCGATCACCTGCTCGCCAGTGGCAGCGATTTGTTATCGCTTCAACCTTCGCTGTTGCGATTGAAGGATGGCTTGGTGGACGCACAAATCCGAAGCAGCGAACTTGCGGCGAACCGTACCGCGGAACATCCCGCACTGCGGAATGCCAAAGCAACCGAAGCTCAAATTCGTAGCCGCATGCAAGAGGAGGCGCGGGGGGCAGTGCAAGCCATGCAGCCGACATTGAAGCTGGAAAAAGCACGCGTGGCACGATTGGAAGAACGCAAAGAACAACTAACCGTTCGCCTCGACGCGCTCGCTGCGGCGCGAACGGACTATGCCAACGTCGACGCCGAAGTACGCCATCGAACGACCCTGTTAGAAGAAGCCGAGCGGGCGCTTGCGGATGCCCAAGCCAGTCGCGCTGCGGCGTTGTCGACCAACTTGGTTGCGGAGCTTGGCCCTCCCCAAGTCTCCGATAAACCGGTCGGCCCCGGTGGAACCTTGGTCACATTGGGGTCGGCGTCCGCAGGATTGTTGTTTGGACTCGGGGCGGTGTTCTTGATCGCACCGGGACCGACGGAATCACGAAAGGGACGCCGCTGGAGCGATTATTTGCAACGTAGCGGACGACGCGAAAGCGACCAAAGCGGATCGGTCGATGTCGCCTCGGTTGCTCCCAGTGCCCAGATCGTTGATCGCCGGGCACCGCGTTAAGGCAGCTCGTCGACCATGCCCCAGCCCGCTTTCTTTTCGCGGACGTATTGCGCAAACGTGTTGTTTTCGATCGCCGCTCGCGCCTCGGACATCACCCGTTGGTAATACGTCAAGTTATGGATCGTCAATAGAATCGGTCCCAACATCTCTTTGGCCACGAACAAGTGCCGCAGGTAGCCGAGGCTGTGACGACACGCCAAACAGGGACAATGTTCTTCGAGGGGACGGGTGTCTTCGCGGTAGGTCGCGTTGCGAATTTTGACGTTCCCACGGTCGGTGAACGCCATCGCATTGCGACCGTTTCGGGTCGGCATCACACAATCGAAAAGATCGATCCCGCGAGCAATGCTCTCCAACAAATCGATTGGCCGCCCGACTCCCATCAAATAACGGGGCTTGTCGGCGGGCAGATGCGGGCAAGTGGCTGCGGTGATGCGGTACATTTCCGATGGCGCCTCGCCGACACTAAGGCCGCCCACGGCGAAGCCTTCGAAATCCATCGTCGCTAACTCTTTCGCACATTGGATGCGTAGTTCCGCCTCCAAGCCTCCCTGGACGATCGCAAAGCGAGCTTGATCGTCACGCGTCGCCGCGTTCAAACAGCGGCCGGCCCAACGGATCGAACGCTCCATCGCATCGACCACGGTCGAACGCGGCGCGGGCAACGCCACCACATGATCGAGCACCATCGCAACATCGCTACCGAGTGACTCTTGGATCTCGATGCTGTGTTCGGGAGTCAACTGGACGATCGAACCATCGATGTGGCTTCGAAACGTGGCCTGTTGTTCGGTGATTTCGCGGATCGACTCGAGACTGAAAATTTGGAACCCACCGCTGTCGGTCAAAATGGGGCCTTCCCACAACGTCATCCCATGCAGCCCGCCGAGCCGACGCACCGTTTCGTGGCCCGGCCGCAGGGCCAAGTGATAGGTGTTCCCCAGGATCATTTCGGCCCCAGTCGCGGCGACTTGATCAATCGTCACCCCTTTGACGGTCCCTTGGGTCCCCACGGGCATGAACGCGGGCGTTTGGACGGTTCCGTGCGGCGTCGAAAACACGCCCCGCCGCGCCCCGGTTTCGAGATCTTGAGAAAGCAGTTGGTAGGAAAATTGGCTCATGAAGGACGCTCGATGGGCTGCGGCGGACGTGAATGGCGAACGACCGAGGGGGCGCCAGACTGATGACGACGGTTCGACCCGTTTGGGACCCGTGATCCGTTGGGGACCCGTGATCCGTTCGGGGCCCGTGATCGACCGTAATGTCGCACTCGATCACGCGATCATTTAGCCCCTGTTTTGACAAACCCAAGGGGATGTGGAAAGGTGAGCCAGCCGAGAATCTTGTCGCGAGTGGGACTACGAAGGCCCCACTATGTTTTGCAATCCATTATGATGGTCGATCACTCCCCCCTGAGGTCGCTGCGACGAGCAACGCAAACCACTCCTCACTCTTGATTACCTTCCCCCAATCCATAGGGATTCCATGTTTCGATTCTGTCTCGTGACGATGGTCACGCTTTCCTCAATTCCTTTATTGAACTCAACCGCACTGGCCGACCTGCAAGTCGGAGCGGCGATTGTGAATATTTCTCCGAACGAGTTCCCCGTGATCGTCAACGGGAACATGACCGCTAGTTCCGGTCAGAAAATCAAAACGCCCGTCAACGCTCGTGCCATCGTGATCAGCGACGGTACCGAATCGATCGCGATGGTCGTCGTCGATAGTTGCATGATCCCCACGATGCTGTTAGATGACGCCAAACATCGCGCCGCCAAACGCAGCAAGCTCAAGCCAGATCACATCATGATTTCGGCGACGCACACGCACACCGCGCCTTCATCGATGGGGCTGCTCGGCAGCGATGTCGATCTGGCCTACGTTCCGCTGTTGCGCGAGGGGATTGTCGAAGCGATCGTCGCGGCGGAAAGCAATCTACAACCCGCCCGTGTCGGCTGGGGGACCGCCCAAGCGCCTGAGTTCACTGCGCTGCGACGTTGGATTCGTCGCCCCGATCGCGTGGATACCGACCCGTTTGGTAATCCCACCATCCGTGCCAATATGCACGCCGGACGGAACCCCGACGATGTCACCGGTGAATCGGGCCCCGAAGATCCTCAACTCTCGCTGATTGCCTTCGAATCCCACGCGGGCGTGCCGATCGCCGTGTTGTCGAATTTTTCGATGCACTACTTTGGCGATTCACCGATCAGCGCGGATTACTTTGGCTTGTTTGCCAACGGCTTGCAGGACTACATCAAAACTAAACATCCCGATGCAAAGAACGTCGTCGCTGCGATGTCACATGGTTGCAGCGGTGATATCTGGCGACGCGATTACACGCAAACCGATCACAGTGCCTACTCGACGATTGAGTCGTACACCGAGGGCTTGTTGAAGATTGCGACCGAGACGTTCGACACCATCGAATTCGAAAATGCCGATTCGATTGCCATGGCTGAGTCTCGGTTGCATTTGCCCTACCGCGTCCCCGATCAACAACGGCTCGAATGGGGCCAGCGGATCGTCGAATCGATGGAGGGACGCATGCCCAAGACAATCACCGAGGTCTACGCACGTGAACAGGTGCTGTTGCATGAACTGCAATCCACCGATGTCGTGGTCCAAGCCATCCGGATTGGTGAGATCGCAATCGCCACGACTCCGAATGAAACCTATGCCCTCTCCGGATTGAAGCTGAAACGTCAAAGTCCGCTCGAGAAAACGATGGTGATCGAATTGGCCAATGGAGCGGACGGCTATATCCCGCCGCCCGAACAACATCCGTTGGGTGGCTATAACACCTTTGCGGCTCGTTCGGCGGGTCTCGAAGCGCAAGCCGAGCCGAAGATTATCGCAGCCGGAATGCGATTGCTCGAAGAAGTGAGCGGCAAAGCACGACGCCCTCACATGCAACCTCAAGGACCGGCATGCACCGCGATGTTGGAAGCCGCGCCGTTGGGCTATTGGCGCCTCGATGAAATGGAAGCCCCGGTCGCGCGGGACATCAGCGGACACCAACGCGATGGTATCTACGAACCCGGCGTTGTCTTTTTCTTGGCCGGACCCCACTCGTCTGCGTTTACCAATGACATGGACCCCAATCGCAGCGCTCATTTCGCTGGCGGCCGGATGCGATCGCGAATCAGCGGCTTGAAGGATGGCTACAGCGTCTCGATGTGGTTCTGGAACGGGATGCCCGTCGAGGCGCGTGAGACCGCTGGTTGGCTGTTCTCACGCGACCACGCCCACAGCATCACCTCGGCCGGTGAGCATCTTGGCGTCGCAGGCGTGGGAGACCATCAAGGACGTTTGATGTTTCAACAGGGAACCGGCAACGAGCCCGTCTTCGGCACGACTCCGATCGAACGTTGGACCTGGAACCACCTTGTGCTCGTTCGCGAAGGTTCGAAAGTGCGAGTCTATTTGAATGGCAACGAAGAAGCGGAATTGCAAAGCGATTCGCTCGCCAATCTCGCTGGCGGCGTCGACTCGATCTTCTTCGGTGGACGCAGTGATAACGACTCGAATTGGGAAGGACGTCTCGATGAAATCGCGATTTTCGATCGAGCCCTTACTGCCGACGAGATGAAACCGATCGCGGCGAAATAAGTGTGCTGAGCCATAGCCTCTGCAATTCGCCTAGCCTGGGGCCCCTCAACAGGCTGGGCTAGGTGAAATTGCGAGGCATTGCCTCCTGCGACCAATCGCGTCGCTTCAAGAGGGACGCGCTAGGCGTGGCCGGCGACCCCGCATTTTAACATGCGTCACGTCCACCGAATCGTGCCGGTGGGCTGGTCGCTTCGATGGCAACGACCGATTCCACGACGCGATAGCGATGAGGCGCGCCACAGGGAACGAGCCAAGAATCGCCAGAGTGAAGCGTGGCCCTTCCTCCATCGAGCTCCAATTCGATCACGCCGCTTAACAAGTAGCCCACCGTTTCATAATCGCGACAATGCGACTCGGAGAACTCGCCAGGGGCTTCACGCCAATGACGCAAGGCGACTTGTTTCCCTGTCACCAAATAGGTTTGCCCCATCGATCCGATGTCGGCGTCCGAAGTGGAGTGAATTTGGGGGATATCCATCGCAGTCGTTTCGTTTCAATAATGGGGAGACGGAAACGCAAGCCGCGTTGCCCCGTTTCAGTTCAGGCAAAGGACGTGCCCGTGGCGATTATGGGATCGCCCGCACCTTGCGGGGCGGTTGAACCCGTGCGGCGCGGTTGAACCCGTATGACGCGTGAACCCGTGTAACGCGGTCGGGCCCTTGCGGCGCGGTCGGGCCCTTGCGGCGCGGTCGGCCCCCTTCGCCACGCTCGGATGCGAGGCTCGCCTAAGTCGAAATTCGATCCCGACGCAGGGCGAACGCCAGCACGGCGACGGCACCGATAATGGAGCCGATCCAGCCGGCGGATTGCAGCGGAGATCCGCCGGAAAATAAGTAACCGACAAACCCGCCCACAAACGAACCGACGATCCCAAGCACCATCGTGCGAAACAGGCCCAGCTCTTGGCGTCCAGGGATGAGCAAGCGAGCGATCGCTCCGATCACCAATCCAGCGAGCATCCAACCGAGAATTGAGATTAGCATTTTTTCCGATCCTAAAACGAATGGTCCTCAAACGACGAGGGTTCCCGCAAAGGTGGAGGGTTCCCACAGGTAACGGAGATGCGAATCATGTGCCATCTGAGCAAGTTTGCGGAGATCTGTGAGTGCGGTCCTGCGAGTGCGGTCCTGCGGACATCGTCGCTGGTTCCACGCCGGTTGAGCGGCTTTAGTTGCTACCATCCCCGTTCGCCACCTGCCCCACGCGCCACGACTCCACACGCCTGCGTGCCGGGCCGCGGGCCACATCCCCGCCGCTTCTGCTCGCCAAAGGCACCCTGGTTCGGCTGCACCCTCTTTGTGCGGCCACCAAGCAACATGGCCGAAAATCGAACGCCGTCTACCGGCGGTGTCACCGCCTTGGGGCCCCGCGGGATCGTTTAGGCCCGCGGGATCGTTTAGGGATGAGCGGGCGTTGAGTATGGCAGCATGAGAGACGTTGCTTCTCAGCGCTGGATCGTCTCGATGACGCGAACCGCGTTAGAGTCGGGCTGGACCCCGGCGCCGTAGCGAACCGCGTAAACCTGAGTCGCTTCGGCGCCAAGCAACACGATCATGGCCGTGTAGTAAACCCACACCAACAACACCGCGATCGAAGCGGTTGCCGCACTCAATTGTGCTCCGGGACTCGCATACGAAAAATACCACTGCAACGCATATCGTCCGACCAGGAATAACACGGTGGTGACCGAGGCGCCCACGAAGACGTCACGCCACTGCACTTTGGCGTCCGGCATGAACTTGAAAATCGAGGCAAAGACGGTCATCGCAATTAACGCCTGGACGACATAGCTGACTCCACTGACCAAACCCACGTTTACCCCGATCATCTCGGTCAATCGCTCGCCGAGTGCGGTCAAAATCGAGGAGACCAATAGCGAAACGATCAGCAAGAAGCCCAGTCCCAAGATCATCGCAAACGACAAGATTCGCTTTCTTAGCACCGCCTTCATCCCTGATTTTTCGGGATCGGGTTTGACCTCCCAAACTTGGTTCATCGCATCTTGCAGGGCACCCACGACCCCGGTCGCCCCCAGCACGATGCCGCCAAAACTGAGCAGCGTCTTCCACCACTTGCCTGTCGCAGCGCGGTCGTTTTCGAGTATCGCCGCGATCTCGTCGCTGATCGATTGATTCCCAATCATCTCAGCGGCTTGGCTCGTCAATACCTTCTCGGCCTTCGCTTGGGCATGCTCACTGTCGTACGCCAACGACAATCCAAAGGTCAGGATGACCAACAGTAGATAAATCAGCGGAGGCAGAGCAAAGGCGGTGTAGTAGGCCAAGGCGGCGGCGAGCGTACTGCAGCGGTTCCGCGAAAATTCCGAGAGCGTCTGTTTCAAATATCCCATCGACTCGGTCCGGATTTTGGCATAATGATCGGGCCCCGCCGCTGGCTCACCGCTACCAGCGGTCTACCGGACGTTCGAGAATTTCACGCAGCAAGACCGCTTGTTGGATGCCTTCGGGCGATTGCAGTAAACGCAATAGATCGCCCGCCACATCTCCGGTCATTTTCACTTCCGGAGCGGGCGGTGCTGCCGAGCGATTTGACGCTTTGACTTTTGCCAACGCTAACGCGGCGACCGATTCGGCTTCCTTGGCGGCCCGTTTGGCCTCTTCGATTTTGCGTTGGCGCTCTTGCCACGGGCTGGGCTTCTCCTCGACGACCTCGGCGACGTAGATCTCGTCTTCGACGTCGCGTGATATTCGCTCGGTGCGGCTGTTGCTGTATTGAGGTCGCTGAGGTTTCTGGGGGGCGGCCGGTCGTGGTGCCGCCGGTTGGCCTCCCGCGTTCGCTTGCCGACGCTGGGCTGCACGACGTAAGAAATCTTCGAGATCGCCCGCCATGATCGTTACTTTGTTTTTGATTTTTTGGGCATCGAGACGCCACTACTTGCGTGACGGCCCGACCTAAATGGAACTTGCGCGGTTTCGCGATTCGCCGCGTTAGTCTTTACCGTAATTGGTTTCGACCACGTGACGTCCTGTTCCCGCAATCGTCTTTCGCATTTCAGTGTCCGCACTGACGTTTTGCAGTTTGTAGTAATCCAAAATGTGCAAGTTGCCACTGCGAAACGCTTCGGCCATCGCTTCGGGAACCGAGGCTTGAGCCAAGACCAACGACGCGCGGCTCTCTTCAATCTTAGCCTGCATCTCTTGTTCTTCGGCGACCGCCGCGGCCCGTTTCCCTTCGGCACGGGCGCGAGCGACTTGAGTGTCCGCTTCGGCTTGATCGGCTTGCAGTCGAGCACCAATGTTGGCTCCGACATCAATGTCGGCGATGTCAATGGAAACGATTTCAAATGCCGTTTGGGAATCCAATCGTTTGGCGAGCACCGCTTTGCTGATCACATCGGGATTTTCGAGGACCGCTTTGTGGTTCGTGGCACTACCGATCGCACTGACGATCCCTTCACCAACACGCGCGATAATCGTTTCTTCGGTCGCTCCACCGATCAATTGTTGTAAGTTGGCACGCACGGTCACGCGCGCCTTTACCTTCAATTGGATGCCGTCCTTGGCAACCGCATCGAGCGAAGGTTTGACCGATCCACGCGGTGGGCAATCGATGACCTTGGGGTAGACGCTCGTTTGCACCGATTCCAACACATCGCGTCCTGCCAAATCGATCGCCGTTGCTTCGCGGAAGGTCAGCGAGATTGTTTTGGCTTTTTTGGCCGCGATCAATGCGCGAATGACTTGTTGGACATTTCCGCCCGCCAAGTAATGGGCTTCGAGTGCTTCGCCCGTGATCTCAGGATCCTCTAGTCCAGCCTGAGTCGCCATGATTTTACTGCGAACGATGCTGCGCGCGTTCACTTTTCGGAACGTCATCCCCAGCAAGTTGAAAATCGAGATGTTCGCCCCGGTCAACTGCGATTGAATCCACAAACCAAAGTAGCTGGCAAACACAAACAACAGCACCATCATCCCAGCGAATAAGACGAGGGCCCCGATCAAAATCGGCACGGTTGCGTTGGGCAACTCTTGAGCAAGAAGGGCAGGTTCTAACATCGGGTGCGTTTCCAAAGGGGAGGCAAGTCCAAAGGGGAGGCAAGCTCTGGCTAAAACACTTGCGGTGTGAAAGCGAATCGATCAAGGGTGTGTCGCAGCTCCCTAATGTCCCGCTCCGCCAGGGCGATGTCAACTATGCTGATGCGGCGATCCGCCGTCCAGAAGCCTTCCCAGGGCATTTCCTTAGGCTGCGGCGGCGAGCAACCCTGTTGGCGGCAACTGCAAAATTAAGCGGTCCGTTCGCAGCCCCGACGGTGTGCAATGGCTAATTGGGGTTTTCTAAATCGAGCGTATCGAAATCGAAGGAATCGGGCGAATTTTCCAGCGAGGGTGGCGAGATGGGGGGCGGCGACGGACCGCTCGCTCCGCTGGCCGCGGCGAGTGTCGCCAAACGCTCGGCTTCGCTGATCGGACGCACATAGATCTTGCCCGCTTCCACCTTCGTCACGATCACCGATTCGCCCGCATCGATCGCCATCCCCAAACTGACCGCATCCAGCCGCAATCCGCCAATCTTCACCATCCCGCTCGGCAAGAGATTGGTCATGGCGACGCCGACCGCTCCGACAATGTCGTCGAGCGGCTTGCCGTTGGCCAGCGTTCGCTGCGGCCCCGGTGAGTGCAATTGACCCGGCCGCCGATTCAAAATGCGTCGTCCAATCGGAGTGTGAGGCCAAATGCGAATCACGGCGAGAAAGATCAAGGGAGTGGAGAGTGCGACGATCATCAACAACGTCATTCCGGCGGTCGTGCTATGCGCAAACGCTACCGCCAGCGCGGAGATGACGGTCACCACCGCAGCAATGCCAACCAACCCGCCGCTCGGAATCAAAAATTCCAGCACTAGCAGGACGTAGAACACGAACAGCAAGGCGTAGGCGTAATAAAGCGGCATCAACTTTCAAATGCCTCAACCACAACCCGTGTCCCGCGGACCTCGCAGACGCGCACCGGTTCCCCGCTGGAAATCGTCGTCCCATCACTGACCACTTGCACGATTTGGTCTCCAAAACGCGCTTTCCCAGCCGGTCGTAGGGGCGTGGTCGCGACGCCCGTCTGGCCTTGCAAATGCGAGAAATCGGCGAGCTTTTCCGCTTCGTTCACGGCGGCCGAATCGGGCGGTTCCATCGTCAATCCACCCAGCAAGGGAACATGCGGCATCAACATCCGAAAGGCAATGAAGCCTCCAATCAATCCGAACCCCGCAAACAATGCCGTCCAAATACTTTGCGTCAAAACCTCCAATTGATAGACGTTTCGAGGCACGATGAAGGTTTGGCTCATCAGCACGATGCCGAGCACGGTGAGCCCGATACCGCCAATGCCAAACACCCCAAAACCGGGCACCACAAAGACTTCGATGGCAATACAGATCAACCCCAACGAAAAGGCTAATAATTCCAACCACTCCGCCGTGCCCGCTAAAAACTTAATCCAAAAATACATCGCGAAACAAATCACCGCGACGAAGCCGGGGATGCCTAAACCGGGCGCATTGGCTTCGGTCGACAACGCCGCAAATCCGATGAACAACAGCAAGAACGCCAACGCATGGCTGCGGCCGAGCTTCTCTACAAATCGCACCATTTTTCGGTCCGTCAACGGCGGCGGGATTTCGCTCAGCCCGACTCGACGCGAAACATCGGTCAATGAAGGAGACTCGCCATCGGCTAACCCCAACGCAATCGCTTGAGCCGTGGTCAAACCCGCAGCCAATTCAATGCGTTCCCCACGCTGCCATCGCTCGCGTTCGGAATCCACGTCGCCGGCCCCACGCAATAAGTCGGACTCCGTCGCATAGCGAATCCGTCCCGTTTTGCGGTTGGTGTAGCGATAGACTTCAAGCTCAGGGTCCAACAAGCCGCGGATCAAGGCGGCGGGCCGTTTTGTCGACCGGGCAATTTGCTCAATCAACTCGTCGTTGCGAATCACCATCGAGGCATCGATCGCTTCGCCACCCGGACCGCCCAGTTTTCCATTGGGATTCATCAACAACGGACGACACGCGATCGCGATCAACGCCGCGTCACCGCGGGCTTCGCCTTGGATATATCCCGCAACGGTCTGCAGCGGAGGTTGGGGTTGCGCGAACCAACCTGCTAACGTCGCACTTTGGCTTAAACTTCCCCCCGAGGAATCAATCGAGATCACCCATGTGTTGATCTCGCCCGACTCAAGCGTCGCGGTTAAATTGCTTTGCCAACGACGCGATCGGCCGGAGTTGATCGAGCCGATCAACTCCATCAAGACACCGACCGGTTCCCCTAGCGTTAGTTGGGCGTCGAGTGGATTGAGCGCGGCCAGATCAAGCAGCTCGCTGGCCTGGTCGTTGCTATTGACGATTCCCGACGCGATGCGTGCGGCGCGTAACTCTTTGGCATCGATCCGCAGGGGACTCTCCGAAGTCGACCAAATCGATTCGCTCGTGACTTGGCCGCTCGAACGCAGCGTTGCCAATGTTTCACCGACCGCGAACACCTCGCTGCCATCGACCTTCGAAACTCGGGCTAATTCAGCGCCGGGATCGACCAACGCCTGAACCACCTCGGCTGGAAACACGCCTCGCCGGGCCGCAATCGATCGGTAGCTGACCTCGATCGTTTCGTCCGCACTCGTTTCGTTCTGAGAGGCGTCGGCGATCACTCCGCCCGCGGAAACAAGCAATAAATCCGAAGCCAAAATGGGCAACACCGAATGCCCTTGCACCGTCCCTTGTACCCAAGCCACGACGCGGACGCGACGCAGTTCGGGGCCCGTCATCGCGCGCGCCAATCGCAACGCGTCTTCGAACGAGGTGTTACCACGCGAGGCAACATCCTCGCCCTCTTCGGACGCCGCGTAACGCATCACCACGGTGACGCGTGCACCGTCCGTGGACGATTCAGCCAGCCGTTGGAGTTGAGCCAGAATGCGGGTGGTATCCGCAGCCGTCAACGGTTCGGGCATTTCGATCGTGTAGCCAACCTTGCCGGGGTCGGCATCGGCTCCATCGCCGCCGTCTTGGGGGGCGCCGCCCTGGGCGGCGGGTTCCGCAGTGGCGGGGGACGCCGTCGCCGCAAAGGTCTCGGGCGAGGTCGCGACCGCGACGGTCAAAGCGAACAAAAACGCCATCACGCTACGGCAAACCATCGCGTTCGTTGAAGTCGCCTGCCCGCATGCTGCAGTCGCGGCTTTCATTGCTTCTTCCCTGTAAATGGACGAAAGGCCCTGGGCGGGAGGCGGTCCGCAAGCCCGAGGCCATTCGGTTCACTGTTCTGTTCTCTATTCAATGTTCAATGCCAATTATAGAACCAAAGCAATCGAGCGGGTAACGAAAGACGAACCACTCGTCGGGCAAATTTGCGACGTTACCCTGATTTTGTAGCCTACCGTATTACGCCTTTGGATACCGTATTACGGCTTGGGATAATGCCGCATTCGCTCGATTTCCCCGCCCGCTGCTGCTACCCCTGAGGAAATTTCCGGCGTACCATGGATGTTTCCACGCTCAAGACGGCATCGGTCTCAGCTTTTGACACTGCTAACTCTCCCCCCTGTGATAGATCGCAATGCCCAGTCGGGGGCCGCAATGCCCTGCCGGGGGGCAGGCGGTTTTCGCTGGGTAACGGAGGGCAGACGGCGTATCTAAGGGGTTCCCAAGGCATGAAACAAATCATCACCACCGTACGCCCTCATTTGGCGGAACAGGTACTCGCCAGTCTGCGACGCGCTCCGTTGGAAGCGCTCAGCGTGATGGAGGTGAAGGGCTACGGACGTCAAAAAAGCTACCTCAACGAGTACAAAGAGACCGAGTACTCCCACGCCTTTGTTCCCAAAGTGGAAATCACGCTGTGGGTCGACGATTCACGCTGTGAAGAAATTTTGCAAAAAATTGTCTCGGTCACTCGCACGGGACGTATCGGCGATGGAAAAATCTTGGTGTTGCCCGTTTCGGAGTACCTGTAAGCCAACGGCACCTGGCGTACGACCCCTCCACCGAGGTTTGCAGAATGCTGATTTAGTCGCATTGCACGCCCTCAAGGAAAGGCAAAGCGGGCTTTAGGAAAGGCAAAGCGGGAAACATCCTCCCGCTGGGAGGGTCGCGATGAGCGAGCGGGGAGGGTTTTATGGCCCTCGGTCCAAAGTTAGCGATATTAAAGCCATGATGCTCGGTTGATGGGGGCGCGGCTCACGATTGCCCCTCGCTTCACGATTGCCCGGCGTCTCACCGATTGCCCCCCGCAGCCCACTGAACTTCTCCCCGAAGTTCGCGGATCGGAGCTCTCCGCTGCGGAAGCATCTTGACGGGATCCGCTCCGATTTCGTACTTACACCCGCGGTCGACCGACGATACGAATCGGTCCCCCCCGAGGCGGAAGCGGATTCGATCCGTTTGCCATCGTGGCACGCTCGGATTCCCCAACCATGGCCTCCGCCAACCCATTGCCTCCCCCCATCTCCCTAGGATTGTTCATGTACCGAATGTTAATGATCACCGCAGCGTTGACGTTGTTGCCCGCACTCGCTTCGCCCAATGCGATCGCCAACGAGCCCACCCTGGCTGCGGCGAATGAGCTCGCGCCGGCCGATGAAATCGTGCGATACAGATTGACCGATTGGAAGGCAAAACACATCCATGACGCGAAGAAGGCGGACACGATTGCCAAAACGTTGAAAAAACTGGGCTGCGAAGTGACGCTCAGCGAGCACAACGGGCATATGGACGTTAAATATCGTTGTCCTGAGTGGCATGAATTGAAGCTCAACAGTCACGACGACGCCCACAAGTGGGAGCGATGGCTCAAGGAATTTCACTTCACCACCGAACACAAACACTGAGTCGATCGCTTGAATTCCCCCATTACGACCGCGCGAATGGCCTTCGAAGCTGCCAGTCTGGCGAGCCGAGTTGTCGGCGAGCTGGCCAGCGGTGTTCAGAAGGCCGTTGGATTCGACGAACTGCTGCAGAGCGATTCCGTAGAAAGCCAGCCGCTAAGCGATTCCAAGCTGCGTACCATGATCGACAAAGTCGCTGGGGCGATTCGTTCACGGCTGGAGGCCGCAGGTATCGGGGTCACGCCGCCGGTGGAGGTCGGATTCCAGCGAGGTGAATCGGGGTCGGATACAAAATTATCCGTTTCCGCAGCGCATCCGCGAGCGGCGGAGATCGAATCGATTTTGGCATTTGAGCCAGAGATCGTCGACCAATTACAACAAATTCGCGTGGGATCGAAGCTCGATCGGATCGTCGTTTCTCACCACAGTTAGACTGTTTTGATAAAATTGGATCGACTGGCTTCTACGCGGGCCAGATACACTTGACGCCAGCGGCAAGGCAGGCGATTATACCGCGTAGCAACATGCTAACCGAGCCGGAGGATAAGCGAATGGCTAGCAGGCTGATTCGAAATCAGTTGTCCAGAAATGGATTGCGGGTTCGAGTCCCGTGTCCTCCGCTTTGCTAAAAACACCCTCGAAAACCACGTGTTTTCGAGGGTGTTTTTTCTTTGGTACACCGCTGTGTGCCACGAGTGTGCCATAACTAATGTTCTGACAACGGTTTGCAGGTTGGTTAAGCCGTTGCGGCTAGGTCCTCTTCGTCGTTCTTTGTAACGGCCTCTTCGCCGAGAGGTTTGAGTTGGTCCATTGATTGTTGTGACCTTCCGTCGTTCAGATGGTAGTAGTGACGGACCATCTCGGTGTCGGCATGTCCGAGCTAGGACATGACCATCCGCGCCGGAATCCCAGTTGTTCGCGCACGTGCTGCAAAAATAGTGTTGCAGATTGTGGAGTCGACCATCCTTGAAGCATCGCTCGCCCGGATACATTTTCGGAAACTTGTCCTTAACCTTCGCGATGACTTCCCGGACAAGAATGTTCCGCACCGTGTCTGGTTTCAGACGCCCACCTCGTGGACAGAGAAATACATACTGGTGATCCTTTGAAAGGGATTGGAGCATCGCAAGGCGTTCTCTCCGAAGCGGAACGTGCCGACTGCGGCTGTTCTTGGTCGAACGACGATCAGAACCTTATTCTACGAAGCCACTTTTATCAGCGACGCGTAAGCGTCCTCACGTCGAACCGAATGTCTCACCAATTGCGCGATGCAAACTCACTGATCCGCAAGCCCGTGAACGCCAGTGCGATGGTGGCGCACCAAAGCCATGTCAGCTCTTTCGATTTAGCGCACGGTATGAGCATCGCGTTCACTTCTTCGGTCGTGTAGCAGTAGGCTCGCGGGAATCCAGCTTTAGCTTGGGTGTCTTTCGGTCGATGTGACCGTTGAAGCAAAGCCAACGAAACATCGTTTTGACGAGATTCAGTTCGCCGTAAATCGTTCTGCGAGCATCTTCGTTGTCCTCCCGGTGCGGGGCAACGTTTTCGAGGGTTCCCCCCGGGTCACCCGATGCCAATTTCGGAGATGAATGCTCGCCCGCTAGGCGACAAATTTATCCAAGATGGCGCGGTAGCGTTTTGGGGTGCGGGCTTTCGCACCGCCGACGAGAATCAGTCGAGCGTTGTGGGGGGCGAATCGTTTTCGTCCCGCCGCGATGGTAAGCCTTCCAACGAAACGGCAACGTCAAACGTTCGAGGTGCAGATCCGGCCGAAGCAGCATCAGCCTTGTGTCTCGTGTCAGAGATTCCGTTGCATTCATGTTGTTTCGAGTCTCAACGATTTCCCACGGTGAAACCGTTCGCTAGAACATCAAAGGCTAAGACGCGTTCTCATGTACATTGCCACGTCTTGGCCTCCGATGTGGCAAAAACAAATGTGTTTTGGCCACATCGTGGCCGCCCAGGGTGAATCCACCCTTTCCTATGCCGCATTTCGGCTTCTAATTTAGACGTCGATCCGTTAGCGGATGCCATCCGCGTTCTTGATAGCCGACGTCATTCTTCGATCTCAACGCTGGGACGTCCTACGGAAAATGGGACGTCCTACGGAAGAGTCGAAAGCGTCTTTCTTCGATCCATTCATAATGCCGCGGGGCAAGCTCGGCTGATGGCGGCTTGTAGGTCGGGGATGCTTACTGGCTTTTGTAGGTAGTCGACGATGGAGGTGTTCGTGTCACGGTTTGGCTTTTCGTGCGACGAGAGGATGATGATCGGTACCGACTGTGTTTTGCTGATTTCGGTAGCTGCTTCGATTCCAGACATCTCCGGCATCATGACGTCGGTAATGACGAGGTCCGGTTTTACCGTTTGACAAAGTTCGACCAGCTCGCGCCCGTTCTCAGCTTCGCCGACTAGTTCGTAGCCGAGTTTTGGAAGGAGTCGTCGAAAATACTGACGGATGTCTTCTTCGTCGTCGGCGATGGCAATTTTTATCGAGCGTATCACGAAAGTGTCCGTGGCAATGTTATTAGGAACTCGGCCCCGCCGTCCCTGGCGTCTCCGACCGCGATGGTTCCCTGGTGTGCTTCAACGATACGTTTAGCAATTGCCATGCCTAAGCCAGTGCCTTTCGACTTTGTCGTGAAGAATGCCTCGAAAACTCGTGCTCTCTGTTCATCAGTTAATCCTGGCCCGTTGTCGCAGATCGATACGCACACCGCTGGTGCACCATTGATTTCGGATTCGGTGCATGACACCGTGAGCCGAACCAGCGAACTGCATGCCGCCAGAGCGTTCTCCATCAAATTGCGAAACACCTGTTCGATTCGGAATGCGTCGATGATACACGTTAGCTCAAGACCGCCGGTGTTCTCCAACAGCTCTGCATCGCAGCCAGTTCGTGAAACTTCCAAATTGGCCCAAGCTTGATGCCAGACCTCGGCAAGGTTCTTTGCGCGTACGTCAAGTTGAATGGGAGCCGCGTAACTTCGCAGGTCTTCGAACAGATGCAGCAGGTCTTCTTTGGCGCGATTGATTCGTTGGAGATCGTTGTGCGCGTCGGAGTGTTCGTCAAGCTCGAGTCCGAGCATGTCCGTGCCGGCTTGGATTCGCTGGAGCGCGTTGCGACTTTCGTGCGCGATTGCGGAAATCATTTGACCTACTGCCGCGAGTCGTTCGGATTGCACGAGTTGCTCACGCGCATCGTGTAGTTCGGTAAAGTCGGAGATGAACGCTTCGATCGCAATCAACTCTCCCTCGTCGGAGAAAACGCCCTGCCCCCGCGCCCAAATCCGCCGTATTTCTCCATTTCGATGCCGGGCACGATGCACAAAATCAAACGGTTCTCGTTCGGCAACGCTGCGATTGAGCTTCTTCCTGACTTCGTCCAAGTCTTCAGGAAATAAGAGCATCCTTCCGGTGGTGAGTTCAGAGGCTGAGTATCCCGTTAATTCCAAGCAACCGTCGCTGACGAACTCAACGGTGAAGTCGGCGTCGCCTGCGATGCGAAACGCCGCACCAGGAAGATTACTCAGTAACAACGACAACTTGCGGTTGCTCTCACGGATCGTTGCTTCGGCGTGCTTTCGGTCTGTGATGTCGCGAATCAGGGCAAGATAACTGATCGGCTTTCCGGAACGATCGCGAATGATCGTTCCCACCGTTTCACCCGTGAACACATCGCCGTTTTTTCGTCGCCATTCGATCTCAACCACCTCGGTGTGCTGACGAGCAGCCGGATTAAATCGTTGCATCCCTTGCAAGGAGTGTTGGTCAGGGTTCGCGTACAAGATTGCTTTTGGCTGGCCAATGAGCTCAGTTGGCGCGTAGCCAAACATTTCGTACGCTCCTTGGTTGCAGTGCGTGAGTTTGCGATCAAGGTCCGCCATCAGCAACGCGTCAGGAATACCGCTGACGATCGTGTCAAGGACCGCACGTTCGCGAGCGATTTCGTCTTGGACCTGGACGCGCTGCGTGATGTCGTTTTGAACATCGACGAAGTGTGTTAGCCGTCCCTCCGTATCGCGAACGGGAGAAAGCGTCGAGGAAATGTGAATGCGTCGGCCGTCTTTAGTGACACGCACCGTCTCGTAATGGTCGACCTTTCCTCCTTGTCGAATCGTCTCTGTATTCGCTTTGAGTTCGTAGGCTCGATCGTCGGGAACTAGCATTGCGATTGGCTGGCCGACTGCTTCGGCGGCCGAGTAACCATACACTCGCTCGGCACCGTGGTTCCACTTTTCGATCACGCCTTTTAGATTTTTTAGGATGATTGCGTCATCGGTTGAATCGACGATTGCCGCCATTTGACGCAGTTGGCTGTCCACTCTCTCTCGCTCGATCGCGATCGCCGCGACCTTGGCGCAACTCTCGACAAACTGCAAATCTTCGGCATCCGGAGAACGGGGTTCGGTGTAGTACATCGCGAACGTACCGACAACTCGTCCGCACGAAGCGATGATCGGTTCCGACCAACAAGCCCGCAGATTCGCTCGGGTCGCTAGGTCGCGATAGTCCTCCCACAACGGATCGGTCTTGATATCTTCGACCACCACGCGTTCGCCGGTAAACGCTGCTGTACCGCATGAGCCGACCTTGGGGCCAGGCACCACACCGTCAATCACTTCCAGATAGAAATCAGGAAGTTGTCGTGACGCACCATGCCGTAAGCATCCCTCTTGTTTATCTAAGACAAGGGTCGAGGCGATCATGTCGGGCCGCGACTCTTCGGCAAATGCGATTAAAGTGTCAAGCACTTCGCTCAGCGGCCTACCTTTCGCCACACGCTCTAGCACGCGTTGACGACCACGCAACTCATCCTGCAGTCGATCTCGTTCGGTTAGGTCATGCACGATTCCTGCAAACCGTTTTCGTCCACCAACATGAACCTCACTGACGGCAATCTTCATGGGGAAAACCGTCCCATCTTTCCGTTGGCCAACCAGTTCACGTCCTATCCCGATGATCTTTTTCTCACCAGTTTGCAAATAGCTCGCAAGGTGGTCATCATGCCGTGTCGCGAACGATGGTGGCATCAGACGACTGACGTTTTGGCCAATGATCTCGGACTCATCGTATCCGAACATCACGCAGCCTGACGGGTTGCAGGACTCGATCCTACCTTGGTGGTCAATCGTGATGATTCCATCAACTGCTGAATCCACGAAGGCTTGCATCAATGTCTCGGACGACTCCAGCGATGACCGTTGCGCTTCGATATCCGTACAAATGCGTTGCCAATGGCTCACCGTTCCATCGGCGTGAAGCATTGGAATGGCACTGACAAGGTGCCAACGGTACGAGCCGTCCGCCATCCGATACCGCAATTCGATGTCGTGGCTGAGTGGGGTTTGAGTTGCGTGCTGCCAAGTCGCCAAAACTCGCTCTCGATCGTCGGGATGGATGACTTGCGCCCATCCGTCGCCCAGCGAGTCTTTCATTGACATCCCTGTCAGCTCACACCACTTCTGGTTGAAGAAGGTTGCCGACCCGTCCGCCGCGCAGGTCCAAATCATCGCCGGCATTGCATCCGCAAACGGTTGAAACGCTTCGTCGGCATTTGCTTTTGCAGTCATTTCGTCAGCATCGTCGCTGGAGTTGAAAGATGGATCAGAGAGTTTAACGGGCATGTGCTTGGCGTTTTATGAAGTGGCATTCGCTTTGCGTTCGCTAGTCAAGCAACCAGCGTACCCGGCGATTTTCGCCGCCAAAACTACCAGAATCATCCAGTGCCATCGCGTCAATTGGCGCAATTTGCCCGAATATGCGCAATCGTGTGTGCATATACGGGCAATTGGCAATTTGGAGCATGGGGAGCAAAACAGCATGCCTGAATCAATCGAGATTCTTTTTGTCGATGATGACGTCGACTTCAGCGAAGGCTGTGTTCGCTGGTTTGAGAAGAAGGGGCACCGGGTTTCGCAAACGACCAGCGGCCAAGAGGGGATCGGGCAATGTTTAAAGCATGACTTCGACGTCGTCATCCTCGACTGGAACATGCCGGGGCTATGCGGGATCGAGCTGGTCCAGCGGATGCGTGAATCCAATCCCGACACAGAAGTGATCGTGCTGACCGGCGAAGGCACGATCAATAACGCGGTCGAGTCGATGCGTTTGGGCGTGTTCGATTTTCAAACCAAGCCCTTTCCGATGGGTGACTTGGAACGCCGCTGCATCGCGGCGGTTGAACGTCGTCGACTGAAGAAGGAGAACACTCAACTACGCGAAGTCATCACACGCACCAAGAAGCCGGCGACCGCCATCATCGGCACGTCGGAGCCAATGCAACGCTTAGGTCGTTTGATCGACCGAGTCGCCCCTACCAACAAGGCTGTCCTGATCGAAGGCGAAAGCGGCACCGGCAAAGAACTGGTTGCGCAAGCAATTCACATCGGTAGCTCACGCAGTGAACGACCGCTGGTCACGATCAACTGCGCCGCTCTGCCCGAGAATCTTGTCGAGAGTGAACTATTCGGTCACGAAAAAGGATCGTTCACTGGCGCAACGGCGATGAAACCGGGGCTGTTTGAAGTCGCCGATGGCAGCACGTTGTTCATCGACGAAATCGGTGAACTGCCACTCGCGTTGCAACCGAAGTTGCTGCGCGTCCTCGAAGACGGATCACTCCGGCGCATCGGATCGCATAAAGAACGCCGGGTCGACGTTCGCATCGTCGCCGCAACGAACCGTGACATGAAAATCGAAGTCGACGAAGGCCGTTTCCGCGAAGACTTGTATTATCGCATCAACGTGATGGCCTTGGACTTGCCACCGCTACGAGAGCGTGACGGCGACATCGAGCTACTCGTCAGTCACTTTTTGGGCAACGACCATGAGATGGACGCAGATGCTCGGCAAGCATTGGTCGCTTATTCATGGCCTGGCAACATTCGCCAACTTATCAACACCTTGGAACGGGCCAAGATTCTTGCTGACGACGGAGTCATCACGATCAGTGACCTATCCGAAGAGTTTCGTCACGAGAATACGCAAGATCACGTCAGCCAATCCTCTACTACGCAATTTCCGAAGGTGGGTTCCTTGATCGCCCTGGAGCGAGCGCACATTGCTGAAGTTCTACAGCGAGAAAACGGCAACAAGTCGAAAGCCGCACGAGCGCTCGGCGTCGAACGCCGCAAGCTCTATCGCATGATGGAAAAGCACGGCATCGAGGGGTGATCCCAAATGGAGTGGACGAGGCCACCCTTACTCACGCTCCAGGGATTCGTAACCTCGTCTACTACGTTCCGTTGCCCATATGAGCGCGAATTGCCCGGATTGTTTTGCGCACTTCGTTCGACGTTTCGTGTTTTTCGATTGGCACGAACCATCCGTTAAGGAACGGTGTGGTTGATGATCTACGGCTTGATCGTCCCGACATTCTTAACGCTGTATGTCGTCTCTGCCTTGTACGCGAGCCTCGGCGAGACCTTCGGTATCCACCCCATTGATGAGTCAGAGTGACGACCATCGGCACAAGCTTTGCTTTCACGCTGACGATTAAACAACCGCAACCACAACTGAAAGATTTGACGATGTCGCAATCCCGCGAAATAAACCGCCGTGTCTTATTGAACTCCCGACCACAAGGCGCACCTACGCCTGACAACTTTCGATTGGAAACGACGGATTTGCCGCAACCGAGCGAAGGTCAAGTCTTACTGCGAACGGTCTATCTGTCACTCGATCCCTACATGCGGGGCCGTATGAGTGACGCGCCTTCTTACGCGCCGCCGGTTGAGCTTGGCGAGGTGATGGTTGGTGGTACGGTCTGTCGAGTTGAGCAGTCAATGCACCCCGACTTTGTTGAGGGTGACTGGGTGTTGGGCTACACCGGTTGGCAGGATTACGAAGTATCCGATGGAAAAGGGCTGATACCGCTGGGGCAGGAACTAGAGCATCCATCCCGATCGCTCGGCGTGCTTGGAATGCCAGGCTTCACGGCCTACATGGGGCTGCTTGATATTGGTCAGCCCAAACCCGGTGAGACCGTTGTGGTCGCCGCCGCAACTGGCGCGGTCGGCGCCGTTGTTGGACAGATAGCCAAGCTCAAAGGCTGTCGCGTCGTCGCAGTCGCAGGCGGGCCCCAAAAGTGCAAAGCGGGGATCGAAGCATTTGGCTTTGACGAGTGCCTCGATCACTACGCACCCGATTTTGCCGAACAACTCGCAGACGCGTGTCCGGACGGAATCGACGTGTATTTTGAAAGTGTCGGTGGGAAAGTGTTCGACGCAGTGCTTCCACTCTTGAATGTCAAGGCTCGGATTCCTGTTTGCGGATTGATCGCGCACTACAACGACACCAAATTACCCGAAGGACCAGACCGGTTGCCGTTGTTGATGCAAACGTTCTTGGTGCGACGCATCAAGGCTCAAGGCTTCATCATTTTCGACGACTACGGTTCTCGATACGGAGAGTTTCTCGCAGAAATGACGCCATGGGTCGCTGAAGGCAAAGTCAAGTTTATCGAAGACGTCGTTGATGGCCTTGACAATGCACCGAACGCATTCATCGGCCTGCTCGAAGGCAAAAACTTCGGCAAGCTTGTGGTTCGTGTTGGAGAAGAACGTTAAGAAACGTTAAACGCTGAATAGTACAAGTCGATCAACGACGTCTTTGGCAAGACGAAGCTGAGCGGCAGATCATTGCGATGACCAACAACCGGATCAATGATTGCGCCTATGGCATGCGGTTACGTCGCCCGTAGGGCGACGTCGTTCAACACCTTCATCGCTTCATCGGCACGGCCCGTTGGCACAAAACGGTGATCGTGAAAATAGGCCGAGACTACGTTCACACTGATTCCACTTTGAGCCAGTTTGGCCGTCACTGCAAAAAGAAAACCAACCACTTCGAGACTGGAGTGAACTTTGAGAGTTATCATCCTGCAAACGTACGAGAAGTCCAGACCATTCGCCTCTGCTTGGGCCTTCGCAAGTATCAGAGTTACCCCCTTCGACTTCAAGAAACGGACCGATGGGAGAAACGTAAAGATCAGACGCAGTCGCCGGTTTCATCGTGCAAAAAACGAACTCGCCGTCCTGGAGTACGGGCTGAATGTTTTGCAGCAACATTGGGAGATTGGTTTCGCCTGTCATGAAGCTTCCAGAAGATCGAAGTCGTCTACTGGTAAGTACCTCACGACAAGTCATTCGGTATCTCTGGTTTAGCATGGATCTTCTCGCCCCGTTTTGGGGAAAGGGGAGCAGAAAGTCATTATGCCAATTTACTTCTGCTGAGGTGCTTCGTTCTTGTTTTTTTGACGCGTTTATTGTCTGAGGCGAATCGATTCCGTGATGGCATTGCATCGAAGTCGTCACGCTTCGCTATTGAGTTTGGCCGACCTCGCCAGGAGCGAAAATGTGCTTGGAGATGTACGCGGGTGAGTGGTGTTCGTTGAATCTAGATCAGGCTTCATTGGCACCCGTCTTATTTGCCCTCTTCTCGACTCGTGGGAAGAGGATGTGTTCTTCTTTGTGGAGGTGATGCCGCACGTCGATTTCGATGCGGCGTAGCAGTCCGAGGGTTTGCCGATAGGTTGGGCTTGCGTCTGGCGGTGCGACATAATTCCCGGATGCATCACGGGCTTCGCTTAACGCAACGCCGATGTCGTTGTGCTCAAAACCGACACGACGAATCAGCTTGGCTATTCCACGCCAGTCTCGACTTGGACTCTCACCTTCGCTTTCCATTTGACGTATCGCCGGGAACAATGAGCGTTCTTCGGCGGCCATCACTTCCAAGGTTTCGTCCCGCCAAGCGACGAAATGGTGGTGGACTTCCAACAATTCCGGATGATCGTCGCTATGTAACTCGACGACGTGAGCAAGCAAAGATGTCGCTGTCGGTAGTGAGTTCTTTAGGAACGCATGATGCGACTGTTCGATATGGTCGCACAGATCGGCGAGCGGTGCGTGCAGCCACTTGTTTTTCGTCGCATCGTCAACGTCTGCGATTGTGCTTTGCAGCAAGGAGTGAACGCGAATGACTTCGAGCCCATTCTCCCGGCAGACCGTTTTCAGCGACTTGTCACCGCTGCAGCTATAGTCGATTCGCAGTGTCTCGTAGACGTCTGCGGTCACCGGATGCTGGGCAACCCAATGTCCCACGGATGATTCCTCGGTCAACCTTTGTGTTTGCAACGCGGACATCTCTAAATTCCTTTATGTGCTAGTTGCAGCGGGAGGGCGCGGAGGTTCTCGTGAGTTCCGGATAATGGATCATTTGTGACGAAGGTGTTGACGACTTCCGCTAAGCTCGGGCCAGTAGGTTCGCTGGCCGGTGAAGTCATCGCCGGATTGTTCCATAGCGATTGTGCTCCGTCGAAGATGAATTGGACTGCGACTGCTGCCAGAATTAGCCCCATCAGCCTCGTTCCAATGTTAATTCCGGTCCGACCGAGAAGTCGTCCGATTCGTTCGGCTAATCGAAGTGCTGACCAGATGCAAAATGCGAGTACCACGCAGACACCGATCATTGAAAGATGGTCGAGCCAGCCGTCGTTTCGATGTGCGAAAATGATCGCCGTGCTGATAGCACCGGGACCAGCAAGCAAAGGAATCCCCAAAGGTACGACTCCGATGGAGTCCTTGTCAGCCGCTTCCTTCGCTTCTTCATGAGTATGTTTAATGGAACTTTGGCGAGCCTGCAGCATCGAGATCGCAAGCAGTAGGATGAGAATGCCTCCACCTACTTGAAATGCCGGAATGCTGATTCCGAAGAATTTCAGAATGAGTTCGCCGAGAACGATATTGGAGGACAAGACAATGGCAACCGTGATTGATGCAAGTAGTGCTGCTCGTCGCCGCTCCCGTGTCGAATATTCTTTCGATAGAGACAGAAACAGTGGGATCGCACCCAGCGGGTTGGTAATCACAAAGATCGCAGCGACGAATTTGATTAGATCGGTTTCCATATTTTCGCAGTTCTCGATTATCTGTCTCGCGTACTTCTACTTCGGAATGGGGCGCTAACCAAGTTGACGGCGAAAATAGCTCATGCTGAGGCCGTAGGTTGCTACCGCGAACAATGCGATTGCTAGAATCGAATCCCATAGCAGGGCGACCCCGGAACCCTTCAGCATGATGCCAAGGCTGGCGTCGATGTAGTGGTGTAAGGGTGCGATCGAACTGAAATATCGAAGCACGGGTGGCATGTTCTCTGGTGGCGTCCAAACTCCTGACAGGAAAACCATCGGAATAAAGATCAATGCGGTCAACATTCCGACTTGTGCCAGGTTTTTGGCAATCGTTGCCAGCAACATTCCGATACCAGCGGTCGTAAACACGTACAACGCTGTCACCGCCATAAACAATGTCAAGCTGCCGCGAAATGGAACACCAAAGAACGGCTGCAGAATCAAGTGGATCGTTATTAGCGTTCCAACCAAGATCACGGTTGTCATCGCAAGCACTTTTGGGAACATCATCTGGAACGTCGTTAGTGGCGAAACCATCAGTTGCTCGACCGTGCCTCGCTCTTTTTCTCGCGCCATCGCCGATGCCGGCAGCAGGATGGCAAACATCGTAATGACGTTCAGCATTTCGACGACCGACATGAACCATGCGTCGTTCTGATTAGCGTTGTACCAGACCCGATGTTCCTCATTGATGATAGGAATCGCGAGTTCATTCAGACTCATACCTTCGCGTTTCATCGCCGCTTCGAGTCCATATTGGCCAACAATCTGACTGCCGTAACTGGTCGCTAAGAAGCCGAGGACAGGGTTGGAGGTGTCGATCTGCATCTGCACACTCGTCGTATCGCCGTTGAGCAGTGATTCCTGGAACTGGGGCGGAATATCGAGCACGACCATCGCTTCGCCACGATCCAGCAGTTCAATGCTCTCTCGATGGTTAAGGACTTCACCATCAATGCTGAAATGGGGAGGGCGAAAGCGGTGAATCAGTTCTCGCGATGCAAAACTGTGATCGGAATCATGGACCCACATTGCCGCGTTGTGCAACTGCATGCTCACGCCCGAACCCGCCAGAAACACCTCCAAGGTGAATGCATAAACCATGAACACGATCAAAATGCGATCACGATAGAGTTGCAAGTATTCCTTGATCGTCATCACTCGCATTCGGTTCCACCAAACGATCATGGCGCGAATACGGTTGTTGGACGGCATCTCGCTCATGTGTGGGTCCTCATGTGTTGGGCCTCTTGTGAAACATTCGGTACCCAAGCGTTAAGAGAACGGTCGCGTAGATCGCGAGCACGAGCACATCAGTCCACAGTTCTCGTAGCCCGACACCTTTCATGAAGGTTCCAACGATGATGTTGGTGTAATACATCGCTGGCAACGCGTGGGCCGTGACCTGCGCCGTTTCGCTCAGCGACGAAATCGGCACGATCACACCCGAGTACAGCATCGAAGGAATGACGGTGACGATGAACGTCACGACCATCGCCGCCACTTGAGTTCGGACCATGACGGAGACGACCAGCCCCAGGCCAGTCGTGCAAATGATGTACAGCAGTGTCGCCGGGATGAAAAACAGCAGGCTGCCTTTGAACGGTGCCCCAAACAATTGTGTCGCGATTAGCCAAAGAATCACAGCGTTCGCCGACGAAATCCCAACGTAGGGGATCAATTTCCCGACCAGGAACTCAAGCCGGCTGACGGTCGACGAATAAATGTTGTAGATCGAGCCGCGCTCTTTCTCGCGAACAATGCCAAGTGCCGTGTAGAACGGCGGAGTCATCATCAGGATCACCATGATTAACCGCGGCGCGAGCGCCCAGTCGCTTTTCATGCTTTGGTTGTAGAGGTACCTCGCCTCCAACTTGACCGGACGGAGTGATCTCGCAGCTTGTCCAAGCGGGATGCCTCGTTTTTTTGAAATAAACATTGCCAGCATCTCGCTGCTAAAAGCGGTGTTCATTGCCAGGACGTAGCCCTTCGTTGTCTGTGCACGGAACGGAAGCGTACCGTCGATCAGTGTCTGCACGACGACCGGACGACCGGCCAGAAGTTCCTTTTGAAAATTCTCCGGAATGATGATCGCAGCACGGACTTTATTGTCCTCCAGCAGCGGCGGCAATGAATGACGATCCAGTGCGTAGCCTTTGAAATCGAAATAGCGTGAATCAATGAATCGGTGAGCGTACTCGCGACTGAGATTTGTGCCGTCGCGATCGACAATCGCTAGTGGGATGTCTTCCACGTCTAGTGACAACCCGTAGCCAACGACCAGCATCAACGAGGTTGGTACCAGAAATGTCAACGCCAGGAACAAGCGATCACGTACGATTTCTCGCCATTCTTTCGATGCGGTGGCCGCAACACGACGAATATTCACTGTTTGCCCTCATCTATTTTTTCGAGAGCCAATACGCGGTTCACGAACACGTCTTCCATCGTCAACGGCTGTTCGCTTACCGAAAGAACTCCAACGCCTTTCTTGCCGAGAGCCTCTCGGACTTGTTGTTCCGCTTGGATCGGATCGGGAGCGAGTAAGTGAATGCGTTTGCCGAACAGGGATACGCCGACGAATCCACCGGATTCCAAGACATCCAATGCGGTGAGTGGGTTGTCGGTCGTAACCTCTAGAAGTTGTCCCGATGCTTCACGAAGGCTTGCTTTAAGCTCGCTTGGTGACGCGTCGGCAAAAACACGCCCGGCGTACATCATCGCGATGTGATCGCAGTGTTCGGATTCGCTCATGTAATGCGTGGTAACTAGAACCGCCACGCCTTCGTTGCGAGATAGATCGAAAATGATGTCCCACAATCGTCGTCGTCCGATCGGGTCGACCCCTGACGTTGGTTCGTCCAAAAATAACACCTGCGGACGATGAACGAGAGCACATCCGATCGCCAACCGTTGCCGTAACCCCATCGGCAAACTTCCTGACAATTCATTTTCTCGGCCGGCCAGACCTGCCATGTCAATGATCCAATCAGTCCGTTCACGCGTCATCCGCCGCGATAGCCCATAGATACCTGCGTACAGACGAATGTTTTCGACCACCGTAAGGTCTTGGTACAACGAAAACGCTTGCGACATGTAACCAATACGTTCTTTGATCGCCTGGCCGGCGCGACGCATGTCTGCACCCGCGACGCGGCCGGTTCCAGCAGTTGGGGGTAACAGACCTGTCAGCATTTTGATGACGGTGGTCTTGCCCGCTCCGTTGGCACCGAGAAGTCCGAATATCTCGCCCGGCTTCACCTGAAAACTGACTCCGTCGACCGCTTTGAAGCTGCCAAAGGATCGCACCAAGTCGTTAGCCTCGATAGCGAGTCCGTCGCCATCGTTGACGGAGTCCGCATTGCGGCCTAAGGAGGCAGGATGATCGTCGTCGGTCAGACCACGCCGTCGCAGCAACGCAATGAAGACATCTTCGAGGTCAGGTTCTGCGACATGAATTTCCTGCGGTTGAAAATTCTCAAGGCGTGTTGTGACGGCGGTTGTTGCTTGTTCATTGTCAGCGTCATCGACGAAGACCCGCAGCCAGGGTCCAACGGCTTCCGATTGTGGAAACGTCTCCTTCAGCAACGCGAACGCTTCCGCCTGTGGTTCCGCCTTCGCTTGCACGATTCGGCCCGGCACGAGCGCCGCGATTTCGTCGGGCTCACCGCGGGCAAGCACCTTACCGTCAAACAGTAACGCCGCGTGATGGAATCGCGTCGCCTCGTCCATGTATGCGGTTGAAACCAACGCCGTGATTTGTTCTTCACGCAGGAGTTGAGCGAGAATGCTCCAAAAGTCTCGTCGAGAAACGGGGTCGACACCGGTGGTCGGCTCATCAAGTATGACGAGCTGTGGATGGTGGATCAGACAGCAAACCAAGCCCAGTTTTTGCTTCATTCCGCCGGACAGATTCTTCATCGGCCGGGCACGAAACTTGTCCAATCGGGTCATGCCCAGCAAGCGATTTTTTCGCTCCTGAAGTACATCCTTGGGGATCAGTCGTATTTGACCGAAGAAGTCAACGTTTTCTTCAATCGACAAATCTGCGTAAAGATTCAAACCGAGTCCCTGCGGCATCAATCCAATGCGATCCTTGATCGTCTCGGCCGATCGCTCGGAATCGACGCGGACACCAAACACATCGAGCGTGCCACTGTCGTACGTCAGCACGCCCGCGACCGCTTTCATCAGACTGCTTTTGCCGGCTCCATCAGGACCGATCAGCCCATAGATTTCGCCACGCTGGATTTCCAGGTCGACGCCATCCACGGCGATCGTGCTGCCGTAATTCTTTCGCAACTCTGATAGTTGGACGACCGGTTTTGAATCTGCGGATTCCGATGTCCCGGTGGCGGACGGCGGAGTGTCAATCGACGTGGCCGTCGCAGCACGGCTGGTTTCTACCATTGCGGTTTCATCCACGGTGTTTCCTCCTTCCAACGCATCACAGCATCGGCCGGTAAACCAGGCGTCAGTTGATGGTCTGGATTCTCATCCAAGTACAATTTAACGGCGTAGACGAGCTTCACTCGCTCATCGGTCGTTTGCACTTCCTTGGGTGTGAACTCAGCGCGAGAGGAAACGTAGCGCACGGTTGCCGGAAACGGATTGTCGGGAAACGCATCCGTATGGATACGAGCGGGCAGGTCAAGCCGAACGTGGCCAATTTCGATTTCTGGCACGTAGACCTTCAAGTACAACCGATCGAGATTCACCAGGTCGAACAGCGGCGAACCCGCAGCAACGATTTCTCCTGCGTCAACGACTCGGGTCGTAATCACGCCCGCGGCTGGTGCGGTGATGGTCAAGTCGTCGAGCACACTTTGGGCTTCGTCACGCACCGCTTCGGCACCTGCGACTTGCGCGGCCAGCGCTTCCAATTCCTGTGCTTTGGCGTGAACGCGGCGACTACCTAAATTGGCTTCGGCGAGTTGTTTCTCCGCTCGGGTTAGAGCGGTCTCGGCGACGCGCACATCGTTCTTTGCGACCGTCCAAGCGAGCTGAGCTTCTTCGCCCTTACGCTTGTCGATCGTGCCACGCGATGCAAGGTCTGAAAAACGCGACGCGTCGCGAGCCGACTGTTGCTCGGCCGCTTGCGCTTTCGCGACCACGGCTTTTGCGTGTTCCAACGACGCCTGAGCCGTGTCGATCATCAGAGGCACTTCCTGCTTGAGCAACTCAAGGCCTGATTGGGCAGCACGGTGCTGAGCGCGAGCCGCTTCGATTGCCTGTTCAGCCTGTCGCAGCTTCGCCTTGACTTGCTCACTGCTCAATCTCGCCAGGACTTGCCCCGCTTCGACGCTCTCGCCTTCACGAACCAGTATCTCGTTGATCTTGCCGGCAAACTTGCTGGCGACCGTGACGTGATCGCCTTCGATCCGCCCATTGGCTTGTACCAGCCCATCAGCCAGCGGTTCGACTCGCCCCCAACGATCCCAAGCGTAGTAACCGCCAGCCGTGCAGCCCACCAGTAGCAGGAGTATGACAACACGTTTGAAGAACTTCGCCATTTCGACGTTTCCTGATTTCGGAATCCGTCGCCGGCCTCTTCACGAAGTCACACGCATGACTTGCCGCGATCTTTTCGAGGTACGACGAACGCAGTACGTCGCAATGCACAAGGCGTGCCGTTCGTTCCCTAGGCTTCCAGCCTGGGGAAAAGAGAGTCCCAGGCTGGAAGCCTAGGCTACGTTGTCGCTATAAGTGCCTACATGTGAGCACTGCGCGTATTCGCACGCCGAAACAAGTTATCCTCAACCGAAAGCTCCAATGCCCCCGCTACGATCAAAGACTCCCGGTCGCTCGATCGAGCATCACGCGTGCCAGAGCGGCGTCATAATTGGCCGCGAAATAGTTGTTTCGACTTTGAGCCAGCAGCGTCTGAGCGTCAAGCACTTCGGTGTTCGTGCCCACCTCTTTGCGATACCGGTCCAAAGCGACCTTGAGGTTTTCCTCCGCCTGTTCGACCGACGTCTGAGCGACGGCGATCCGATCCGTCGCGTTCTGCAAATTGAGCCAAGCCTGACGAACCTGTAGAGCAATCCGGCTTTCCAAGTCGCGTTTCAGTAGAGCGAGCGCGGACGCCTGCTGTCTGAGCGAGGCTGCTTTATTATGAGCAACGCCACCGTCGAAGATTGTCCATTCGGCCAACAGAGACGCAGACCAAAAGCCTTCATGAGTTAGGTTTTCGTTTTCCAGAAAACTGAATCCGCCCGCAGCACCAACCTGAGGGCCGAGCACTGCGAGTTCCCGTTTCGCTTGATGACGGAGCGAGTTGGATTTGTGCGCAACGGCCTTTAGTTCTGATCGTTGTGCGGAAGCGAGTGCGACCAATTCGTCGGGGCCCGCCTCCATTGGAACGCCAGAATTTGCGAGTTCCGAACTCGTCGGTTGCGAATGCATCAGTTCCGCAAGCGCTAACGGTGCATCCAGCGGTCGTCCGACAAACCGATTGTAGGCCGCACTCGCAAGGTCTAGCCCGTTGGTCGCTTGCAGATATTTATCGCGAGCATCGGAAAGGACTGTCTTGACGGCCAGCACGTCGCTGTTGGCGACCACACCCTCGTCAAACAAGTCCTGGACGTCGACAAGATGCTTTTCAAGCGTGCTGACGCTAATCCGCGCAACCTCGACCAACTTCTCCGCCTTCAACACATTCACGTATGCCTGAGCCACTTCCATCTTCAGGTCGTGCATTTCCGAGCGTTGGTCGTATCGCGACGCATACACATTGGCACAAGTCGCGTTGATCGTGCTGCTGATGCGGCCACTCGTGTACAGGGGAATCGACGCGAGTGTCGCGGACGAGAAGAAATCTTTTTCGCCAATGGGTAGCGAACTAAAACCGAGTGAAGAGAGTCCGGGAATGCTGACACCAATCCCAGGCGTTCTATCAAGTGCCGTGTAAGAGTTGAATGTCCGGAGCGAGGGGTTTCTCGCCGACTTCGCCGCTTCATGAGCGTAGACGGCCGCACCGGTCACGTTCGCTTTGGATTGCAATTTTTGATCGACAGTGACCGCCATCGCCCAAGCTTCTTGAAGGGACTCGCTGCCCGATGAAGGTGGTTCAATCGTGTCAAGCACTATCGTCATCGGCTCCTGTTCATCATCTGAGTCAGCGTCATTCAACTCCATTTTGCCGTCCGATTCAGTGCCTTTCTCCTTCTCGTCCGTAGGGCCCTTTCCATCCGCGTCCGCGAAGCTCGCCAGACTGACTGGCGAAGGAAGCTCTTTGTCGTAACCGTCATCGTGTTGCTGCGGTATCGCGACGACTGAATTGCTAACTGGATTACTAACCGTTGATGTCTTCGCCAAACGCTGCGCATCAGTTCCTGCGCACCCAATGACACTCACGAGTAGTAGTGCGAGGGCAATTTGATAGTTTGAATGCATTCTTGAGCCCTCGGATGACGCCGGTTTGATGGTTAAAAGTCGCACGACCCCACAAACGGCAGGACCGGATTTCGACGACAGTTCGCGATCATCACTTTCATCGGCACTCCCGTTAGGAAGGTTTCAGCCAGTCGATGCAACATGGAGCAACCGGCATCACCGCTACGACACGAACCGTCATATTTGGGAGAACCTGCAAGGTCGACGTTTCCGGTTCACCTAGATCGTGATGCGACCTAGCGAGTCGATCGCATTGGAAATGATGCCAGCACTTTGCTTCAGTGCCACCGATTCATCAATCGCAAGATCAAGCGGCACCGATGCAATCACGCCGTCGCCACCGAGTAGATGAGGGATGGAAATGGTGACTTCCGGCAAGCCTTCCATTCCCAGAATTCGTGAACAGACCGTCAAAACCGAACCTTGATCGTGCAGAATCACGTCGACGATTCGAGCCAATGCACTTCCGATCCCATCATACGTCGCTCCCTTGCCTTCGATTTCAAGTCGCAGTCTTACTGGGGGGCTCCAGGTCCTGGAACTGTTTCCGCAGCTCCTGCAAGTTTTCAGCGTAGCCTTCTGCGTCACCAAACTCGCAGAACAAACACGTGCGGCTGTGGCAGCCTTTGGCTCGTCGAGCGTGCTTGATGGGGCACCAGTACTGCTCGGTCCTTGAAGCGACCTCGCGTGCAAAGGCCAATACGCCATTGCAATAGCCGCAATAAACACAGTTCACCTTCTCGATCACGTTCAGATATGCCAACGATTGCCTATCGACGACGACGTATTCTTTGCGTGGAACATGGGGGACCTCGTAAACCGGAAAGCAAATCCATTGATAGAGGCTGACAAAGAGGTCCAGTATCGAAATCGGGATCAGTAGCGAATAGATGACTGGCGCGGTCGCGATCGTCAAAAACGAAGACTCACAAATGGTCCGCCAAGCTCGTTTGGCCAGTGCCCTGTGACGCCGACGCACATCTTGGCCAAAAACTGCCCGCCCGTGGGCAATCTCATAAGTCAGCTCCTTTTTCGTTTGCTGAACTTTGTCCGCGACGGATCGTTCAAGTGCATGAATCTCTTCGAGGAGGTGGTCGAGTTGCATGGGCATCGCGTGAACCAAAACGGTTGGAGTGAGGGAACGAGTGAGTCAGCGAGGTGGCAATGCGAATTCGATTCCGTTTGGTACACGCCTTGCGTTATCAAACAAATCAGAAACCCGATTAATGCACGCTCAAGGAGCTAACAGAATGACCATTAGTTTGAAGACGGCTGCCGAATCGCACGCCGACCACCGACATTGGCACAGCGACGTGGAATGCTGGAAAGACGACATCGAAAACTGGCGCGCAGAACACTCCACCGCAGTCGCGCAGCTTCAAGAAGCCCTCCGGCAAATCAATGAACATGGTGCCTCGCTGGACCAGCACGCGGATTCAGTCGCGTCGCTCGAAGGAAGCATCGAGTATCACGAAAAGAATTTGGCGACCAGCCTTCAAAATGGTTCCGACACCGAGTTGGATCAGACGCTATGCGATCAACACGTCAAACAATCGGACCTTCACCGACGTCAGCAAGAAGCCCACGAGCGTATCAAAAAGCATCATCACACGGCGATGGCGCAAGTCGCGATCTTGAAGGCCGCATTGGCAGCACCGATGTAAGGTCACCGGCACGCTCGTCTGGGGCTATGCAAAGGATGCCGTTGGGAATCTGACTCATTCTGCACATCCACACGCGTGCGTCGTTTGTTTAAAGACGAAACAACAGGGAAGCTTCTCACCGGACACATCGAAAAGGTCGGTCTCGCCGAAGGAGCGGAGCTGATGCTGCCAAAATAGAGCGATGGACAAGCCACTTCTTAGCCGAATCTCATTGTCGTTGTTGTTATTTGCGTCGTTTGTACTGTTGGCGAGTCTGGTGCCCGGCGGACCGATTGAAACCCGAGACTTCTCTCATATCAACCCTGCAATTCTAGCGGCTTTCAACCTCTTCCTGGCCACACTGGGCATCGTCAGAATCGTCGCGGCATTCTTGGTCAGACCCGGTTCTACGCCGGTTTACTGGGCATCCGTGGTGATTGGATTCTGCTATTTCCTTGTCTACGTTCTGGACTTGGCAAACGTCTTTCCTAAATCACCCGATTCGATGCCGCCGTTGTTGTTGGTCATCGAGTTAATCGGTACGATCCTCTCGATTCCGCTTATGGGGCTCTCCGTTCTCCATGCGAGGTTGGTGACGCGAGGTTGGTGACGGGCACTGTGAGTAACGTATCGACTTCCATCGGATGGCGAACCGTCCTCACACTCATCGTGCTGGCGATGATTGGTGCAGGAGTCGCCGTATTTGCAACGATGGCAGCGTTGCGTGGTTGAGACGCAATCGATGTAAACAATACTCGAGAGCGAACGCAAGCGTTTTCATACCGCTGCTACTCATCCACATCCCAACTTGACTTGCGTTTGATCGCTCGCGTGATTCCATCACCCATCACGATGGCGATTCTGTAGCCGAGGAATCCGGGGATGGAAAAACCGCAGGTCGTGGGTGGGAATTGGGTGCTGCAGAGTGAAACTGATCCCACGAAGAGGGCTGCGGTGAGGATGCCTAGCGTGAAACGATTGGTCACCGATGGGCAACTCGCTGCGCAGTTGTGCGACTGGGCACAAGTCTTGAGTTTGAAACATACGGCTTTGAAGATGTCGTTGCGTGCGGTACGACGTTTGCCTTTTACGTTCAAGCAACGGGTTTAGCACAATCTCCAACGCAACGGAAACGAACGATGACGGGAACAATGAAGGCGTTTGTGATGCAAGGACTTGGCAAAGTCGAATTCGTTGACAAGCCGGTTCCCGAACCCGGCCCGAATGACGCGATCGTGAAAACGACTCGAGCACTCGTGTGCACCTCGGACGTCCATACGCTCAAAGGAGCCATCGGAGACCGGCACGGTTTGACACTAGGTCACGAAGCCGTTGGTGTGGTTGCGAAACTTGGCAGGGAAGTTCGTGGTTTTAAAGAAGGTGACCGCGTCGCAGTGAATGCGATCACCCCATGTTTCCATTGCGAGAACTGTCAGCGAGGCTACACGTCGCAGTGCGGAACGATGCTCGGCGGATGGAAGTATGCGAATACAAAAGATGGCAACTTTGCGGAGTACTTTCATGTCAACGATGCAAACGCCAATTTGACACAGATCCCTCGCTCGGTCTCTGACGACATCGCTGTCTATGCTTGCGACATGTTGTCGACCGGCTTCATGGGTGCCGAACATGCGAATATTCCGCTGGGAGGAACGGTGGCGATCTTCGCCCAAGGGCCTGTGGGACTGATGGCAACCGTTGGGACGAGGTTGCTCGGTGCTGGACTGGTCATCGGTGTGGACGGCGTGGCGAAACGTTTGGAAATGTCTCGTCATTTCGGCGCAGACGAAACGATCAACTACACGCAAGGCGATCCAGTCGAAGAGATTCGCAAGCTGACAGGCGGCGTCGGCGTCGATTCGACCATCGAGTGCCTGGGCGGACAGACAACATTCGAGGCGTGTGTGAAAGCGACTCGACCTGGCGGGACGATTTCCGTCGCGGGTTACTTCGGACACGGCGACAGTGTGGAGATTCCTCGCGTTGATTGGGGAGTCGGCATGAGTGACAAAGTCATCCGCACAGGACTCTGTCCAGGCGGAAACGTCCGCATGTCACGCTTGCTCGCGCTAATCGAACGTGGACGAGTCGATCCGTCCCCGTTGACGACACACCGATTCGCGTTTGATGAAGTCGACAAAGCGTTGCATATGATGGAAACCAAAGAAGACGGAGTTCTCAAACCACTGATTACGTTCGATGACTGAGCCGCCCAACAAAACGCTGGTGCTACTCCGACATGGCCAGATCACCTGGAACGCGGAAAACCGCTTCACTGGCTGGACCGACGTTGGATTGTCTGAGCTCGGCCATGTTGAAGCAGTGGAAGCGGGGCGAAGATTGCTCCACGATGGATTGCAATTCGACATCGCGTTCACATCCGTGCTTAAACGAGCGATCAAAACGGTTTGGTTGGCCCTCGAAGAGATGGATCAAATGTGGATTCCCGTTCATCGCAGTTGGCGATTGAACGAACGGCACTATGGATCACTGCAAGGCCAATTCAAACACGAAGTGGCAAAGAAGGTCGGCGAAGAGCAGGTGCAACGGTGGCGGCGTAGTTTCGATGTTCGTCCACCCGCTTTGTCTGAAGGCGACAAACGTTTTCCGGGAAACGACCGTCGCTACGCTAGCCTCGATCCGGCGCAGTTGCCGTGTGGTGAAAGTCTCAAGGACACCATCGAGCGAGCGTTGCCGTACTGGCACGAAACGATCGTGCCTGCGTTCGCATCTGCTGACTCAATCTTGATCGTCGCCCACGGCAATACGTTGCGAGCACTCATCAAGTACCTCAAGGGTCTTACGGATGAGAAGGTTGTCGGACTGGAGGTGCCCACTGGCGAGCCAGTCGTCTACCGCTTCGATCATGAACTCCGATTGCAGCAGTTGCCCACATTCGCACATTCGATGTCTAGGTGCGCACATGGATGTTCTCCCCGGAGCCGTTTTCGCGATTTTTTCAGTTTGGCATCGCATCTGCGTAGCCACTGTTCCTCGATCAGTTTTCAACAACGATTAACCAAAAAGAGGTGAAGCCATGTCGGTCGAATTGTGTGAAGTCCAGCTAGGAAAGTATCTGGAGATTCAAATCTCTGGGAAGCTTGACAAAGAAGCATACGAATTGTTCGTGCCGTCGGTGGAACGTCAGATTGAAGAGTGCGGCAAGATTCGTATTTTGTTTGCGATGCACGATTTTCATGGCTGGGATGCCGGGGCGATGTGGGAAGACATCAAGTTCGACGTTAAACATTTTAATGACATCGAACGACTAGCGATCGTCGGGGAGAAGAAATGGGAACGCGGCATGGCGGTGTTCTGCAAGCCGTTCACGACAGCCAAGATTCGTTATTTTGATGTCAGCGAAATTGATCAAGCACGCCAGTGGTTGGCAGAATAGCTATGTCCACGAACCCGCGACACGTGCACCCGATCTACGATCTCCTGCCCGTTGAAATCGACGGCTTTGATTCGCTGGCCGAGTTGGCGCTGGACTTGCGGTCGTCGTGGAATCACGCGACCGACGAGGTTTGGCGTCGACTGGATGCTGAGCTTTGGGAGATCACTCACAATCCGTGGGTGGTGCTGCAAACAGTGTCGCGGAAGCGCATCGAGCACGTTTTGGACGATACCGAGTTTCGTAGCAAAGTGGCTGAATTGGTGAAGGCTCGTCGGCAAGCGGCAGAACAACCAGCGTGGTTTCAGCAAACCCATGGTGACAAGTCCGTAACGGGCGTCATGGATGCGACTACGAGTCCTGCGGTGCGAGACTCGTTGCCTCGTCCACTACAAATTAAAACGGACTCGATACCTCATCCACTACCAATGGTGGCGTACTTCAGCATGGAGTTCATGCTCAGTGACGCATTGCCGATCTATTCCGGAGGTCTGGGAAACGTCGCGGGCGATCAGTTGAAAGCGGCCAGCGATCTGGGCGTGCCGGTTGTTGCACTCGGCTTACTCTATCAACAAGGCTACTTTCGGCAAGCGATCGACAACGAAGGACAGCAACACGCGCTGTATCCGTACAACGACCCTGGTCAGTTGCCGATCCGACCCCTTCGCGACGCGGATGGAGAGTGGTTGCGATTGAGAATCAAACTGCCGGGTTACTCGGTTTGGTTGCGTGCTTGGCAGGTTCAGGTGGGGCGTGTGAAGTTGTACTTGCTCGATAGCAACGACGCCGCCAACTTCCCAGAGCATCGAGGAATCACGAGCGAGCTGTATGGTGGCGGACCCGAGTTGCGGCTGAAGCAAGAGATGATCTTGGGGATCGGTGGCTGGCGGTTGCTGACGGAGCTTGGGATTGCTCCGGACGTGTGTCACTTGAACGAAGGACACGCGGCGTTTGCTGTTTTGGAACGCGCCCGCTGCTTTATGGAAACATCGGGCCAGCCTTTCGAGGTGGCATTAGCAGTGACGCGGGCGGGAAATCTGTTCACGACGCACACCGCCGTGGCAGCCGGCTTCGATCGCTTTGCACCGAACTTAATCGAGCAGTACCTAGGGCCATATGCGCAAACGAGTCTCGGTATTTCAGTCGAAGACCTGCTAGCACTCGGTCGGCAAAACCCCGGTGACGCATCGGAGACGTTTAACATGGCGTACTTGGCGATCCGTGGAAGCGGCAGTGTCAATGGTGTGAGTCGGTTGCATGGCCAGGTAAGCCGCCGAATCTTCGAGCCATTGTTTCGTAATTGGCCCGAGGACGATGTACCGGTGGGACACGTGACCAACGGCGTTCACATGCCGAGTTGGGATTCGGCGGCAGCGGACGAGGTGTGGACGCATTCCTGTGGCAAGGATCGTTGGCTTGGAACGAGCGAAACGTTGGAGTGTGATATTTGCCAGGTTTCGGATGAGCAACTGTGGCAATTTCGAGTGGATTCAACTCACGCGCTGGTCGACTACGCCCGCCACCGTCTGTCGCGTCAGTTGGCGGGTTCGGGGGCGTCGCCGGAGGAAGTCGAAGCGGCCAAGCACCTGTTTGATCCGAACACATTGACGCTTGGTTTTGCTCGTCGATTCGCAACTTACAAACGGCCGAATTTGCTTTTGCATGATCCGGAGCGGTTGCTGCGTTTGTTGACCAACACCGAGCGTCCGGTGCAACTCATTATCGCTGGCAAGGCACATCCAGCGGACAACGCCGGGCAAGACCTGATTCGCCAATGGATTGAGTTCATTCGACATCCGGGCGCGCGACAGCATGTGATTTTCTTGAGCGACTACGACATGTCGCTCACCGAGCATCTCGTCCAAGGCTCGGACGTTTGGGTTAACACACCTCGCCGTCCCTGGGAAGCGAGCGGAACCAGCGGCATGAAGGTGCTGGTCAACGGCGGGATCAATCTGTCGGAACGGGACGGGTGGTGGGCCGAGGCTTATACGCCGGAAGTTGGCTGGGCGATCGGCGACGGCCAGGAGCACGGCGATGACCCAGCTTGGGACGTCATCGAAGCCGAACAACTTTACAACGTGCTTGAAAACGACGTCATTCCGGAATTTTACGACCGCAACGAGCAAGGCATTCCCGCTAAGTGGTTGTCTCGAATGCGGGCCAGCATGTCGCAACTGACTCCGCAATTTTCGGCCGTTCGCACGGTCCGCGAATACACCGAGCAACACTATTTGCCTGCGGCGACTGCCTATCGTAATCGTTCGGCGCTCGGCGGCACCGTGGGGACGAACATTGTCCATTGGGAACGCTCACTTCGTGAAAAGTGGGCTTCGTTGAAGTTTGGCGATCTTAGAACCGTATCCAACGACGAGGAGCATGACTTTGAAGTCGACGTGTATCTGGATGGGCTTGATCCGAGCTTTGTTCGAGTCGAACTATTCGCTGATGCAGTCAATGACGAATCAACCATTCGACAAGAAATGACACGAACCAGCATGCCGGAGGGGGCAAATGCAAACTGGGCGACCTATCGCGCCGCAGTATCGGCAACGCGCCCAACCACAGACTTCACGCCGCGAATCGTGCCAAAACACGAAAGCGTCAATGTGCCGTTGGAACTCGACCTGATTCGGTGGCAACGATGAGTGTTTCCGGCGATCCAAGGTCAACCCATAACAAAATGCGTCAAGAATTTTGGTCCCCCTCGCGGAAAGTTTTGACGACGTTCAATACCGAAAAAGGAACCTATCCATGACCACCATGCAGGATCAACGCACGCTTTCCCCTGAGCTGCTTCACAACATTGACGCCTACTGGCGTGCAGCCAACTACTTGTCGGTCGGACAGATCTATCTCTACGACAACCCGTTGCTGAAGCGACCGCTTGAACTCGCTGACATCAAACACATGTTGCTCGGCCACTGGGGAACCACGCCGGGACAGAATTTTGTTTATGCCCACCTCAACCGGATCATCAAGAAGTTCGACCTCGACATGATCTATGTCTCCGGCCCAGGCCACGGCGGGCCATCGGTCGTTGCCAACACGTACCTGGAAGGCACGTACAGCGAAATCTACCCCGAGATTAGTCAGGACGAAGCAGGGCTGCGCAAACTGTTCATCCAGTTCTCGTTCCCCGGTGGCATCCCCAGCCACGCTTCACCCGAGTGCCCCGGCTCGATTCACGAAGGCGGGGAGCTTGGCTATTCGCTTAGTCATTCGTTCGGTGCCGTGTTCGACAATCCGGAACTGATTGTCGCCTGTGTTGTCGGCGACGGTGAAGCAGAAACGGGACCGTTGGCGACGGCATGGCACTCCAACAAATTCCTCAACCCGGCCAGCGACGGCGCGGTGCTGCCGATCCTGCATCTCAACGGCTACAAGATCGCCAACCCAACCGTTTTGGCCCGTATCGAACACGAAGAACTCGATCAACTACTTCGAGGCTACGGATGGACGCCGCATTTCGTCGAAGGCGACGATCCGGAGCTAATGCACGAAGCAATGGCAACGACGTTGGACACGGTGATCGAGCAGATCAAGCGTATCCAACATAACGCACGAGAAAACGGAGACTTAACACGTCCGCGTTGGCCGATGATCGTGTTGAAATCGCCAAAAGGTTGGACGGGACCGAAAGTCGTCGATGGCGTGCAGATCGAAGGCACGTTTCATGCACATCAAGTTCCCCTTTCCGATCCCGCGACTCACCCCGAGCATTTGCAGCAATTGGAAGACTGGCTGCGAAGTTATCGGCCGGAAGAATTGTTTGATGATTCGGGGCGTTTGAAAACAGAACTTGCTGAATTGGCCCCGCAGGGAGATCGACGCATGGGCGCGAACCCTCACGCCAACGGCGGCAAGTTACTACAAGATTTGAAGCTACCGGACTTCCGTGACTACGCCGTGCATGTTCCTCAGCCGGGAGTTCAGGGAATCGGTGACACGCACGAACTCGGCCGCTTCATTCGTGACGTGGTTGAAATGAATAGCGACGAGCAAAACTTTCGCGTTTTTGGTCCGGATGAGACGGCATCCAATGGTTTGGAAGCCGTGTTCAACGTCACTGACCGCCAATGGGACGCTCGCACGGTCGCCAACGACGAGTCGCTCGCGCCAGCAGGCCGCGTGATGGAAATGCTCAGCGAACACCAATGCGAAGGATGGCTCGAAGGCTATCTGCTGACGGGCAGGCACGGCCTGTTCAATTGTTACGAAGCGTTCATCCACATCGTCGATTCGATGTTCAATCAGCACGCCAAGTGGCTCAAGGTCACCAGCGGTTTGCCGTGGCGTCACAAGATCGCTTCGCTGAACTATCTGCTCGCCTCGCACGTTTGGCGACAAGACCACAATGGGTTCACGCACCAAGACCCTGGCTTCATCGACCATGTCGTCAACAAGAAAGCGTCCGTCGTGCGTGTCTACTTGCCGCCGGACGCAAACTGCTTGCTGTCGGTCACGGACCATTGTTTACGCAGTCGACACTACGTCAACGTCGTGATCGCGGGCAAGCACCCCGCACCTCAGTGGTTGACGATGGAAGCGGCGGAGAAACATTGTGCCGAGGGAATCGGAGTCTGGGATTGGGCCAGTAACGATGACGGCGGCGAGCCCGACGTGGTGATGGCTTGTTGCGGCGATGTTCCGACGCTGGAAACTCTGGCAGCGGTTTCGATCATGCGAGAGCACTTACCGGAGTTAAAGATTCGCGTGGTCAATGTGGTCGACCTGATGAAATTGCAACCTCAGACCGAGCATCCACACGGCCTGAGCGACGACGCATTCGATGCACTATTCACACAAGACAAGCCAGTCATCTTTGCCTTCCATGCTTATCCGTGGTTGATCCATCGGCTGACGTATCGCCGCACCAACCACGATAACTTTCACGTTCGCGGTTACAAGGAAGAAGGAACGATCACCACACCATTCGACATGACCGTGCTGAACGACCTCGACCGATTCCACTTGGTCATGGACACGATCGACCGCTTGCCGCAAACCGGCGAACCAGAAGCCACGCTGAAACGACAGCTCGCCGACAAACTGATCGTGCACCGGCAGTACATCTGCAAGCACGGTCGCGACATGCCCGAGATTCGCGAGTGGAAATGGAGTCATTGAGTCGACCTTCGTCCGAAACGTAGTGGACGAGGCTACGAGTCCCTCGCCCCCCAGGGGCGACAAATGAATCGTCCGAGTAGCTACGTTCGCCAGAACGTGGATTCCGCCGTCTGGCGAACGTAGCTACGAATCCAATGACGTGTTTTATTGTTTCGGCGTCCCTTACCGGTTCTTGAATCATGAACACCACGCTCGAATCCAAAAGCAAACCGTTGCAAACGCTCAGCGCTGCGGAGCTGGAAACTCAGCTTGCAACCACGCCAGCAGGACTGACTCAGGTCGAAGCAGCCGCGCGCTTGGCAAAGTACGGGCCGAACGAGTTGGCAGAAGAGGCCGCTAATCCGCTGTTGAAACTTTTTAGCTATTTCTGGGGGCCGATTCCCTGGATGATCGAAGTAGCTGCCGTGCTCTCAGCCTTGGTGCAACACTGGGCCGACTTCGCAATCATTCTCACGTTGTTGATCGTAAACGCCATTGTCGGATTTTGGGAGGAGTTTCAAGCGGGCAACGCGATCGCGGCACTCAAATCACGACTGGCACTCAATGCACGTGTCAAACGTGACGGAAAATGGACTTCGATGCCCGCTCGTAAGCTTGTGCCTGGCGATGTCGTCCGAGTCCGTTTAGGGGATATCGTGCCCGCGGATGCCAAATTGCTCGACGGTGATTCGGTCGAAGTCGATCAGTCGGCGTTGACGGGTGAATCGTTGCCGGTGACTCGCAACTCGGGCGAGACCGTCTATTCAGGTTCGATTATCAAACAAGGCGAAATCGACGCGTTGGTCTTTGGCACAGGTGGCAATACCTATTTTGGACAAACAGCCCACTTGGTCGAAACGGTTCACACGACAAGCCACTTTCAAAAGGCCGTGTTGAAAATCGGCGACTTCCTCATCATTGTCGCGGTCGTTTTGGTCGCCTTGATCTTGTTGGTTGCTCTGTTTCGGGGCGATCCGATCGCCGAGACGTTGCAGTTCGCATTAGTGTTGACCGTGGCCGCGATCCCTGTTGCGATGCCGACCGTGTTGTCCGTGACGATGGCCGTCGGGGCGAGAGTGCTGGCACGTGGTCAAGCGATCGTCAGTCGGCTGGCGTCGATCGAGGAACTGGCGGGCATGGATGTGCTGTGTAGCGACAAAACCGGCACGCTAACGCAAAACAAATTGAAGCTCGGTGATCCGTTCTTGATGGAAACGATCACACAGGAAGAGATTCTACGCGCCGCCGCGTTGGCCTCGCGTGCCGAGAACCAAGACGCGATTGACCAAGCCATTTTGGCCGAATGTGATTCGGCGACAACCGCACCCTATCAAGTCGTTCACTTCCAACCGTTCGATCCGGTGCACAAGCGTACCGAGGCGACAGTCCACGCCCGCGACGGTGGCGAATTCAAGACTTCTAAGGGCGCTCCGCAGGTTATCCTCGATCTGCTGCCCGATGCCGAAGCGATTCGTGGCTCGGTCAACGATGCCGTCGACCAGTTCGCAGCCCGTGGTTTCCGATCGTTAGGCGTTGCCCAGTGGGATGCACACAACGGTTGGCGCTTGCTGGGCGTGTTGCCGCTGTTTGATCCACCGCGAGAAGACTCCAAGTCGACGATCGCCACGGCACGCGCGATGGGGTGTGCCGTGAAGATGGTGACCGGCGATCAGTTGGCAATCGGTCGCGAGATCGCCGCTCAGCTGGACATGGGACGCGAATTTGTTGACGCCAAAGTGTTTCAGGACACCAGCTATCAAGAATCAACACAAGTCGACGCCATGATCGAATCGGCCGATGGATTCGCCCAGGTCTATCCCGAGCACAAGTTCCATATTGTCAGCGTTTTGCAAAATCACGGGCACATCGTCGGCATGACGGGAGACGGAGTCAACGACGCTCCGGCCCTCAAAAAGGCGGACTGCGGAATCGCAGTTTCGGGAGCAACGGACGCGGCACGGGCGGCTGCCGACATCGTACTGCTTTCGCCGGGCCTTTCGGTCGTGATCGACGCAATCAAGGAAGCTCGCAAGATTTTCCAGCGGATGAACAGCTACGCCATCTATCGAATCGCCGAAACGATCCGTGTGCTGTTCTTCATGACGCTGTCGATATTGGTGTTCAACTTCTATCCCGTCACTGCGGTCATGATTGTGTTGCTCGCGTTGCTCAACGATGGTGCGATCTTGACAATTGCTTACGACCGTGTTCGATACGCCGAAATGCCCGAGCAATGGAACATGCGAATGGTGTTGGGTGTCGCCTGCACATTGGGAGTCGCAGGAGTCGTTGCCTCGTTCCTGCTGTTCTATCTGGCCGAGCAAGTCTACAAGTTCGACCGGGACACGATTCAATCGTTGATCTATTTGAAACTTTCCGTCGCCGGTCATCTGACCGTTTTTGTGACGAGAACGCGTGGTCCGTTTTGGTCGATTCGGCCTGCAAAAGTTCTGTTCGCCGCAGTCCTGGGAACGCAGGTCATCGCGACGTTGTTGTCCGTGTACGGCATCTTCATGGCTCCGATCGGCTGGGAATTGGCAGGATTGGTGTGGGTGTACGCGTTGGCTTGGTTCCTGCTGAACGATCGCATCAAGCTGTTCGCCTATCGAGTCTTTGAAGGCATCAAACTCGCGTAGCCTAGGCTACGAGAGAGAACAAAAATGAAAACCTGGTCACAAATCGAGGGCACGCCCTACCCGCTCGGCGCGACGTGGGTCGAGGAGGAGCAAGCGTTCAACTTCTCGCTCTATTCCAAACACGCCGAAGCGGTCCGGTTGCTCTTGTTTACCAAGCAGGACATCGTCCATCCGATTTTTGAGTATGACTTCGACTACTTGAAGAACAAATCGGGGCCGGTTTGGCATTGCCGCGTCAGTGATCTGAACGCGAAAGGCGCCGCCTACTATGCCTACCGCGTCGACGGGCCAGCGCCGCAGGCGGGCTACGATTGGCACAGCTTCGACCACGAGAAAATCCTGCTCGATCCGTGTGCCCAAAGCGTCTACTTTCCTGAAGGCTTCTGTCGCGAAGCAGCGTGCCGGCCAGGATCGAATGCGGGTCAAGCACCGCTGGGAGTGTTGCCGAATCAATTGTGTGGATTCGATTGGCAAGACGATCGGCAGCCACGTCACGGCAACGACCTCGTTATCTACGAATTGCATATCCGTGGATTTACACGCAACCCGAACTCCGGAGTACCCGAATCCCATCGCGGCACGTTCCTTGGCGTTGTCGACAAAATTCCGTACCTCGTCGATCTTGGGATCACGGCAGTCGAATTGATGCCGATTTTTCAGTTTGATCCCGACGACGGAAACTACTGGGGATACATGCCGCTGAATTTCTATTCGCCGCACCATGCGTATGGAACCAATCCTGACGTCTGTAGCCAGCAACTCGAATTCCGGACCATGGTCCAAGCCCTTCACACCGCTGGAATCGAAGTCATCTTGGACGTCGTTTACAACCACACGTGTGAAGGCGACCACACCGGGCCGACCTACAGTTTCAAAGGCATCGACAGTAGCTCGGCCTACATGATGACTGGTAATCCCAACTCGCCATTCGCCAACTACAGCGGCACGGGCAATACGCTCCACACTGCCAATCGAGCGATGCGACGACACATCGTTGACAGCCTGCGATTTTGGGACCAACAGCAGCACGTCGACGGATTTCGTTTCGATCTCGCGTCCATCTTTACCCGTAACTCCGACGGTTCGATCAACCTCCACGACCCGCCAATCGTCAGCGAGATCGGCACCAACGCCGACCTAACCAACAATCGCCTCATCGCCGAACCGTGGGACGCGGGAGGCGAATTCCAACTCGGACAAAAATTCCCCGGGCAACGTTGGATGCAATGGAACGCACATTTTCGCGACACGTTGCAGCGTTTCGTTCGCGGTGACACCGGCATGATTGCCGATCTGATGACACGACTCTACGGAAGCGCCGATCTATTCCCCGACGATCGCTTTCACGCCCTGCAACCGCCGCTCAGCATCAACTACATCACGTCGCACGACGGATCGACGCTTTACGACCTCGTTTCCTACAACGAAAAACGTAACTGGGCCAACGGTCACAACAACACCGATGGCAGCAAAGAATACCGTTGGAACAGTGGCTGGGAAGGCGACGAGGGCGTCCCACCCGAAGTCCAGCAACTCCGCAAGCAGCAAATCAAGAACCTCATCTGCCTGCTGATGCTTTCCAACGGAACGCCGATGTTCCGCATGGGCGATGAATTCATGCAAACCCAGGGCGGCAACACCAACCCGTACAACCAAGACAACGAAACTAGCTGGCTCGACTGGAACCGCCGAAGTGAATGCGGCGAAATCTTTCACTTCGTCAAACAGATGATCGCCTTCCGCAAAGCACACCCTTCGATCAGTCGCTCAAGATTCTGGCGAGATGACATCAAGTGGTACGGCACCGGCCACCTCGTCGACATGTCGCCCCCCTCCCAGCAACTCGCCTACTGCCTTCACGGATCCTCCCAAAACGACGGCGACCTCTACGTCATGATCAACGCCGCAGCCGAACCCATCGAATTCGGAATCCAAGAAGGAGCCCCCGGTACCTGGGAAATAGCCGTCGACACTTCCCAGCCCGAACTTGTTTCACAAAAGCCCGTCGATAAGTCAATGTATGAAGTTCCATCGCGGGCGGTTATCGTTCTGAAGAAGGATTGCCATGAGACTATTTGAATAAAACTCGTCATCCGTGTCGTCTTTGTCCATGAACGCAGTCTGACGCGAAGCGATTCCAACATGTTTGCAATCACGTTGTGCTGGACTGCTAAAACATGGGCCGTATCACGGTGATTTGATCATCGTGCTCAGGCGGTGGCTGCACCTCGATGCGCCCAAGGACGTGCCATCTATAATTGCGGCATTGCTTTTGGCAAATTTTGCATGCGCTGCCAATCGCATCGCGTGATAGCCGGGAAAGTGTGATAGCCGGGAACGCCAGCCCCAAGGATAGAACGAGCGTTAGGCATCGTTAGGCATCGTTAGGCATCGTTAGGCATCGTTAGGCATCGTTAGGCATCGTTAGGCATCGTGCGCCAGCCCCAGGGAGAGTGCGCGGTGCTCTCCGCCTTTGACTCGTTTTTCCGCGGCTTGGCGACGGATCGTGAGAATCCCGCGTGAGAATCTAGCGTGAGGGGCTGCACTCTGCAGCCTTCTTCATTTTGCGGTCGCTACCGTCATTAGACGGTCGCCCCCGTGCTGGCGGTGCGCAGCTATGGCTTGAATCCTACGTCATTTGTCAGATGAACCTCGATTTGTCAGACGACGCTAGGAAACCCGGCCAGTGCAGGAAGGGTCTACGCTCGCTGGGCGTCCGCGTTACGAACCGAATCCATTGACCCGAGGGTACTGAGGCCCTCGGGAGCGTGGGGAAACGGGGCGGGCGGCGAGATTCGTTGAGATCGCACTGCGGCCAGACAAGGTCGCGACCGGACTAGCGGGCGGGTTTGGAAACCAATTGCACGTCGAACGTGTTGTCGCCGGCGCTGACGTCGACGGTGAGCTTGCTGCTGCCGACGTCTTGATATTGCGGTGGGATCTTCATTGCATTGGCGGATTGTGCCGGATTCAGAGGAGCCCCGTCCTCGCCGACTTCCACGGCAAGGGGCATGACTGCGGCCAAGTAGCTGCCCGGTTTGCAGACCAGGCTATACGTTCCGTCGGCGTTCAATTCGCCTCCTCCGCTGTCACCTGTTTCGGAAAGCAACAGGATGCTGCCGGCATTGAGTGGCTGGTCGTCGAGCGTCACGCGTCCAACCACCGTGGACGTACGCGGTTCGCCTGCGCCGCATCCCAGCGTCACGATCAGGCAGGGGATCAGTGCGATCCATCCGGCACGCTTGATCAAGTTGGCAATCCGAAGCGGAGAATTCATGGAAGGAAGATTCATTGTGATTTACGTTGTGTCAAAGTTGGGCTAAGAGAAAGCGAACCTGATCGCCGCCTCGGTCTGGGGCAACCACAGCAAGCATCGTGCGGTTGCTCCCAGACTCTCAAGCGGCAAATGATTAGAAAATGTCACCGGGGATGACGTTGCCGTCGTCTCGGATGCAAAGGTTTCGCAGGATAACAAATTCCATGCTTTCGGTCATAAACGCGACGCCACCATCGGCGCGTAGAACTTGCGTTCCGCCGGGGTGCATCGAGTGCAGCGAGTTATTAACACCGTCGCGATGGTTGCCGCCGGATCCCGTGATCTCGCGAGTCAAGCCAATCGGATAGCGAATCGAAGTGATGTTCCGGCAATAGGGAGTCCCGCTCCAGGTGTAACCGGTCCCGTTGTTCGGTGGTGTTTCGCTTGCCGCAGAACCAGCCCATCCGCCCCACTCCGCCGAGCTGCGAATTTCGGTACGGGCACCGGCGGCGGTTTCGCCCCATGACGACGACTCGCCAATCACCATCGTATTGCTCAGCCCGTCGGTGAGATCGCGAAAGCGAGAGGTGCGATTGGGAAGCAAGGTCCCATTGGCACATCCGTAGCCTTGACTTCCGCTGATGCAGCGTCCTCCGCCGGTGGGATCGGTCGAGCTGGTCGCGCTCGTTGGAGCACCCGCGATTCCGATGTAAGAGATGGTGCTGAATTTAACCGTGCTGCCAGACGTGGTGCGGAGATGCATACGCTCGGCTGCGCTCGAGGGGCACCAATACACTTCAGGTGCCCAATTGTCGAGAACGGCGGCATTGATACCGGTGACACTTGAGCTGCCTTCGATCCCCAGAACCAATTTGTCGTAAACCGATTGCTGCTCCATCTGAGGCAGGATGGCCAAGGGCCACGAATTCCTTAGAAAGCCGTGCGAGCCGATCGGCAACTTGATGAAGGTGTCGTGGTAGTTGTGTAGTGCGAGCCCCATTTGCTTGAGGTTGTTCGAGCACTGCATGCGACGAGCTGCCTCGCGCGCCGCTTGAACCGCGGGTAACAGGAGTCCGACGAGGACTCCGATAATGGCGATGACCACGAGTAGCTCAACGAGCGTAAAACCACGTTTTGTACTGCGCCGCATGGATATAATCCTTGAGTGAAGTTAGTTGGAATGGTGAAGAAGAAAACGAAAGTAAGACCACAAAAAACGATGAACGGAATTCTGGCAGCGCCTGGATTCCTGAAGGGAAATAAAGTGTGGGGGGGCCGCCTGCTCGTTGTCTCCGAATATCTCAATGCCAGGGGGCGATATTAGTTCGGCAGGCGGGGTGATGGAAGTCCGTTAGGGGTGAAGAAATCGATTTTGCTCTGCCGGTAGAGAAAATCGCCGGTAATGGTGATCGAGGCTTAGGCGATAATGTCATCGATGGCCTTGCCATGATCGATCTCGAGGCGTTTACGGCCGGGAATCTCTAACTTGCGTGAGTCGAGCCCGAGTTGTTTCAGGATCGTGGCGTGGATGTCGGTTACGTAGTGACGGTTTTCGACCGCATGAAAACCGATGTCATCGGTCGCCCCATGAACCACGCCGCGTTTGAGTCCACCACCGGCCATCCAGACGGTAAAGCCGTAGATGTGGTGGTCGCGTCCATCACTTTTTTGCGAGCCGGGCGTCCGCCCAAATTCCGTAGCAAAAACGACGAGGGTTTCGTCGAGCAATCCTCGTTGGTCGAGGTCTTGCAGCAAACCTCCGATCGGTTGGTCGACCGACAACGCATGTTTGCTGTGGTTGGCCTTCAATCCGCTATGGGCATCCCAGGCGCCGGCGCCACCGCCGCCATGTTGAATTTGGATGAAGCGAACCCCTTGTTCGACCATTCGACGAGCGGCAAGGAGTTGCATGCCAAACTCGCGCGAGTGTGGTTGATCGATTCCATACAACGACTGGGTCGCCTCGGTCTCTTGAGAGAAGTCAACGATATTTGGAATCGAAGTTTGCATGCGAAACGCCAACTCATACGAGGCGATCCGGGCCGCCATCGCGGGGTCGTTGGGATATTCCAACTCGCGACGCTGGTTGAGTTGTTGAATCAGATTCTGGCCGATGCCTTGAGAGGTTTCCGCAAAGGGGCGTTCCGGGCTGCTGAAGTCGAGCGGATTTTTCGGGTCGATACGCAACGGCACCGCATCATGCGCAGGCCCCAGGTAGTGCCCGTCTCGTTTGTTCCAATACTCACGCTTGCCGAGCGAGATGAACTGCGGCAGGTTCTCATTGAGTGAACCCAAACCGTAGTGAACCCATGCCCCAAGGTTGGGGAAGGCGCCGTCGTTTAGGTGGCGTCCGCAATGGAATTGGGCCTGGGCACCGTGGTTGCTGTCGGTCGTGTACATCGATCGGACGATCGCCAACTTGTCCACCTGTTTGGCGACATGCGGAAACCAATCGCTGACCTCGATCCCACTTTCACCATGCTTTTTAAATCCGATCTGCAGCGGATACAGTTCGTTGCGCTGATTTCCATTGCCATCGGGCGCCGAGACGCGCGCCAGTGCCAACTTCTTGGGATCCTGGGTCTCGGCGAACGGGGTCTCCGAGATGGTTTTGCCACTGAATTTGGTGAGCATCGGTTTGGGGTCGAAGCTCTCCATCTGGCTGACTCCCCCGTTCATGAACAACCAAATCACATTCTTCGCCTTGGGCGGCATGTGTGGCTGTCCGGTCGGCGGTGCCCAGCCGATTTCGTTGCCGCGTGTTTCACCGTGCATCATCGCGCCCATCGCCAAGCCGGTGAAGCCCATGCCCAGGTCCGCCAAAAACGCTCGTCGCGGGGAGTGATCGTTGTTGAAGTTGCTCATTGCTACTTGTCCTCTCTCGATAGGTGGCCGCTAACGCAGCGTGACAAAGTCGTTGTGATTGATCAGAGACCAGACCAGGTTTCCGCGGGCCGAATCCGCCGTCGCCTCGGGTAACTTCTGCCAAGCGGTCAGTGCCGCTTGGCAATCGCTCAGTTCGCCGTCGCTGACCTCGATGCCCAGCAACACCAAAAACGCTTGACGGATGAAACTCTCATCGTCCAGCGGTGTTGCAGCGATCGCCTGGGCGATCTGCTGCGATGATTCAAGCACCAACGCGCTGTTGGTCAGTGCCAGTGCCTGTTGCGGGACAATACTCTGTTCCCGCTGATAACACTCCGTCACCGATGCTTCATCGAACGTCGTTAGCAACAGGTTTCGCTCGTTGTTCGAATGAAAGAAGTAAAGGCTGCGACGGCGCGATTTTTCCTGGTCGCGAGGCAGAATCGAAGGGCCACCCATCGACTCATCCAGCGTCCCGGCACAGGCCAGAACCGCGTCGCGAACCGCCTGGGATTCCAAACGAATCGGAACGCGTCGCCACCAATAGTGATTGTCAGGGTCTTTCGATAGCGAGTCCTCGCGGCCCATCGTCGATGACCCCATGCGGTAGGTGCTCGAGAGGACAATCAAGCGGTGCAAGTGTTTCATGTCCCAGTCGTTGTCCATCAGCTCAGACGCCAACCAATCGAGCAGTTCGGGATGCGTCGGCAGCGATCCGTTGCGTCCAAAATCAAAGGTGGATGCGACCAACGGTTGCCCCAGATGCCGAGTCCAAATTTGGTTGGCGGCCACCCGTGCGGTCAACGGATTGCGGCGATCCGTAATCCATTTTGCCAAAGCCGTTCGTCGCCCGCTGCTTTGTTGGGGAAACGTAACCTCAGGGTCGTCTTGGCCGGTGTGCAGAAAACGCGTCGCCGTCCACTTCGCGCCCGCCATCGGCGTGAATTGATCGGTGTCTTTGATCTCCGCTTGCAGCAGCGACTCCGCCTTTTTCAGAGCTTCGTTGGCTTTGTTGAGTTTCGTTTGGGCCGCCTTTTTCTTGTTCTCCGCTGCTCGCCGCAACGTGTTTTCGTTCGCGATCACGTCGGCTTTTGCGACGGCCAACGCGTGTTTGCGTTCCGCCCGGATGGCGGCGACCGCGAGGGCGCGAACCGCTGCGGCGTCGGAAACCGCTTCATCGTCGGACTCGCTCCATGTCGCTCGCATCGCATCGGCACGCGCTTGCACGCTTTCCAAATCGGCGCGGGCCACTGCGACTTGCGCCACCGCGGCGGCCATCGCCCCTTCAGCCTGGACGACAGGATTGGGGCTCGGAGGCGCCCCCTCCTTAGGCTCAACGAGTTCGACATCATCGGCTAACGCCGACAACGTGAATTCAGAGAAGGAAGTGATCGCATCAAACGTGATCAATTGAATCGTCCCTTCGCGACGGATGAGTGGCGTTCGCCACGCTAACACCGGTTCGTCATTGAACGAAGCATTGATCAGATCCCCGCGAACTTGAAGGCGAAGGGTGTGTTCCGCACCGAGCTTCACCGGGATGCTTTGTTTCGCATTGGAGGGATAGTACGAGTCGCCATTGTCGGTGTAAGTGCCCTGCAACTTTGATCCGCCATCAATGCCACTGGCGTAGACGAACTGGGGCGCATCCGCCGCATCGTGCTCGGTGCTGCCCTCGATCCATTCGGCATCGAAACCGATTCCGACGCTGCGGTGGACGTTGCCTCCCTGCAATCGATAGCGGAGCGTCACATCAAAGTCTCGAGGAGCGTTTTTGATTAGTTGTAGGACGGAACGCGATGGCCCAGCCATTGTTTGTTCCACTTGTCCCGGAAGATGCGCCCATTTTCCGCGGAGGAACCGCCAACGAGAAGAATCGAACGTGGCGAAGTCTTCGTGGATTGGCACAAACGCTTGGTCGGAGGCCGCGTTGGCTAGGGCCTCGTCGTTGGCGCTACGGGCGGCTTCCAATGTGGCAGCCGCTTTCTGCTCATTCGTTTCGCTGATTTGCAATCGCTTGCGAGCCGCTGCGAGGTATTCATCGAGAACCCATGGCCGGAGGGCCGGCTGCCACGCTTCGGGTGGTAGCTCCACTTCCTCAATCCTAAGCTTTTCAAACTCGAGCAGCTCGGGAACGCCAGGCGCGATCACCGTCGATTCGTCCGGTTGCGAATCATCGCCGCGAATGAACCGATAGGTCGGTTTGTCGAGCATCGCATCGAATACCCGCGGAATCCCGTTATTATCGACGTTCAACTCGCCCGGTACCATGTCCAATCGCACCAAGTACGGCTCGAAGAACGCGCGCATCTTGTAGTAGTCGGCGTGGTCGATGGGATCGAACTTGTGATCATGGCACTTGGCACAGTTCATTGTCAGCCCTAGAAACCCCTTGCCGACATGCTCGACCGTTTGGTCAAGCCAGGTATTCCGGTTGAAAATAAAGTAGTTTCGTGCCAGAAAACCGGTGGCTCGCAACTTGTCAGGATCGGTGGGCGCGAGTTCGTCCGCAGCCAACATCAACCGCACCATCTCGTCGTAGGGAAGATCATTGTTGAGCGATTCCACGATCCAGTCGCGCCAATGCCACATGTGCCGTTGGCTATTGCGTAGCTGTGTCCCCAATCCCCACCAATCGCTGTACCGCCAATTGTCCATCCAATGACGCGCCCACCGTTGCCCATGACGCGGGTCATCCAACAATCGGTCCACCGCCTTTTCATACCAGTCCGGCGAAGGATCATCGACGCAAGCGGCAATCTCTGCGGCGGTCGGCGGCAGTCCAATCAAATCAAACGTCAGACGCCGTAACAACAACACTCGCGAGACTTCGTCTTGGGGCACCACCCCGTGAGTGTGATGGCCCTGGGCGATCCAGGCATCGATCGGATTTCGAACCCATTTCGAATTTTCAACTTCAGGCACCTCCGGTCGGACCACGGGCTGAAACGACCAGTGTTGTGCGGGATCGGCTTCGGGAGTCTCGTCGGCGGGAATGGATGCACCTTGGGCAATCCATCGTTTCAGCAAATCGAGATGGGCGCTCGTCAACGGCTCGCCCTCATGCTCCGGTGGCATGCGAGAACCGGGGTCCGTGTCCGCGGTGCGCTCGATAATCAAGTTGAACTCGGGTGTGTCGTCGGGATCAACTGCTGCCCCTGAATCGCCACCCTGGCGCATCAACGCAACGGTATCCAGACGTAGGCCGCCTTCCTGCTTCAATGCACCGTGACACGCGTAACATCGTTCACGCAGCAACGGCTTGACTTGGGTCAGATAGTCCACCTTCGCCGCTTCGGCTGACGCCTCGCCGCTGAGAACAACCGCGATGCAGGCAATCGCAACGCAGATCTGGCAAGCAAATTTCATGATCGTACCTTAGGGAGGTCTTTTCTCGGGTCGTTGTCGGACGCCAAGTTTGGACGCCAAGTTTTCTCATCAACCGTGGGGGATTGTCATCAAAACCGAGGCAATTGCGTGCATGGCACGAGCGCATTTTTCGAACGCATTTTTAAGTTTGCTGTCGCTACCGTCGCCAAAACGGTGGGCGACGTTCTGGTGAACGCCGCTACAACTTGATGCCCACGGCATTTCTCAACACGTCATTTGTCAAATGGCTCTAAACCGACACGTTCCCCGCTCGCTCGCGATCTTCATCACGTCGTGCCAGTGCTTGTGCAGACAAAACATTCGTGTTGCCTTCCATGCATCGCAGCACCAAGTCATCGAAAATCCCTTTTGGGGCACATGCGGGGTATCGCTCAGGCGGGGTAATGCTAACGCGTTGCAACTCAATCAAAGGAGTCCAAGGCTAGCGGTGGGAACCGATTTGAACCAAATCGCCATCGTCCGGCGAGGTTGTTTCTGATCGAGTCCACGCCAGTATCGCAACAATAAAAATACTTGTCATTGGAGACAAACACAAGTACTTTTGTCGCCAAAAACAAGTTTTCAATGGCGAAATCAAATAAAAAAGGGGGGGAATGTGCATTTAGACGCCAACGAATGGCGTGCTAACTTCCCAAATCCAGGCGGCCGTCCGCATGGAATCTCCGGACCCGCTGCCAGTTCGGCGCGACACTTTGGGGGAAATGGGGCGCGGCTGGGGTGCTGAACGCGGAGCGTTGATCTGGCTTTAGGGGGCTGCTTTTCCATCAGCTCATTCCGCGAGTCAGGTCATTCCGCGAATCAGGCCGCTCCCGGGGCATCAAGGAGGCGGTGTTAGGGGGAATAGGTCGAGTGCGTCCTTTAGCCGCTGCTGGGAGGAGGGGGCGATGACGCAGCCGGCGAGCAATCGAGGGGGGCTTAGGTTGGGCTGCTAAAGCTTTGGTATGGACAGGACATTTCGCGAAGGTATTTTTGTTCCGCGATCTTTATCCTGAAGGCTTTGTCTTCATCCCGTCGGGATGAAAATTGCGCAAACCCCAAAAAACACAACCCCAGCTTTTCCACGGTCCAGGCTTAGGTGGTATCGCCTCCAATCGGTAAGGGCCGATTGGTAAGCGGCATGCTTAGCGGCGCAACTGCATTTTGGCGTTGAGCACGGTTCCCGGGGCTCCGCTTTCGAAATCCCGCGTTTGACTGTTGCGGAGCGACCATTTTAGACCGCTGCGGACGTGAGTCCGAGGCGTTTTCGTCAAACGGAATCAAGATGTCAGCGGGACGTTTGGTGGTTCGGTCGATTGCCACGAACTGTCGCACCGCGAATGGGACGTCTAATTCAGGACCGAAACGCTTGGGCGAAAATCTAAGACGATTCCACAAGGTGCCTGCCGCGCAAAAGCTCGCAGCGGTAAATCGCATCAGCGATGGCCGATGGCCGGTGCCCGAAGCGAAGCCACCCCCCCGCCGGAAACCCAGCGTGTTAGTAGGTGCCCGTATTATGGCAACTAAATTAAGGCAGTTGGGTGGGGGTCACGGTTGCTTCGGTAGCCTCTTCCGTGTCAACGATCACGTTACCCGAATCCGAGCCGCTGGCCGCCGCAGCGCCCAACGCCGCCATCCCAGCAATGCCTGCCAATCCGGCCCCGCCGATTCCACCTCCCCCGCTGCCAGATCCGCCGCCAGAACCAGGTCCGCCGCCGGTTCCTGTGCCAGCGGTGCCGCCAGCACCCGGGGCACCGGGGCCGTTAGCACCATTTAGCCGGTTCAGGATGGTCTGCTCCACCGCAGGTACCGCCGAGCGTGGCAGTAGCAACGCGCCCAGAGGTCTGGAGGGGGATTGTTGCATGCTGACTAAACGCGTCGAATAGGCGTTTTCGGACGACTGGGAAGCCGTGGTGCCGCGAGTGGGGAACGCGGTGACTTCGATGCCGAATGCGGCGTAGCCCAGAGCGCTAGAGGCGCTGATGCCGTAATTCCCTGGTGTCAGACCGTTCACTTCGAAATCACCGGATTTACTTGGCGTGACTTGCGCGACTTGGCGACCGTCTTTCAAGATCACAACTTCGGTGCGTTGATAATCCAGATCACTATTAGGATTCGTGAACGCATAAACACGCCCTTGTAACACCCCGTCCGCACTCAATTGAGCGCGATGAAAATTCCCGGGATGCGTTTGGTATGACTCAAACCCTTCGTAATCTTCGTACGCGTGATGCGGTTGTTGGTAAGGGATATGACTGGCTAGATTGCGGATCTGCATGTCATCGCGAACCTGGATCACCGGCATTTGGAACGATTCAGCGTTGCCCACTTTTTGCTTTTTATCGGTGACGAATACGGCGACGGTCGCATAGATGCCTGGTCCCGCGACCACGATTCCGTAGGCGCCTGGCGCCGTGTTGTTAAAGGATGCGGTGTCGTCGTCGCTCACCGCTGCGGCGCGGACCGCTCCATTCGCCGAGACCAAGTGGACCTGGACCGCGCCCTGGAGTGCCTGTTGGGGCGTTTGTAATCGGAGCAATTTAATTTTGAAGACGCCATTTTCGCTGAACGCGAAAAAGCTTTCCGGTACTGTTCTTTCAGCCGCGATGGTCTCTGCCGTCGCATTGGCCTCGGCCGCCACCGTCGTTGCTGTCGCTACTGCTGGGGTGGGGAGCCCTTGTTCGGTAGCGACGTCCTGAGCCGTTATCCGAAGGTTACCCATCGCGACCAAGAGCCCCGTCAGAACAATCGCAAGCGTGATTTTTCGATGCATCATATCTCTTTGGCAGTAGCGCTTTGGTGATTGGCGGAGAACCGCCCAGAATACCCAGGCTGCACACCCAAATCAATCCCCGCGGCAAAACAGTGCTGCGGTCGTTGAGCGAGGGGGGAGTAATCCAGCATGGCATTCAGCTCGTTTTTTTGCTCGGTTCACGGTCCCGTCACTGGAATCTCGTCCTGCGGATTCGCTCCGATCGATGTTGCCAACAGTAGGCATGCCAGCACGATCCCCGTGATCAAACCGAGCACTCCGCCAGCGCCCACATGCAGCAACGCTTGGGGTTCCACCTGTTGTCCAGGAGACGCCGGCGACAAGATATCCACCTGGACCACGTCCGCCGTAGGGCCGGTCGCGGCGTGCTGGATTCCGGCGGTGAGTTGTTCGCGTACGAGGAGTGATTGAGCCAGTTCCTGCCGCAAGCGAAGCTCTTCTTGGAGGGCGCGGTGTTCTTCGGCAACCGTGGTGGCGGTTTGCTCCGCCACCGCCTTCATCTCCGCGGACTGCTGCTGCACTTGGCGTAACCGAAGGCGGAGCGACCGCAACAACACCGATACTTGCGCCGCTTTGGATGTTTCATTCACTTCGGACGCGTCATTCGCTATGGGGGAAGCTGGCGTCTCCGCAGCTTGATCGCTTGCGACAATGTCTCGGTCCGCGTATGGGGCAAGATCCACGGTCGGCGGCTTCATCGTTCCAAAAGGATTCTCGTTATCCCCGCCGGGGGCCACGGGACCGCCGGGGATATCCCCCAGTGGTGGCAATGCCTCGAGTTTTAGTCGCACTTGATCGATCTTGGCTTGCACGCCTTGGACCGTCGGGTGGGCGCTGCCGAATTTTTTCAGCAAGTTATCCAGCTCGAATTGCAGCGGCTTGAGCTCCCGCTGGATTTCGCGGGTCATTCGCTCGCGCTCTTGCTTTTGAGCTAGGAATTGCTCTTGCGTTTCGCGCTGGGCTGCATCCGTCTCTGCCTGTCCCAAGTTGGGTTCCCTCGCAACAACGGCTTCCCGGCGCGGTTGCGGAATGCGTTCGAGGGAAGAGGCGGCATGCCCGAGGGCACTCAGCACGGCACCCACCGGTGCGGATTCCGCAATCAGCGATTCCGCGCGCTGCATTTGAGTCTGCAGGGCAAACTGTTGCGATTCGAGTGCATTGATCCGCGGCCGCAGTTGCTGCAAACGCTCCGCCGCAGCCGAGACAACCGAGTCGTTTTGCAGGGACGCCCCGCGGGGAATATCCAATTCCTTTAATTGTTGCTCGAGTTGGGGCACTCGCTCAGTTTGAATCCTCTGCAATTCTTGCATGATCGCGAGCGGCGATTCGCTCGTTTCGCCGCTCGCATCACCCATCGCGTAATCTCGGTAAGCTGTGACAATCGCCTCGGTCGTTTGTTGACTCGAGCGAGGTGTTTTGCCGCGTGCATGCACCTCGTACGTGGTGCCCGTCGACGTGACGATCGGCGTGTCGATTCTCAGCTCCCGCTCCGCAATGATCGCTTGGATCGCAGGCTCCTGTTTCCCCAGAGCTAACGCTCGCGAGATCACCGGTGCGCTCAGGATCACGGTGCGGTCGTCGATCTCTGGCGATAGTGGATTCGGCGATTGGCTCTGGGGGCCGCTTGCGCGCGAAACCTGGATCGTCGCCGAGGATTCAAACACCGGCGGCTTTTTGACGTAAGCGAAATAGCCACCACCCACGCCGACCACGGTGCCGAGCATCGCCCAGCCCAGGAGGATCAGTGCCCGAGAAGCGTTTGATTGGGCTCGAGGAGAATCTGATTGGGACTCGGGCACATCATCACCGCGGTTTAAATCGAGCTTCATGGTCAATGTCGAGTTCGTTTTCGTCGTCGTTCAAAGGTGAGTTAACCCAGGGCGGCGCTGCGGGCTGACAAAATAGCCGCCCCGTCGGGGCTGGGGCGTCGCAGTGGATGCGGTCCCTCGCGTACGCGTCGGGTTGTGAAAGATCCGGATTGGTCACGGGGCTTTCGAGATTGAATGGTTGTTTTGCTTCGTCGCCCCCAACGGGGCAGCTCTATGTCAGCCCAGGGTGCAGCCCTGGGGTTTCTTCCGAAATGAGGCCGAGAGCCCCAACGGGGCGGCCCTAAAACCTTGGTTGGTTAGGACCGCCCCGTTGGGGCTCTGTGTATCGTTTTTTTCTTCGTTTTCCTGGGGGGGAAAGCCGCAGGCTAGTCCCATCGTAATTGGTCGTCATCGCGGCACGTGACTTTGCGTGGCAAAATCGAAGCCGACTCATTCACTCGCTGCGTTTAAGTTTTCGGGTTTTGTTCGGATGGGTTACTTATGCGTGTCCCCAGGATGTACTTTGGCTAATTGTTCGAGTTGTCGGAGGGTGCGTGGGTTGCGGCAACGCAATGTCGCCGCCTGGGACAATAGCTCAGGGCTGGCGGCACCTGCGTGATTGTCGAGCATGTCTAATTCAATCAACATGATTCTTGCTCGATCATCCAGGGGGCACAAAAGCAATGCCGCCAGTGCGTGCTTTCGCGCCTCGATCCAAGTGCCCAGCGATTGAGGGGGCAGGATGAAGGGCGCGATGCCCAAGCGATCGGCATTGTTGCCACTGTAATAGGCCCGGCGCACATTGCGCGGCGAAACCCAACGCGTGGCCTCTTTGGCGGCAAAGTTCTGCTGGTCGACCAGGTACATCGCTCCCAACCGACGCTGTTGGGCCATCATCACTCGCGCCAGCACCAAGTGGGCTTCGGAGTGGTGGGGGGACCGCGCAACGACCTGCTGCATGCTTCGGATCGCGTCCTCAAAATCAGGCAAATCGCTGGCGTTCCGTTGAGTGTGCCGGTCGTGCAGGATTCCAACCCGCTCGACCGCCGCCGCGTCGCGAAGATCGCTTGCCGCAACCATCAATCCCACGCTCAATATCCCCACTACCGCGATCGTCAAGATGGTCTGCAGCGATCGAGATGAATGCCAACGCGTCGGGGAGACACGTGGTGTCGTCGTGCCGGGCCGCAGCGTCGCTTGGCGCGATGCCAGCTCGCTAATCGCGCCGCACAGGACGGCGAACGTCAGCAACAGCGGCGGTTGTAGGATCCCAAAATCAAAACTCTGGGTCACCAACAACGACGGCAACACGAACGTCATCGCGCTCAGCATCGCGGAGGTGTAGCACGCATCATCTGGGCTGGAGTTGTCCGGGGCGGTGCTATCTGGGGTGGTGCTGTTCGGGGCGGTGCTATCCAGAATGGCGTTGGAGCGTATCGCGTCGCAGGAACGCGTTGGAGAATGACGCGAAATCCGTTGCAACTGGCGTATCAATCCGAGCACCCCGATGACCACAAGAGGTAGCAGCCAAATGCCCCCCTCGACCCACCATTCGATGTGCATCCCATCGGCGTTCACGAACCATCCCGGACCGCTGAGGCGTTGATAGGGCAGGTAGGCGAAGCGATAGCTGCCGATTCCCGCTCCGGTCACTAAGTAGTGTTGCCCCGCATTCCATCCATCTTGCCAATGGCTAAGCCGGGGATCTTCCAGCGCTCCGCCATCAGTCAACGTCTTCAGTCGCTGGCCGGTTTGCTCTTGCATTCCCAAAGAGCCCAAGAACGTCCATGCAGCGCCCAGCACGATCATTCCCGCCATCAGGGGCACGAACATTGCGCGGCCGCGTAAATGGAAACATCCGAGCGCGGTGAAGCCCACCGCCATCCCCAGAAATCCGCCTCGCGATTGGCTGCCCATCACGCCCGCAATCATTACGCCAATCAAAAGAACGATCGCCACGATGCGCCAATCTTGTAGCCGTTCGATCCGCCACGCACGGTTTGGGTTTCGTTTGGCTTGGTTCCGCCGCACCGCAAACACAAGCACCCCCACAGCGCAACCGATCGCGAGATTCAAATATCCCGCCCCCGTGTTGTTGTTCACAAACGGGCCAAACGGATCGTCGGCACCGACCGGAGAAATGATCAAACGCTGTCGCAGTTCGACCTCCGAGTCTCGACTCAGACGCAGCCCATCGGCTAGCCCAAAAAACGCGAACCCGCCACCTGCCACCGCGGTTGCGAGTAACAACAGCATCCCGCAGCGGCGGCGAGCGAAGCATAATGCCGCTAACCAGCATGCGGCCGCAAACATCACCGGTCCCGAGAGTGCGGCCCGGGTAAAGGTCGCCGCGACGGTGATTGGGGCCGGCCGACTCGCGATCGATCGCAACCACTCGGCCTGGTCGTGATGTGCCTCTTCGACCAACGATGCAGGCAAGCTGTCCTCATACGCAGCGACGCTGCCCGGGGCAATCATCCCGCGCAATCCGCTCCCCAGCGGCAGGCATTGGCATACGCCGATAATCCACACCAGGCAAGCCAGCACCGTCAACAACGGTGGCCGAAGCGAAACAAGGTCGCCCGTTCGTGCTTGACGTCGTCCCCACCAAGCCAGGCACCCCAGTGGCATTAACGCCAGCATCCCGATCGCCGCTGCCGCCTGGGTGCGCCGGTAACCGCCACCGAAGTCCCACGCCGTCCAAATCGCCAATGCAGAGATCGCAACCACGATCAGCACACAGACGGCGTCGAGCCAGCGACGAGGCGCCGCTCGCGTTGCCTCGTTGTGCTCGTTTGCGATGGAGATTGCCGAAGGGTCGATGCGGACGGTTCCTGTGATGGGGGGCGGGGATGCCAGGATGTGCTGAGCCAGGACGTGCTGATAAGGATAGCGGTTTGCGGTTTGCGAGGAGAGAGGGAGGCAAGGAGGCAAGGAGGCAAGGAGACAAGGAGACAAGGAGACAAGGAGACAAGGAGACAAGGAGAGAGGGAGAGAGGGAGAGAGGGAGAGAGGGAGAGAGGGAGAGAGTC